>CAJUMS010000097.1 GCA_910587465.1 uncultured Oscillospiraceae bacterium
CCAAAAAACTCGTTTTTTTTGAGAAAATTGTGTAAAGTTATATTGACAAAATCAACACCTTGATTATGGAGATAAAATGTGTTGGGGCTACCGCAGCATTCAGCATCTCGGTAAATATCTACCGCAAGGATATGAACAGCGCTCCCGTCAAGGAGCTTATCTCGCTGCTGAAGCGCAACGAAAGCAGTTCGCCCGACGACGATTCCGATAATATCAAGGTCGACTATACGGGCTTGACGTCATATTATGTACCAAAGGACGCGGAAAATCGCGTGTTTGAGCTTATGCTCGATATCGCCGAGAGGTCGGCTGAATGAACAAGGCGGCAGAAAGGAGAACTCCCGACTGCCGCTTTTTTCTTACAAATTAGTGATGATTATAATTTAGTACTTGCAAAAAATTGTCGAATAGGTTATAATATAATAAAAAGTACATAAAATCGGGAGAATACATATGAATTCTGACAATAAACGGCGTTTGATAATTTTAGGCTCTATACTCGCGTTGGCGATGGCGGTGCTGTTTTTTATGTCGACGGGTTGGAAAGATAATACTTCAAGTCAGCCCGAGAGCGGCTATTCTCAGTCAAGTATTGTGAATTCGTCACAAAGCGCGGGCACGCCGCTAAACGAAAGTACGAAACAAAGCGGGAGCACTGCACAAACCGAAAGTACATCGCAGAGCGGGAGCACAACGCAAAACGAGAGTACGGAGCAAAGTGAAAGCACACCGCAGAGCGAGAGCACATCACAAAGCGAAAGCGCCGTACAAACCGAAAGTATATCGCAAAGCGAGAGCATACCGCCTGAAAGCAGCTCGGAGAGCGTGCCTGCGGAAAGTGCTCCCGAAGCGGTACAGCTGCGTTTCAGAAATCAAAAGCTGCTGAAACAGCACTACGAAAAGCACGGTATTGAAATGGGCTTTTCTTCGGCGGAGGAGTACGAAAAAGCTGCGGCTGCGGTTGTCTCGCACCCCGACGTTCTTCACAAGACCGAAGCCGAGGACGGCGACGACGTATACTATATCGAGAGCACCAACGAGTTTGTGGTAGTCTCAACAGACGGCTATCTGCGCACATATTTCAATCCCGACAGTGGTATCGACTATTTTAACAAACAATAAAACGAACAATAATTTCGGAAAGGACGTAGCAAAATGGGCATATCGGGAGGAAACGGCGGAAACCGTCCGCAGAGCGGAGGGCGTAGACCCACACCGATTGGCGGAGGACAAAGCAGAGCGGGGCGCAGCGGAGGAGCGCGTCCCTCGGGGTCAAGACCCGCGGGCGCAAGACCGACAGTCGCGCCGAGACCTGCAGGCAGCAGACCTGGCGCGGCGAGAGGAAACAGATATGCTTCGCCGTCGCCAAAACGTCCTAGCAGCTATCGCAGGAACGGCTGCACGAATATCGCGATAGGCGGCATTGTAGTCGGGATAGTTCTGTTTATCGTGCTGCTGAACGTGCTCAGAAGTTCCTGCAACGGCTGCGTTAAGGATACCGACAGCGATGTGAGCGGCTTTGGCAGCAGTACACAGACAAGCACCTCAAGCGGTAGCTTGTCATTAACTCCGTCAAATACGTCGACAACGGGCAATTCCGATAACAGTACTACCTCGAGCTATGTTCCCCCGAAGCCGTCCGAGCCTGTTATTCCCGTGCTGACGCTTGCCAAGAACAAGCCCGCAAACGCCTTTGCTCCCGATTGCGTCGTTGATGAATTGCAATGGTTCAACGATGCCAAAACGGCGGGGGAGAATCTTAAATTCGTGTATGACAAGCTCGGAATACAGCCGTATGTTGTATTCAAGAAGTACGACTCAAGCCTGAAAACCGATGACGACAAGGTAAAATACTGCGTCGACTGGTACAAGGAGCATATTAACAATGAGGACACGTTTTTGCTGATGTATTTCGCCGAAAAGGCAAGCAGCGCGGACGTGGGATATACCGTCTATTATTCGGGAGCGAATGCCGAAAAGCTTGCGGTCGAGTTCAAGTGGATACTTGAGGACGGCATGAACGAGTACTGGTTCACCGAAATGTCGACGGACGACGTGATTAAGTACGCGTTCGAGTACACCTGCGACAGGATAACGGTAAAAACCGAGACCCCGTCCGCAAGCACGTCATCCTCCGATGAAACATCCGATACGTCCGAACCCGTGGAGAAACCATTAACAACGGAGGAAAGCAATGATACGACAGATTAGACCCGAAAACGCGCGCCTGCTCCCGGGACTGTTTAAGGAGCGTGCCGATATAAACAGAGCTTATCTTATGGAGCTTAAGACCGAGTCGCTGCTGCAAAATTTTTATCTTGAGGCGGCGATCCGCGTAGACCGTAATCTCGAGGATATGCACCTTGGCTGGGAGTCGCCAGCGTGTCAGCTGCGCGGTCACTTCCTCGGGCACTGGATGTCTGCAGCGGCAATGCTTTACGCGCAGAACAACGACCGCGAGCTGAAAGCAAAGCTCGATATCGTTATAGACGAGCTGGAGCGCTGTCAGAAGCTGAACGGCGGCGAGTGGGCCGGCTCTATACCCGAAAAGTATTTCGCCAAGCTATCTGGCGACGAATACATCTGGTCGCCGCAGTATACCATGCACAAGACCCTGCTCGGATTGTATCACAGCGCGCTTTACGCCAAAAGCTCCAAGGCGGCGGAGATATTGGGCCGCGCCGCGGATTGGTACGTCCGCTGGACGGTAGAAATGCAGACTAAGAACTCCCACGCCGTTTACAGCGGCGAGGAGGGCGGTATGCTGGAGGTCTGGGCGGGAATGTACCGTTTGACGGGTGACGATAAGTATCGCGGGCTTGCCGAAAGGTATTCGCACCCGTCGCTGTTCCAAAAGCTGGAAAACGGCGAAGACGCGCTGTCCGACTGCCACGCCAACGCGAGCATACCGTGGGCGCACGGCGCGGCGGCTATGTACGAGGTCACGGGCGATGAAAGGTGGCTAGGTCTCGTAAAGGCTTTCTGGAAGTGCGCGGTCACCGACAGGGAGGCGTTCTGCACGGGCGGCCAGAACTCGGGCGAGTATTGGATAGCTCCCAAGCGTCTCGGCGCGTTTATCGGCGAGCGCACGCAGGAATTCTGCACGGTATACAATATGGTAAGGCTTGCGGATTATCTGTTAAGGTTCACGGGTGATAAGAGCTACGCCGACTATATCGAAAAGAACATTTACAACGGCTTTCTCGCGCAGCAGAACAAATTCACGGGAATGCCGGCGTATTTCCTGCCGCTTAAGGCGGGGAGCGTGAAGAAGTGGGGGAGCAAGACACACGATTTCTGGTGCTGTCACGGTACCACTGTACAGGCGCATACGTTGTATCCCATGCTCTGCTGGTATGAGGGTGAGGGGCGCGTATTTGTCGAGCAGTATATAAATTCATGCTACGAGCGTTCCGAAAATGTTACGATAACGCAGAATATAGATATGAAGTATTACAACGACGGCGCGCTTTTTGACGAAACCGATAACAGCCGTATGTCGAGGTGGTATCTGAAAATCAACGTCAGTGCGAAATCTCCCGAGGAATTCACTCTGTCGCTGCGCGTTCCCGATTGGGTGAAGGGAGAGCCTTCGGTGCAGCTGAACGGCGAGGCTGTCAAGGTCACGGTTGACGGCGGTTATATTAACATATCGCGGCACTGGACGGACGACATGGTGAGCGTGTACTTCCCCGCGGCGCTGACGACTTCTTTTCTCCCCGATATGCCAAATCTAACGGCGTTTCTTGAGGGTCCCGTAGTTCTTGCGGGCTTGTGCCCAAGCGACCGCGGGATACAGGGCGATCCCGAGAGCTCTCTCGTAAACGTTACCGAGCACACTTACAGCACGTTCCCGTGGCAGCAGAGCACATATCGGACGATAAACCAACCCGAAAATTTTGATCTGATACCGCTTTACGATATTACCGACGAGCAGTATACGGTCTACTTTACGGTAAACGAAAAATAAAACAACGGCGGTATTTCACGATACCGCCGTTTTTATCAGTAATTTTCGGGACATATCTGGAAATAGCTTTGGGGCTTGGAGCAAACCGGACAAGTCGACGGAGCGTTCGTGCCGACGACGATATGTCCGCAGTTGCGGCATTCCCACACCTTGACCTCGCTCTTTTTAAAGACCTCCTGCATCTCGACGTTTTTCAGCAGAGCGCGGTATACCTCTTCATGATGTTTTTCGATATCCGCAATCATGCGGAATTTTCCCGCAAGCTCGGTAAAGCCCTCCTCTTCGGCGGTTTTCGCGAAGCTTGCGTACATATTCGTCCACTCGAAGTTTTCACCCTCCGCGCCCGCTTTGAGGTTCTGCGACGTCGCGCCGATACCGCCAAGCTCCTTGAACCATATCTCGGCGTGCTCCTTTTCATTGTCGGCGGTTTTCTGAAAAATAGCGGCTATCTGCTCAAAGCCCTCCTGCTTTGCCTTAGCAGCAAAGAACGTGTACTTGTTGCGGGCCTGCGACTCTCCCGCGAAAGCTGCCTCAAGATTGCGCTCGGTCTGCGTTCCCGCGTACTTGTTCTGATTGCCAGACTGCACCTCCACGATCTCCGCGCCAGAAACTCCGCATTCGGGACATACCGCCTCGGCGTGGTTGGGCGCTTCAAAGACCGCTCCGCATACATTGCATTTATATTGTGCCATAAGATCCTCCTTTGTAATTTTATAATGTATATTTTGAGTTAAAAAAACCAAGTTATTCATATATAGAAAAAATTGAAACAAAATCTTACTTTTTGAGCAACAATTACCTTTAATATTTCGACGCGCCGAGAAAATAATAATAGCGCAAAGGTTTTGCGGAGATATTTCCGCAGTGATTATGTTTATTGAGATTTACCTTTGCTATTATTGATTTCAAGGAGAATTATTATCATGTCTAACAAACAGTCTAAGGCAAACCTGAACAACATCAAGATGCAGGCAGCCAACGAAGTTGGCGTAACTCTTAACAACGGTTACAACGGTGACCTCACCGCAAGACAGGCTGGCTCTATCGGCGGTATGATGGTCAAGAAGATGATCGAGTCCTACGAGCAGAACGCTAAGTAAGCTCAAGATATCGGTATTACAAAACGATCCCTCGGGCAATAGCCCGGGGGATTTTGCGGTTTTTTGAATTTTTTGTGGAAATGGCTTGCATTTTCGGTAAAAATATGCTATAATATTCTGGACTATTATTATAAGGAGATAACTTATGGAATTTAATATTTTTACGTTGATAGCGTTTGCTTTGTATGCGCTGATCATTCTCGGGATAGGGATATGGTCGTTCAAGCGCTCGAAGAATATGAACGACTATTTCCTCGGCGGACGTCAGCTCGGTAGCTGGACTACCGCGATTTCGGCACAGGCTTCTGATATGAGCGGTTGGCTGCTTATGGGGCTTCCCGGTTCTATATTGGTAGGCGGACTTACCCAAAGCTGGATCGCGATAGGCTTGTTTATCGGTACTTATCTAAACTGGCGCATTTGCGCCGCGAGACTGCGTAAAATGTCCTATGCGGCAGGCGACGCGATTACTATTCCCGAGTATCTGCAAAAGCGCTTTTTCAGCGGATCGCCGGTGGTTCGCTTTGTCTGCGCGGTGATTATTTTCTTCTTTTTCCTGATCTATACCGCTTCGGCATTCAGCGGCGGCGCTAAGCTGTTCAATTTCGTATTTGGCGCGGATTATGTTCTCTCGCTGACTATCGGCGCACTGATAATTATTTCGTACACGTTCCTCGGCGGATTTCTCGCAGTATGCTGGACAGACCTTATACAGGGTATGCTGATGTTCGCAGCATTGGTAATCGTTCCTGTTATGCTGCTCATAAAAACCCCCGACCTTAGCGGAGCGTTTCAGAGCGCACTTAACGCGGAGGCTGTTACGGAGTACTATTTCAGCTTTATTAAGGCTCCAGACGGTTCGCTCGCAGTGACCACCATTATCTCGGGACTGGCATGGGGTCTCGGCTACTTTGGCATGCCGCATATTCTCGTGCGATTTATGGCAATAAAGAACAGCGATATGATCAAAAAATCGCGTCTTATCGCGACAATATGGGTATTCGTAACCCTCGGCGCAGCGGTACTGGTCGGTGTATTCGGTATGATGTTCCTTCATAATCCGGAAAACGCAGAGCTGTTGACTAAGTTCAATGCTATGGGCGACAGTGAAAAGATATTCATGTTCCTGTCAAGCTCGCTGCTGCCTGCGTTGATCGCGGGAATTATCCTTTCTGCGATACTCGCGGCGATAATGAGTACGGCGGATTCCCAGCTTCTGGTAACCTCCTCCGCGGTGACAAACGATATGTTTAAGCTGTTCAAGAAGGACGCGAGCGAGAAAACGCTTATGTGGATCTCGCGCGGAACGGTCATTCTTGTAGCGGTTATCGCGTATGTTATCGCGCTTGATGAGAACAGCTCCGTAATGGGATTGGTATCCTATGCGTGGGCGGGCCTTGGCGCGGCGTTTGGTCCCGCTATGTTGTTGTCGCTTTTCTGGAGGAAGATGACTATTCAGGGCGCGGTAGCGGGAATTATCACGGGCGGCGCGGTTGTAATTATCTGGGAGAACGTTCACGTGCTCGCGGCGACGGGTATCTACTCGCTCGCACCTGCGTTCGTGCTTGCAATGGCGGCAGTTATCGTTGTTTCGTTGATGACAAAGATAGACAGCGCCAAGGTGGACGAGCTGTTCACGAAAGCGGCTAAGACCGATATCGAAGGAAAAGAGTCCTGATCGACGTTTCAACCTCCGTATCCGAAGATATAAAAACCGAGCCTGAAATGGCTCGGTTTTGTTGTCTATTTCTTTGGAGAGATAAGATAGTACTCGTTCTGTTCTGAAGAACCGTTATTAAACGCCATTACCGCAGAATCGGAATTCTTACAGAACCAAAAATAGCTGCGTTGTTTTCCACAGCGGTCGAATTCCACAACTCTCCCGTTTTCTATATCATACAGTACGGGTATGTCGGGATAGGTATAACAGAACGCTGCCATTCCGTTATCGCTTACAATAAAGTCCTCTACGGGATTCATATACGGAAACTCAAACACCGGCTTATCGCTTGACCAGTCCCACACAACGTCGTGATACGTTTCCCTCGCCTTGCTGTATAAGCCGAAAAAACGATCTTTGTATGTGCCGACGTCGGAAATTTCCCAGTCGTTATCCGGTCCCTTGTAGACTTTAAATTCGTATTTTCCGCTGACCGATCTGATAATGTCGTCATTATCCGCGCCGCAGGAAAAATACAAAACGTCGTCTCCGTATTCCATGGGACGGTGTGCGTCCAATATACTGTTTACGATCCTGCCGGATTCGATATCATACTCATAAAGCGATGCCCTAAGCCAATCGCCGCCGTCCGGATCGCGTCCGCAGTCGACAAAATATATCCTTCCGTTCTTCAGGATGACATTGCTGTCATCATTACCGATAGAGTAACCGTCCTCATTCGTCGTGTATTCAAAAACCGGCTTAAAAGTCCCGGCGGCTATATCGTAAATATACAATTCAAAATGAGCACCCAATCCCGCTCGTTTATCAATACAATTCATAATGACATAATCATCGTCATATGCCATTATATAGAAATTATAAAATCGCTCTGTATCGCACTCTACCAACGTTTTGTATTCACCGCTTTCAATATTGTATATCCCGAATTCATATTCTGAATATTTCAATTGACCGAGTCCCTCGCCGGTATGCAGCGTTTCACCCTCAAGACCCACAATAAGCTCGCTTGCGCTTGGCATATCAAGCCTCAAGCTCACGCCGATATCGCATTTCAAACCATTTATGGTTTCGGGGAAATCGATTTTTTTTATATCGTACAACCCGTCAGCAGAAACTGTCGGGTACATAATGCGTATTTCGGCGTCTTCGTAATCGTATTCTTTATCCGATTCGATATTCATATCAAAGGAGGAATCGGAAACATTCGTTTCACCCGTAAGCAAATCCTCAGAGCTTTGAGTATAGTCGAAATAAGAAGAGTCGTCTGCCGAAAGATCACCGTCAACCGAGCAGCCGTTTAATAATATTACCGCTAATGCCGTGCCGAAAATGATGTTGAAATGTTTTTTCATGTACACACCACCATTACCAAATTATACCGAAATAGCTTGCAAATTCTGTAAAAGTATCAATATCAACACTATAAGTTGCTTTTACATTTTTAAAACTTGAACCCAATACAGCCGTATTATTACCCGCAGGGTCGCATATCAATACACTATTACCGCTGTTTGTATAGCCATAAACCGTAATCCAGTGATATACATCGTTATTAGGATAACCGGGAAGATGACTCCCGGATTTTTCATTTCCGGAGTGTCCACAAGCGAGAACACCATGATTATCGGAAATTGTAGTGACAATCCTATCCTTAAAATCTTTTTGAGTTGGCGAAACCGATCCCATTGTGCCACAAGGATATGGAGCATAGCCATACCCTGATGCATCATTAAGTGCGGCGGCAGCAGGATATTGATCAGCAGATGTTCCATCAATAGTATACCATGCCAATCCTTCTCTGTCTATTCTTCCCCTAGGATAGAAAGTATCCATAATGTCATACTGTGACATTGAGTAATATTTTCCCTCATATCTGAACAAACTCTGTAGCGAGGCATATCAACAAAAATCTGTTTCTTTTTGCGGATATTGATGAACTGACAGAGACTTGCTTGGATTTATTGAAATACGCTCTCGATACATTCTTTCTTCTTTTTTACGATTAAGTTCCGAATAGTACTCGTTGTGTTGAACTTCTCCAACAATCGGCACAATATTTTTAATCGGCTGCGTTGTTTCGGTGGCTATTGCGCTTGAACACATCATAGAAAACGACATTGCCAAGACAACGGAAAACGATATAACACTTTTAATTGTTAGATCGGAAGAGCACACGTCTGAACTCCAGTCACTCACTCGAATCTCG
>CAJUMS010000098.1 GCA_910587465.1 uncultured Oscillospiraceae bacterium
AGAATGATGTCGTAGAAATAGTGGCGGTGCTTGCTGAAGAACGATATCCACTTCATGCGGTTGCGGTTCAAGCCCTCGCGGCTGTTGAACGGTATCTGTGCTTCGTCTATGATGATAATGCCCTGATGTTCGCCATGCCCTGGTTGGAAGTGTTCCTCGGCGTAGCGCATAAAGTAATCGGGGGTCATATCCAGAGTATCGATCATCACGTACTCGCCCTTGTGCTTCTTCTCGTTCCGATTGATCTCGAAGTTTGCGATCACAGGAAGATTGCGCCGGAGCGCGCGGTCGATCACCTCGGCGGCGTGGTAGCTCTTGCCGCTTCCGGGAGTGCCTGTGTATAGGTAGATCATGTTTTATCACCGTCCTTATGATGCTTGATGAAATACGTAATACAGCGGCAGATAAACTGACTGCGGCTGTAATTCAGATTTATGCATAAAAGATCAATGGAGCTTAAAAGCCACGGATCTATTGTTATGTTAATGCGTTCTTTAGTCATTTCCTCAACTCCTTACACACTATTGAACACGTTTTTAACGTAGTTTTAAGCGGCTCATATCGCTATGAACCGCTTAAAGGGGGATTAGCCGGCAACGTTGCCGAAAATCTTCTTAGCAAGCTTTACAAGCTTGATTATGCCGAAGATAACAAGACCGCTGCCGAGAATACCGAGGATAACGGGAATAACGGTGGATACAATGCCGCTGAACTGAGAGGTAAGCTGATCGCCTGCTTCTTTCATAATAGAAGTAGTATCCGCGGACGAAGTTGCGTCAGCAGCCGAAGCTGCAACGGTCATTGCGCCAGCGCTTACAGCGACGATTGCGGAAACAAACATTGCTTTCGCCTTATTCCAACCTTTGGTAGCAAATGACTTTATCTTTTTAAGCATGGATTTCACCTCCTTATTAGTCGTTATGCTTAAATATGACACTGAAACAGAGGGTATAAATCAGACCGAAAAGCCAGACTATTCCGGAAAGTCCGAACCCGTAGACAATGCCAAGAAAGCCCAATTGAAGCAGCTCCATTCCGCACCTCACTTTCTGAGATGTCGGAAGATACACGCTCCGGCGATAATTCCGAGCATGATAATGACGACGATAAGCACGGTGCGGAGGTCGTCGTATACCGAGTAAATGTCGTCAAGCACTATGCGGATATCTCCGAGAGCCGTGTTGATGTCGTCGAGCTTTGATTCGATAACGGCGTTGCCGTTAGTGATGTCGGGCGCGGTCATATGGGATTGATCCCGACGACCTTGCCGTCAAGGTTGGTTTCAAGTTCGACTTCATGCTGAACAAGCGTGGAAATCTCATCGAGGGAAAAACCGAGATTTTTCCATGCTTCCGAGTTGATGAACTTTGTATCGGTCTTTTTACCGATAACGTGAGGATCGGGGAGAGTAACGTGCAGCTTGTAACCGTCAATGTGATTTCCGTCCTTGGTGTCGAAGTCCAAGCGCTGAATGCCTTCTAAAAATACTTTTGCCATTTTACACCTACTTTCTGCCATGTTTTCGGGCGTTTAAATATTTATGTGAAGCGCGGTTGCGCTTGGTAGTCGTTGTTATCCTCGAACGACCAACGAGCACAGGTTCCTACTCTAACCCGCCCCTGCAAACAGCCACCGTTTTGAAAAGAACACAACATCTCAAGCTAGCCCTTGTTTCTTTACTAATACACTTCAATTGGAGAAACTCGACGGTGTAACCCCCGTTTAAACGGGAAGCTTGGCGGCGGTTGGTTTTTCGTCCGAACCGCTAACGGACTTTGAAAGAAGTGATTTAATTAAACAGACCGGAATCGGAGATTTTATGCATCATAGCTTTTATATCGTTCAAAGCACCGACTATTCCGTCAAAGTCGTGAGGAACGTATGGGTTGTCTTGCATGTCGTCCAATCCCTCGGACAAGTCGTCAAACTCATCACTTAAAATATTGTAGAGCTTTTCAAGCTCTTCGTCGGTGAAGTTTACGGGTTTTACGCTTATGTACATTTCGTTTCCTTCTTTCTACCCTGTTATTGGGTTTTACATATTTTCCCCGTTGTCGGGGTTTTGCCATTCGGAATTGTTCCACGTGGAACAACCGAGAGGTTGTGGCTAAATACATTATACAACCGCAAGGTAGTGATGTCAATGGTACAAAAGGATTTTTGTATGAACAAACAATTTAGGAGGTGCATTTTTATGCAAAATTACAAGGAAAGAATTAGAGAGCTAAGGCTTAACGCAAATTTAAGCCAAAGACAGGTTGCCGAGGTGCTGGGAGTAAAACAACAGCAATACCAACGTTGGGAAACTGGAAGTAGAGATTTTCCAATCAAAGAACTTGTGCAGCTTGCGAACTTTTTCGGAGTTTCTACGGATTATATTCTGCTCGGCAAGATCGAAGAAGATCGCGGACAGAATGAACAAATTGGTTAATACGCAGCTCAGGCTGTAAGATTAAATTTTTTTGGAGGACTTGAAAATGATAACAGTAATTTTTGTGTTGATAGCTTATTATTTGGCATCGAAAGGGAAAAGAAGTGTTATAATGATGTTAATATACACAATGATTTTAGTAATACTTTATTTTCTCTTAATAATGGGACTAATAGGTATAGGAAAAACAGATAGAATACCATTTTACTTAGTAGACCTTACTTTACAGTTATTCCTGTCAATAATTACAGTTTATGGCACTGACAAAAAAATCGAAAAGGTACGACAGGAAAAAGTATTGCTACCTATAATAGCAAACTTTAAGCTGATAGAAGAACGCATAAATAATAAGCTTACACCACAGCAGGTGGCGGGAATAATAGGGATAAACAAAAAGATGTATGAAAAATACGAGCTTGGAAAAGCGGATATCCCTGTAAGTATAGTAATACAGTTGGCGCAGCTTTACAAAGTGAGTACAGATCATTTGCTAGGAATGGTAACGCAAGAAGTTCAGAAAACAGCTCCGGGAAGTGAATAAAAGAATTGAGGACTTGTAAAGCCGCTTTATAAGCGGCTTCACAGAATGCTGAAGATCACCGACATCTAAATCCGAGTGCCGGGCATGTTTTCCCAGAACTCGCGGGTTTTCTCGTCCATGATCTCCTTGTACTCGGCGATCAGCTTCTGCTGGTTCGGGTTGAGATTTCGGTCGGTCTCGTTCATAAGCTCGCGGAACCTCATCCAGCCGACGCATTTTATGTACGTGAAGATCGTGTTCCCGGCTTGATCGCGTATGTAGCGCTCAACTTTGGCGAGGTTATACTCAACGTCCTTTTTAGTGAATACGGAAACCTTTTCGGTGTGCGAAAGGAATTTCGTCCACCACTCAGGAGAAGCCCAGCGGCGGCGGTTGGTGTCATTCTTGTTTGGCGTGATGAAGCGCAGGTAATTATTTATTACGCCTGTGAACTTGTAACCGATCTTGCCGGGGGTGATGATGAAGTTGTATGCTTGCTTGTCGCGGAATTGGATCTCGAAGCGTACCCAATGGTAATCCAGACCGCCGCGCTCCATTGCCTTATCGTAGATACGGAAACGCACGTGCGACTGCGGAGAGCCGAAGTATACGGAGTAGGCGAGCGGTGCTTTATCGCTGCCGTCGCTGTGCTTACCCGACCACTCACCGGACTTTTTTCCGAACTTGGATATATAGCGATCGATACGGGCGAGGCGTTCGATCTTTCCAACGTTCAATAGTCCGTTGCCGCTTTTGTCTATGTCATCATAGGCGATATCAAGACGGGTTATATTTGCGTTTTCCATTTTTGAAACGTCGTTTACTAAGGTTTCAAGCGAACGGTTCCCGGACGTTTCGTACTGGCGGCAGCCTTGTCCGCTCATCTCTACACAAACGCCCATATCTACTAGACCTTTTTCAGTTTTAACGATCTGACCGTCGTACATGATCCATATCTTTCCGAATGTCTTTGAGGAACTGTAACCACGTCGACCGCCTTTTGACTGCCAATCAACATCGGATAGTCCAAGCCAGCTTATAAGCGCGACATGATCCATTTCTTTTACGCTAAAGGAGAACCAGTCAATAAGAATAATATTTTCGTCCATATTCCAATCCTTTCAAAGCCGCAAAGTGAAGCGGCGCGAGGTGTATTCTGTTGTACACTCTACCCCCTTGTTAACCGAAGGGGGTAGAGCCGAAAACGCGACGGTTTTCGGCAGGCTTACGAGAGCCAAAGTAAATATATCGGAGTCCTAAAAATGATTGAAAACTTTCCCGATCTTCCGCTCGTTCCTCGCTCCAGACCGAGAAAGTTTCCAACCGTTTTCAATCCTCATTATAGATTTAGCCTAGCGGCGCTCTTACTTCTCTTTTCTTTGGCAAGCAAAGAAAAGAGAAGTAAGCAAGAGAAAAGAAATGATGATTTGATCTATTTGAAATTTTTATGCATAATGACGAGATAGGAGCTCCGATCGGGAACTCATCGGAGGGAGTAAATATACAAAATGCACAAATGAAATAAGGGGAAACTGTTAATCAGGGTGTCACTGGTTCAAGTCCAGTCGGGGGAGCCAAACTGGATAAATCCGAAACACGATGGTGCTTCGGATTTTTTCGTATTCTACCCCGGTAAGCCTGTGTTCGGATTAGTGGTTTACCTTTAATGATAGTGCCCACAGCGGAAGGCTGTGGGCAAATTTGTGAAAAATAGAAGAAAGGTCTTGAAAATGCAAATAAATTATGATATAATTAACTATGTAGAGTGTTATTTGGCGGTAGTTGTTGACAAGATTTCAAGACATCGTCATATATTATAATAAGTGTGAGGCATTTGTGAGTATGTTTATTGCAGTCGGACCTAGGGAACAGGATTTTGCATATACAGGTAATTTTTTCAATGGTACAGTAACTTTATACGGTAGTGGGGTTGGTAGCAATTCATCATATTGCTCAAGTAGAAAGAGAAGAATCAACCACAACGTTTTTAATGAGGATCAGGTTAGATTTATTGATGATGAGCTTATGAATAAAGTTCACGAAAATCCGGATGTGAGGTTTATGTCATATGATCCCAATCAAGCTTTCAATTGTAGCAAGGAGATTGTAGAACGTACAGTTTGTCTTAATGAGAAGGCTCTAATGGACAAAATGAATGATAAAATTGCTTTTCGTAATTGGGCTAAATCAATGTGCAATGTGCAAATTTCAAAATTGCTTTTTGGCAGTCAGTGTAGTTATGAAAATTTGTGCAACTTGTTTGTTGGATATGATACATTTGTTATTCAGGCAGTGCAAGCTTCAGGCGGAGAAGGCACTTTTATATTGACATTTCAAAACTGTTTGACGGTTGCTCACAAATTATCTCAAAGCGAGAGATATATGGTTTCTGGATATGAAAAAAGTAATATTCCGCTTAATATCCATGCGATAATTTATAAAGATGATATTCTAATTTTCCCGATCTCTATACAAATTATGCGCTTGAACAGCTATAAGCTGTTGTATCAAGGTGCTGATTATATTGCTGCTCAAAATATTGATGCAGGGCTGCTGCAAACGTTCAAGGACTATATGTTAAAAATGTGCAGGCAGCTTCAATGTGAAGGGTACAGAGGTATTACCGGAGTTGACGCGATGATTGTTGGAAACGAGGTCAGAATTCTTGAAATGAACAATCGATTTCAAGGATCAACCATTTTGTTGAATATGGCTTTGAATAATGCGAATTTGCCGAGTATGCCAGAGTTAAATTATGAAGCATTTACATGTGATAAGCCGAGCTGTGTTGTTGATGATTTGATTGTGCCTTACAGTTGTTTTACATATATTGCCGACAAGGATGGACATAGACCGAGAGCGCACTATCGAGAGTTCGAATTACGCGCCGATGTGGTTGATGTATTGGACGAGGGGTTGAATTATGATTATGAGATAGCTCCTTATGCAACGCTTGAGAGGGTGATCTTTAATTCAAACATTGTTTCCGTTTCGTCGGACAACAAAGTAATGGTTCATCCGAATATCACTGATATAAGCGATGACTGGGTGGAAAAAATAGTTGATGAGAAGAATATTTTATATACTAAAATAGCCCTTATCAATCAGGGTGTACATATTTCAACACAAGCGCAAAAATTTTTTTGCGATCGCGGCGGTATGCGTGAGGCGGTATATAACGCTATAGATATTCAATTGGGCGAGATCGTTATCAATGCTCCTATCAATGTGAAGTTTTCGGATCTGTCGCCGTTTGAACTGAAGGCGGAAAATGACTCTTTGAAGCTTTACTTTATAAATGAATTTATAGCCGATGTCGATGTTAAGCCCGAGGATGAGGTAAGGAAGAAAAAAACTTCCTCGGGGCAGGCTGTAAGAGATATTTGTCTTTTGGCTACCGACAGAGTGCGTGTGCAACATTCGTGCAATTGTGATTTTGTTAGACATAGCGTGGGTTGCAAGTTCTGCGAAGTGGAGGATCATGAGTTTTCTTTTGATTTTAACGACATATGCGAATCCATTGATTTGTACAAAAGCTCCGATTATAAATTTAGGCATTTTTTGATCGGAGGACGTTCCGATTCATGCGATAAGGAATCCAAATCGATTGTTGATATTGCAAATTATATCAACAGAGATTGTAAATATCCGATATATGTAATGTGCGTTCCTCCGTTTTCAACGAATGTTTTGGATGCTTACTACAAGGCGGGTGTTACGGAGATTGCGTTTAATATTGAGATCTGGGATCGTGAGCTTGCGAAAAAGTGGATGCCCGGAAAAGGGGCTATACCGCTTAGCAGATATCTTGAAATGCTGAAATATGCTGTAACTCTGTGGGGAAGTACCGGAGCGGTGCGCTCATCATTTGTTGTAGGACTTGAACCTATGAGTTCCCTTTTAGAGGGTATAGAAAAGATATGCTCGATAGGGGCAGCGCCGATTTTATCGGTGTTTCGTCCTATTCCGGGAACAATTGCCGAAAATGTTGTTCCTTTGACAAATTCGGAACTGCTGGCTTTGTTTTACAAGGCAACGGCGATTTGTGACATGTACGGTCTGGAGCTTGGACCTCAGTGTATCCCATGTCAGAATAATACGCTGAGCTTGCCGCGTTCTTTGATGCGCGGAGAAGGCTAGATTGATTATGAAACATTTGAATTATGCAAATTTAAACGCTCACAAAGGGAGACCTTGCACTCCTCTCGGAAAGTATCTGACCTTGTGGCATACATCCGACAGTTTTTTGCATTGCTGTATTGAAAGCCAAGGCTGTCGGTTCAGCAAAGAGAGCGGAGCGTGCGTGATGTGCGATTATGGCGTTGGAAGAAATCTTACGCCCACAGAGCTTGAGAAAGCATTGGAAGAGACATTGCGTCCTGCTTTGTCAGGCGTTAAGACAATATTGTTTGGCTCTTATGGAAGCGTTCTTGATGAATATGAAATATCAAGTGAATGTCTGGACGTTATTTTGGACTTTGTCTCGAAGTGTAGCTTTGATAATATAATTTTTGAAACACATTATAGCACGGTAACTCTTGAAAAATTGATCAAAATAAAAAATGTCCTTGGGAATAAGTTCAATATAACTATCGAAATGGGATATGAGTCGTGCGATGAATATATTCTTTCAAACTGTCTTGGAAAGGTTATGGATCTCGGGGAACTTAAGAAAACTATGATGTTTATTTGCAATGAGGGAATGAAAGTCAGCCTTAATGTTTTTTTAGGAGCACCGTTTATTACAACAAAAGATCAGACCTTATCTGCGGTTAAATCAATTGAATGGGCGTTTTCAAACGGAGCGCACAGCGTTGTAGTATTTCCTTCAAATATAAAGCCTTTTACACTGATGTATGATATATACAAAGCGGGGTATTACTCCGAGATCTCACATTGGCAGCTTGTTGACGTCCTTGACCGCATACCTGTCGATTATCTGGACAGGGTCTCACTTTCATGGTTTGGCGATAGAAAGAATTTCTATGAGGATGATAAGTATCCATTGCTGCCGCCAAAAGACTGTGAAAAATGTCATGAAAAGATTTTTGCGTTTTATCGAGAATTTCGTGGGGCAAACAGCGGCGGCGCCAGAAAGGAGCTGTTGGATAGTTTATTGAAAGACAGCGTGAATGATTGTTCGTGCAGAGATGAATATTTATATAATTTTAACAACGGTGAGGGGAGACTATCGCCAGAAAAAATAGAGGAGATTGTAGGGGATGTCAAAAAAAGATAAGACAATTAGATCTAATCCGCACAAATTGAGTAGAACACTATTCGAATTATTGATCCTATTATGCTTAACCACAATTTGTTTAATTGAATATTTTTGGTGTGGATACGAGTTCGGGATACGGTTGGATCAGTACGCATCAACTATATTCGGTTCAATTGTTGGCGTTGTTGGAACGATGTTTGGATTAACAGCAGCTTCGTACGCGTTTGTATGGGGAGAGTTGAAAGGTGAACGGGAATCAAATATTAGGATGAAAAATATTTTGAATAAATTTCAATCCCAGCTTTTCGATTTGTTTTTTAATATTTTGTTTCTTTCAACTGTTATAATCATTTTTAATCTTGTGCTTTTGGGTATTATTCAACATATTACAAATTCTACGTTATATTATAGCGATGATGCGGTCATAAACAACGAAAATGTGGTGATGAGTTGGTTTTATAATGAGGAATATGCCAAAATCAGTACCTGCGCATTGGTTGATGTCTTCTTATCTGTTATCGATATTATTCTTATGGGGATAATGAATTATATGGTTTTTTCACGCCAAAAATCGTATCAAAAAATTGCATATAGTTCATTAAATAAGCTGAGAAACAGTTATGATCTGAGTATAGAAAAGATAAGTAAGTTCAAAAACACAGACAGCAATTTGTATGATCTTAATGCCGAATTAAGTAAGATACATCATCTTGATTTTGTCAATATAACTTTACACAATTTTCTCAAAAAAAACGAGTTTTT
>CAJUMS010000099.1 GCA_910587465.1 uncultured Oscillospiraceae bacterium
AAAAGTTTGAAAATCAGTAAAACCGACAGCACCGAAAAAAGGGCGCACAAAAGTAAGCCGCCCTAAAACGGCAAAAAAACAATTGTGAGATGGCTATGAACTGGTGCCGGCAAGTTCATCCTTGAAGATATATCCGCGTTTTCTAAGTAGAGCAAGCCCTTCCGATTTGGAAATGACAACAGAATGTTCGGTAAGTTTGTCGGAGAGATAGCCGTTTGCGGAATAAGGCTCAAGCTTGGAAAGTATGTTCCATATAGCGGTCAGGAGCATACGGCAAACAGCGATAATCGCTTTCTTGTGCCCGCGGCGAGGTTTTATTCTGCGATAACGTTCCCCAAATTCGGGGTGGTCTTTGGATTTGATAAGCGCGTTTGCGATCTGTACAAGGATCGGCTTGAGAAAAGATCCGGCACGGGATATTCTTGTGGATTTGACCTTTTGTGCGCCGCTGTCGTTGCGAGGACAACAGCCGCTCCATGAAACGAGGTGCTTGGATGTGGGAAATACCGACATATCCGCGCCGATTTCCGATAATATGCGGATAGCTGTTAAAGGCTCTTTTGAAAAACCGGGAACGGTTCTGATCAGATCAAGCACAGCGGTATGCGGTTCGCTAATCCGGAATATTTCGGAATCAAGTTTGTCAATACGCTTTTGCTGCTCATCAATAAAGTCAAGGCAGATTTTAAGTTTTGTCGCTTGTTCACAGCAGATTGCGCCATCAACAGCTGCTTGAATTTCCTCAATAGGTGTTTTGCAGCGTTTATGAATGAAAGGCGTTACATCAAAGGACTTGCCGGGATAGTCAAGAATTTGCCGGATGATGGAACGCGAGGATTTACCGAACACATCCGAAAACACATCATCCAGTTTGAGATTGGAAACGGTAAGGCAATTGAGCGCACGGTTTTTCATACCGGTAACCTGATAAGTCAGCTTCATACGAAATCGCAAAAGATCACGAAGATGTCGAATATCCGGCGGTGGAATAAAGCTCGGTTTGATCATATCGCACATAAACAGATCGCATATCCATTTCGCGTCTTTGCGGTCAGTTTTATTGCCCTTCTGCGGTTTTGTGTATTTGGGGTGAGCAAGCGTGACCCAACAGGTTTTTTCAAGAATATTGAAAACAGGAATCCAATATTTACCGGAAGATTCCATACAAACTTCTGTACAGGAATATTTCGCAAGCCAGTCAGCCAACTCCCGTAGTCCTTTTGAAAATGAGGAAAAGCGAGCTTGCTTGTATTCTGTGCGGCTGTTGGAATCGGTTATTCCGATACAGGCATAGATCCACGTTTTGTGAATGTCCAGACCACAACAGTTCTTTCGGAAGATTTTAAATGCCATAGTTTACCTCCTCAATAAATTTGAGAGAAACGGCATTGACTGATCCTCCGGCAAAATCGAGTCGATTTGAAAGAGATAAGTTTACGGGCTGTTTGTTTGCGCCATTCATTGATGCCTTAACGGAGAACCGAACCATATAATAATGCGGGGTTGCCGCTATTCAGCCCCGCCACTCACCTCCTCGGTTTCTGTAGTTGACCGCTTCCCTCAACTACTATTATACCACATTATTTTATTGAGCGAAAGTACCTTTTCATAACCTAATTGGTGCCTTTCGCAGAAAGGCGGATTATAATAATGATTACTGTAAACAATGTTGTTAAAGAGTACAATTTCGGAACGGACAACAAAATAAATGCTCTTGATGGTTGCTCTCTCGTAATTAACGATGGAGAAATTGTTTTTGTCGTGGGAAAAAGCGGTTCGGGGAAATCAACTCTTCTTCACATCATCGGCGGTCTTGATAAACCTACTTCTGGTAATGTAACATACAACGAAAAAGAAATATCATCTCTTTCGGAAAGTGCCTTATCACTATTTAGGCGTGACCACATTGGTTATGTTTTTCAAGAATATAATTTAGTTCCTGAATTAACAGCAGAAGAAAACATAAAGTACCCAGCCATGCTACAGAGAAAGACCGTTGACAAGAAGCTGTTTAATTATCTTATTGAAACATTAGGACTGAGCAACAGAACTTCACACTTACCATCACAGCTTTCCGGAGGGCAACAACAACGGGTAGCAATCGCAAGAGCATTAATGATGGATCCAAAGGTTGTTTTATGTGATGAACCTACGGGAAATTTAGATAGCAAATCCTCCGAGGCAGTTCAAAACATTTTGCTTAGTCTGAACGAAGAACTTAAAAAAACGATTGTAATTGTTACTCATGACAAGGAATTTTCGGAAAAAGGTGGAAGGATAATAGAAATTAGTGATGGAAGGATTGTATAAAATGAAATACATACTAAGACTTGTGCTTAAAAACATACTTTTTAACAAAAAGAAAACTATTTCAGCCACTATTGGAACCTTTCTTTGTGCATTTTTCTTTTCAATTGAGATTACTATGATTTATTCCAATGTAATTTATAACAATAATATGCTTGAAAACACATTTGGTTTACACGATGGCATATATTGTACCGATGAACTGGGGTTACACGAAATCGTTGGAAATTCAAATTGTAAAACGATTGGCATTATTTCTGTATATTTTCAGTCCGAAGATAATAATGGTTCAACAAAAAGGAAAGTTGTTGGTGGTACATTTGATCAAAAAGCAACAGAGCTTTGCAGTCTACATATAACGGAGGGCACATTTCCCGTTTACAATGATGAAATAATGCTTGAAAAATCACTACTAAGTGTGATGTTTTGTGACAAAACAATTGGAGATACCATTGAATTGACGGTTAATGAAAAAACAAAGAAGTTCACTATCAGCGGAGCATACGAAAACATCTCCGCAACGCAATGGGACATACAACAGTATAATGTACCGTTTGTAAATGCAATTGTAGCAAATGAGATTTGTGAATCAGCAAAATATTACTTTTTACCGGTTATACAAAATGAAAAAATAGAGTTATCCGACAGTAACATATTATTTTGCCCTAACAACCGAGATAACTACGACATTTTTTCAGCAATTTCAGGGGGAAACTTTAACAATGGTATAATTATACTCGTTCTAACATTGAGTGTTTTCACATTTGTTGCTATGATTGCATTGTCATATATAATCAAAAAAGGTGAGGAGAAGACGATAGGTCTTTGGAAGTCGATTAACTTTTCCACAAATGATATTTTTGTGTTTTATGTTACGAGACTTCTAATCTTGAATGTTCCCTCGATTGCGCTTGGTTCAGTATTGGGATATGCATTGCAATGCTCTTTGGGTAGCTTGTATGGTAATTGCTTGATTTGCTTGATTTGCTTTGCTGTTTGCTTATCTGTGGTTGTAATATCTTATTCCTTCTTCATAGGCGTAGAAATCAAAAAGACCACATTCGAGAACCTAAGTTATTCAGTAAAATGCAAGGAAGTCAGAACGACAAATTTTTCAACTGGGAATCCGATTTTGCTTTACTCAATAAAAAACTATATTTTGAATGGAAAAGAAATTGCTATGTCTAGTGTTTCGCTTTTTCTTGCATTGTTCATACTTTTAATTTCTTCCTCTGTAATGGCAAATGCTGAGGATTATTTAAATAAAAGCAAGCGCGTATATGATGTGCTGCTGAATTTTTCTCCGCATACAGTTACCTCACTAAACATCTCTTTGTATGGTGAAGCGGGTTTGTCTAATCAAGAATATAATTTGTTGAAGGAAAAAACCGATGAAATTATTGGCATTAAATCACTATACGTTTATGAGGTAACAGAGGAACCTTTAAACCCGAGCAATGTTGATGAGCAGATTATTCACGACAGGGAAATACTCGGCTTCCCTTTAAATAATCTCGTAGAGGGCAGACTATTAGGGGTTGATGATGAAACCATCAATTTGCTCAAAAAAAATACGATAGGCGGAAAGTTAGACATTGATGAGCTTCAGAACGGTAAAAGTATTGCTATTTGTGTAAATTCACAGGATGAATCCACACATTCAGTTGGTGATAAAATTACCCTGGCATTTGCAATAAACGAAAATATCAACGCTCCGTCATATGATGAAATATCCTATCATGAAATTGAAGTAACTGTAACGGCATTAATTGATATTGGCGAAAGCGAGAATATGTTGTCTGAATGTATACAAGGCGGTTTTTTATGGTCTGAAAAGGCGTTTGACTCTGTAAATGTTACCAAGAATTATTCCGATGTTTATTCCATAATCGGTAACCATGATGACTTTTATGAAATAATTGACGAATTTGAGTCGTATTATGGAAAGTTTCTCAATGTATATGACTTTTCTAAAGAACGCGAAAATTATGAAAAGTTTTTTTATTCACTTAGAGAGATTTCCCTAGTAATTTCAATAGGATTGTCGTTTTTTTCAATTCTATTTTGCGCTATAACAGCATTTTCACGGATTGTTCGAAGGCGAGATATATTTGGGTGTCTACGGGCTATTGGTCTTACAAACTTTCAGTTGACAAAAATTATTTTCATTGAAAATGGGCTATCTATTGCGATTTCATCAGTGCTTGGAATAATATGTGGTCTAATTGTTATTTTAATTATGAACACACCGATTTCTGGAATTTTACTTGCATTTTCGTTGTTTGCCGCAAATTTGATTTCTGTTTCACTTATAAGTTATGTAGCAGCAAAAATATTTTTCTCTAAAACTGTTGTAGAGTGTATTTCTTTTGTTGATTAATGCTCACGCGATGATCAATCGTCATCCTTTAACATCAAAAACTAATTATTCACCAGATAACAAAAAACTATTGCTCCGCCAATTAAACGTTTCCGCAATTTGAACTTGAAATCGCATCTCTAAACGATTTGTTCAAATTTTACATTGCTATTTTGGAAATGCTTAATTGGATCATCGGTAGAGCATCTCTAAAAACCATAGTGCCTCAGATGCGCAGTCAGATTTTTCGTCAGATTGCATAAATTTGACGCAGGCTGGCACCTGTCAAGGAAAATTTGTGCGATATGACGGAAAATATGCAAGCATATGAGGCGCTAAGGCTTTAGTCGGTGGTTTTTAGAGGTGCCCTTAATTATACTCCTTTTGCTTGGTTTTGTAAAGAGGTTTTTAGAGGTTGCCTACAGTATTCCCTAAATACGTTAAACCCAAATACCATTGAGAGCATTAAAAAAAATTGCTGTGCCGCTTTCAAGGGAGATAGTTACTGAAATTCTCTTAAAACAGTATTCTTAACCCATTTTTGGGTAATAAAACAGGCTGAACTCTACGAATTCAGTATTTCTGCGGATTTTTGCCTTGTCAGCAACAAAATTATGCTTAGAAATCTGCATGCATTGATATACTACAGGCTATAAAATTGGTGGAAAGCAAAATCTTTATGTTGCTCTTTTTCGCGTTTTGGGTGAATGCTTTCTGGAGACAGTGTCCCCGTTAGGAACATCAAATCCGTTCATAAACTCAATGGGTACTGACTTCGGCGGGAACTTCTCCAACACCGCTGCTTCTACCTCGCGGCTGTCCGCATACTTAACCTTACGCTCAGACTTTTCCTCAATCGAATAGGCATTTTCAAATTTAATGCCCCACTTAAAGAACAGTTTCAGCCTTGTTTTCATCGGATGACAGCCTGTTTTCATCACAATAAAGTGACCTTTCGGCATGGATTTTAATTCATCCACTGTCATCAGCGGACGTTCGATCATCTGAAGCTGACGGTTGCTGCCGTCCCTGCTGCTTGAGCGTGTTACCGTTCCGCTGAGAACAGTCTGCTTGCCGAGGTTCTGAGACATTGCCTCGGCGGTCTTGGAGTTTGGTGCGAACGCTCCGAACAGCGTGCATTGACAGTTGTCGACGATGATTTCCGCGCCCTCTTTGCCGTATGTTTTTTCAAACTGTGCAAGGGATTGGATTATTGCCACGATAGATATTTTTCTTGAACGCGATGCCGAGAACATCATTTCGATGCCCTCAATTTTTGGCAAAGTGCCGAGCTCATCGGCATATATCATCACGCGCTTGTCAAGCTGACCGCCTTTCTCATCGGCAACTGTCAGTATCTCACGGTAAAGCTGTTGAAAAATCAGCGAAATAAGAAAATGTTTCGATAACGATAGGTAACTCTTTGAAGTAATCTCCAAGTTTTCCCCCGTTCCACACCGTGCATGCGACTTTCACCGCACACGGCGTTCCATCAATATTACAATTTCATCAGATTGATATTACTTTCAAAGTTATCAAAACAATTATATTGCGGGATTTCCCGCTAACACTCGGAGTTTGTTTATTTTGTCGAGTTGAGGTTTACTGGGCTTAATTTTATCAAGATATGCTTGTATAGTTTCGGATTTCGTTGCGTGTATAAGTTTATGAACGTCAATATGGACAATTATCAGATTTTTGTATTCATCCGTACCGCCTTGACTTAACGGCTTTTTATGGTGACAATGAATTTCATCAATCCACAGCACTTTGCCTGTAACGGCGCATTTTCCGTATTGGGCGGCGTAGAGCGACACTCTGTTATCCATATATTCCACACTTCGGTTAGGCAGATACTCTCTTGCGAGCATATGTAGAACAGATATCACCGTTTCATCGAATTTCAGATTTCGGTGTATTTCCTCTCTGCCCTCTGCCGTGTACTTGCATATCTTTTTCTTTTTGTACATCGGGTTCTTGGTCTGAACATATCCGACAGGACATAGGGCTTCGCCGTTTATAAACCTTACCATTCGGCTTGCTCCATATCTTTTTGCTATATATTTTCGGCGTATTGTACCGCTCTTATCGAGCCGCCATTTTAGCCGATTGTATAAAACTGCGTTCAACCGATACTGTATTGTTTTACAGTCTTTATTAACAAATGTTGCGTATTGATAGTAGTTGTGAATACCTGCGACCATTGAGTTATACAACAGTATTTGCTTTACTCCGTCCTCGGCGTCTTTACAATGCTCAATCGCTTTTATTTGTTCTTTCAGTTTTTCGGTTTCGCGTTTTACAGCCTTGTCAGACATATGCGACCTTACAACAAATTTTCCCCCCTTCCGAAACGCTTTGATTTTAAACCCTAAAAATTCAGAGTAATGCTTTTTGAGATTAACAACCTTAGACTTTTCCTCGCTTATTTCAAGCGACAATCTGTCCTTTAACCACAGCTTTACCGCAATGAAAATTTTATCTGCGTCACTGCGTTTTCGGCAGAATATTTTGAAGTCGTCCGCATATCTTACGATAAACATTTCTTTCAAACGGCTTTTCCTGAGTGCGGCGAAAGCGCTGCTTCTGCCTACCGTACCGCTTGACTTGACCTCGTTTTTGTAAACTCTGCGCGTAGGCATACTTTCCCACTGACTGCTTATCCACCAATCCAGTTCGTTCAGCACTATGTTCGCAAGCAGCGGTGAAATTACGCCCCCTTGAGCAGTGCCCTTTATCGAATATTGAATACTGCCATTCGGCAGTACAATCGGTGCTTTCAGCATAGCCTTTATCACACATATCAGTTGTTTGTCCCGTATTCCCATTGCCCATATCTGCCTTATAAGTTTATGATGATTTACGTTATCAAAGAAACCTTTGATATCAACATCAACGACAAAGTGCAGATTTTGCATTTGCACCATACGATAGCATTGTGCCAATGCGTGTTCTGCTGACCGATTAGGTCTGAAACCGTTGCTCCTTTCGTGAAATTTTGCCTCGCATATAGGCTCTAACACTTGCAAGACGCATTGCTGTACTAATCGGTCAACTATTGTCGGTATTCCCAGAGGTCTGGTTTTACCGTTTGGCTTTGGAATTTCTACCCGTCTTACAGCTTTCGGCTTGTAGAATTTAAGTTTCCTCTGAATTATCTCAACAAGTTTTTCGGTGGACAGCTTTTCTATATCCTTTATACTCAGCCTGTCCACTCCGCTTGTATGACTGCCCGAATTGCGCTTGATGTTCCTGTACGCAAGCCGTATATTTTCCTCTGAGGAGATAATCTCTATAAGGTTTGTGAAAACATCACCCTGTTTACTTTTAGCGTATAATTCATCAAAGCAATTCTGCGTGTCATAATATTCCGAATGCCTTAATTTTGCGTTCTTTGTCATAGGCAACTCCCCCTCTCGGGCTTGTTTTTCTCGGATAAAATCCTAATCATACTCGAAGCTATGAATTTTAATACCTATGATTACTTTTATAATATTGACTTGTGGCTGTCCTTCCGTTTTCCATTACAGAAAACATCAACAGTAATGCCACTACTTTGCCCACGGTTAAATCGGCTTATTGTTCTTCGTCCAAACCGCATTTCTGCGTACCGTAGGCTGCCACGTTCCGATAATCCTATCTTTACATATGCACTTAGGTGTCTGCTCTGAGCCTGACAGCTTGGCAATGCCTGTAACATTGCAAGGTATTTCATAACGTCAAATCTTACTTTACCCCGCTGTCACCGCACTATGGCGGTTTGCACATTTCTACGCATTAGAGGTATAGACCCGTACATTCACAGCTTTGTCAGACGTTTCCGTCATTCTCACCATATGCATTTTATAGACCCCCGACCTATAGGATACACCGTTCACCTCTGAACAGCTTTCGTTCTGCTTTCGCAAATTACGGTATCTCTCAGCCGACTTCACCGAGCTTTTGACAAAGCCAATTTCTCAGCCCTGCCAATCGGAGTATCAGGGGAAGCGTTTCAAGGCGTTACCCTATCATTCCA
>CAJUMS010000100.1 GCA_910587465.1 uncultured Oscillospiraceae bacterium
CCTCAATGCGCTTTACATTGCGCTGTATGCGTATCTTATCCATATATTAACCTCCTGCCGTAAACGAAACGCTGCCGTCCGTGATCGTCGCGGTACCCTGTACGGGATCGCCGCGGTAATTATAAGTATACGATATCGTCAGCGGATCGGACGACGTTCCGCCGAAGCTGTCGATCTGGATAGAAACGTTCTGAAGCTCGGCGGGATAGGAGCTGCCCGTGCCGTTGAACACGTCGACGTTCAGTATCTGCGCGTGCGCCTCGGAAAGTATGCTCCTGCTGCGGCGTATCTTGTCGATGAACGAGAACGCGGGGTCGGACTTGGATACCGTCTTGCTGACGGGCATATTCGGCTGATATCCTGTTATCTCCGTTTCGGCGGTGTCCTGCGTTACGTCCTGTGAAGTGGTGGTCTGCGGGTTCATCTGCACGGTCATGTCCGCAGCAAATCTGCCCTCGCGAACCCACGTCGGCGAGGAGCTCGTACCCGTATTCAGAAACGTCTGCCAAAGGCTTCGTTTAGCCTTGCTCTCAACGTCGGTTTGTGCCGATTTCGTTATGTCTGCCATTAAAATTCCTCCTTAAAGTATTCAAGGGCGAATGAGCCCTGAAAGACCGCGCCGTCTTCGTCTTCCGAGATCAGCGTGCAGGTGTCGGCGCGTGAAATTTTCTGTACCTGCACACCGTCGACGCTCGGAATATTTTCCTCGTCGGTAAGCCAGTCGGCGACGCTGTCAATAAGCTCCTGCGCCGCCAGCTTGCCCGCCGTGTCGATCTCGGGCGAGCGGTAGATAAGCGCGAAAGGATACTGCATTTCGCAGCTCCCGTCGCAGTATCGCTCGATAACCAGCTCGCCCTTTGTGTTCAGAATGCTCATCGAACGCTTTTTCGCGTCCATTCCCGCAAAACCTATCGCCGTCACGCCGCCCTTTTTCAGCAGCGGACACGTCTGTAATTTGCGGAGAATTATCTCGGTAAAATTCATTATTTAAAAGTCAAAAGCTCGGGTCGTTCGCTGCGCTCACTTAGCCAAGCATTATTGCCTACACTTCGCTTCGCTCCGTTACAGCAATAATGCTTGCTCCCGACTTTTGACGATCCACCTCCGTAACTCTGATTTTAATTATCGTCCTGCTATTCTGCGAACCTCGGCGAGCCACGATTTTTTATTGACCGCCTTCGACGCTTCAAAAAACTTAGCGCACGCCAACGGGTGCCGCGACTTGCTGAAATTGATATTCACGCCGTAGTACACCCTCCGCGCATACGGCGCGGAATATTCGATCTCGCCGCTGCCGAGCACCGTGCCGATAATTCCCGACTTTGCGAGGATACCCGTGCGCATTGGAACGTACTTGTCGGTATCCTTCAGCACCTGACTGTCAAGATATTTCTGCGCTTTTTCGACGTTTTGGGGAATCCTGTTCCGATTATTCCACCGAAATTGCGCGTTTAAATCGATCATTTCGCTATTACCTCCCAATGCTTCAGAACGCCGAAATCATACGTTTTAACGGACGCTATGCGGAACGTTTCCGCTCTTGCGGTTAGCTCCGCAAAGCTGTCCGCTTCACCCGTATCTCCAATTGCAATAAGATCTCCGACGACAAATTTTACATCTTTATGCTCCTTAAAAGACACGATAAGCCGCAGATTATCCGCGTTTTTATCGCCCTCGGCAGCCTTTTCCGCGCCGCGAGTTTTCTCGACGTAAACGCCCTCCAGCAAGCGCGGCACAAGCGTTTTTTTGAAATCGACCTCGACGGTATTATATAGCGTGACAATGCCGTTAAACTTCATTATTATCAACCTCTCTATCAACGTTACCGAGACGATCAACGCGCGGCTTTTTGCGGTTTTGCGTGAAGCGCAAAATGTCATTGCCATTAGGGCAATGACAAGCAAAAAACGCAGAGATCGTCGGCTTTGCCGACGATCAGCCAACTCCCCTGTAAAGCCACTCGACGGGCAGCCATACGCGGCACGCCGCCCGCGCGTAATTGAATTCGGACGTGTTCTCCGAATTCGCGTAGGTAACACTCCACGACCCGACGCTCTCCGACTGCTTTGTAAGCCCGCCGCCCTCGGATATTTCCGACAGAGTGTCAGAAAGCTCACAGCAGCACCGCTTCACACGTTCATCATCGGCGTGTTCCGAGGCGCGTCCGAACGTTATCTTGTCGATATACGCCGAGGCTTTCGCGGCGGCGTTTTTGAACGTCTGTTTATCGAGACCGCCGCCGTAAACGTCGCGGTAATACGGATAATTAGCAAAGATTATCACTCCGCAACACTCACTCTCATAGACGGAAGCCGCTTGTCCTTTACCCAGATGTCGTGGAACTTACGGTACTCGATAGTCCACGCGTCCGCGCCCTGAGTTGTCGCGGGGTCGAATATCTTCACGCCGTCGGTCTTGGACACCGCGATCGGAGCGTTCCTCGGGCAGATGATCCAGTTGATGAGCTTTGCGGTTTCGGTCTTGGTAAAGCCGAAGCCCTCCTTGCCGTCATTGAACGTGTATTCGCTGTACATTCTCTCGCTCGGCACGCGGATTATCGGATTGCCGTTGAACGTCTTGACCGTAAGATCGACGTTGCCCTGCCTGAACGTGCCAACGTTTATCTGACGCTGCAGCTTGTCTGTGCTGTCGAGAATATCCGCAACGAGATACGGCATTATGATGATCAGATCGTCCGCTCCGCATTTGTCGCGGATAGCGGTGATATCGTTCTTTACCGCGCTCAAGATCGTTGACGCTGCCGGACTGTAGCTTTTCGCATATCCCGCGTCGTTTACGAGCTTGTACAGCTTGCTGTAACGGTAAGCGTCGATCTCGGGGATAACGTTCTCGCTCTGGAACGTGCTCATAGCCGCGGCGGCGTTCGCGATAAAACCGCTTTCGTCGACGTCGATACGGTCAAGCAGGAACTGAATACCTCTGTCCATAGTCATTGTCTTGGTCTGATACGCGAGCGAGACCTTGCCGCGCGGATAGCCGTTGTTGCGGTCGTAGTCGCCCAGACCGTCGGTCGACAGCGTGGGTATTTTGATCTCGCGACCGCCGCTGTACTTGACCTGTCCCGCGTTAGCCTCCATCCAGCCCGAGGTCGCGCCCTCGATAAGCTGCTGATCGCACGCCTGCTGGAATAATGTTACTGTTTCAATATTGTTCGGCATATTTTACCTCCTGATTTAAAAGTCAAAAGCTCGCACCGTTCGCTTCGCTCACTAGCCAACGGCAACTCCTCCGCTTCACTTCGTTCCGCTCCGTCGTCACCGTTGCTTGCGACTTTTGACGCTGCGTCTTTTATTTGTTGTTTTTAGTTATTTTTTAATCCGAAGCCGCTGAAAATCTGCGTTTCAAGATTGTTTGCGTCCGCGGAGACGTTCCCTTGTGTGCTGTCCATAAACAGTCCCGGGGTCTCTTTTGCGAACGCGTCCGGTTCGTTCTTTTTCAGCTCCTCAAGATACTCCTTGCCGCCGACGAACGCGCCGTTCTCATACTTGAAGCCCTTGCTCTTGAACTCCGCGAGCACGGAATTCTTCACGCGTTCCGACGCGAACTTGTACCCGGACAGCAGCTTCTCGGCGGCGTAATCGGTCTCCTGCGCGGCGAGCTGTTCCGTGGCGGTCTTGTATTTCTCGGAAAGCTCTGCGATCTGCTTGTTAAGCTCATCCGATTTATTATCCGCTTTGAGCTTTTCGAGATCGCTGTCGCGTTCGGCGAGCTGCTTCGTCAGCTCCTCGACCTTTGCGGCGGTCTTGGCAGCGTCGGCAGCGGAAACGAATTCCTTTCCGACTACCTCCTTGATCTGCGCCGTCTGGTCTGCCGTAAGCTCGATACCGAGCTTTTTCAGCAATTCCAAAATCTTATCCATTGCAAATTCCTCCTAAATTTTGATATAATAAACGCGCCCTTTTTCAAGAGCGCGGTTTATTCATTCTTTTGCAAAGCAAGTTATACGTTATTTTATAAACTTTATCCCAAAAGGCGATCTTGCGTTCGAGCCGTTTTATGTACCTTTCGGCTTTTTTGTCTGCTTGCATAGCGATACCTCCGTATATCGGCTAAACACTATCTGCTGTCTGATCGGCAGCGGACATTTCTTTGAGTTCTCCACCAAAATGTTTTCTTTTGTAGGTCTTGTCATCCACATGGATATTACCGTCTTTGTCACGGAACTCTGCGTGTATCTTCCATTCTCCGTCATTAAACGATATCTGTATATTCGTGCAGTGGCTCGCGTCAACCGCTCCGATATAGTGTTTGCCGCTCAAAAATCCGAAGTGTATTTCGGGTATGCACTCCGGCAGTCTGTTTTCCGGTCGTCCGATCTGCTGTGACATATTATCTCACCCTTTCACTGTTTATCTATGCCTTTTTCTTCGCCGTTGACAAGCGATAACAAACGATTTGATATCGTCGTCCCGCCGCACAAACAGATCATTGCGGAACGGAAAGCTGTAACAGCTTATAAACGCGATCGCCGCCGCGGCAGCGAGCTGCGTTTTAAAATATTTATTGTGTTTCAAAATGCGTTCTCCTTTCATTTCGCGCAGAAAAAAGCGCCCTGCACACGAGTGCAAAACGCTTTTATTTATTCTCGCCAGTGTTTTTCTCGGTCGGGGCGGTGAAAGTAAACTCTCCTTTATGCGAAACGAATTTAGACCTTTTTCGGTCTTTCAAAGCCTGTTCTTTCTGCTTCTTGTATTCCTCGCTGCAATTATCTGCAGCGTGTCCCCTTAGTCTGGCAAATTCTTCATCAGTCATCATCAATCACCCTCATTCTGATTATCGGTTTATCGCCCGTCAAATCTACAGATGTCACTACACACTTTGTTCCCCGCTTTAACAAGAACTCGTATTCCTCGTCCTTAAAGCCGGACAGTGAATTAACATACGCACCCTTACCTTTGCCCAGCGGAACTTGTATCTCAAACAATACCGGACGATCCTCAACTATGTTGGGACGGATCGGAGATGTGCTCATATATCCCTTATCTTCATAAATTTCACCAACAAGGCGTTTTAAGTCCAAATTGGATATGGCGTTTTTATCTACTCCGCGAAAAACTGTAATATTGTCGGTCAACTCAAATTTATCAATTGCCGAATCCAGATTTTTCACAAATTTATCCATATAATCGGAATTAAGGGATTTCCAATCGCCGATGTGTCTAAGATAAGCGTTGAGATCATAATATTCATCTCCGCAATAATCTGAAACAACTTGTTCTTCTCCTGCGGAAAGACTTTTCAACCATTTACCCTCAGCAGAATTTTTCTTTTGCAAGACACCTTTTCCACCAAAAAACTCATTGACCTCATCACCATTAGAAAAAGTCTTAAAAGTCTTTTCTTTTATTATACCACCATTCCCGTCTTTTGTCAAGGGATGAATTTGGTCAAGAGTAATCTGTGCATTCTTAAATTTATTTTGCGCTTTCGTAACAGCACCCGTTTTCCCCGCCAAATGCCGATCATACCCCGCAACGAACGTCCGCTCATACTCGGTATACGTTCCCGCGGCTTTGCAGAAATCCTCGTAGTAGTCCTTCTGGCGACGGAGCTTAATGCTCGCGGCGGTGAACGCGTCCTTGTCGCCGACAGCGTCCGCAACGACACAGCGGTCTTTCTGCCGCCGCATAGCGCGCTCCATTTTACGCATCTGCTGCTGCGCCTCGTATGCGGTGTATTGCCGACCCTCGTAGGTGAACGGCGGCGGATCGAGCGCCTGTAATTCCTCCTCGGTGTAGGACGGTTTGGTAACGCCCATAATTATCGGATAAGCGGAGTGACGGCAGTTGTAGTCGGTGATCAGCGGCAGAACGATCGTCTCATACTGCGAATTCGGATATTGCCGCCCTTGGTAAACCGCGTGCGACGGTCGCGCACCCATATGCGCGGAGATCTCCCAGCCGTCCGCGCCGAATTCGGCGGCGTTCTGCTCGGAGATCTTCTGCGTGAGCTGTGAAACGCTAGTCATCAGCGCGCGCCGCACAGCCACTTCAATTCTGTCGGAGTGTCCGCTCGCGTAGTAGACCGTCCTCAGACCGCTGTCCGCGAGCGCGTAGCACGCCTGCCGCACGGCGGTATTGTAGTCGCAAACGCCCGTCATGACCTTCATCTGCGCCATGTCCATCTGCTTGCGGAGAAAATCGGTCGCGCTGCCGTAGACCATTCGCCCGTCGGCGGTGCGCTGCGCAAAGCCGAGCGTTCCCGTGAGGTTTGTACACAGTCCGTTTGTCTGTTCGATCTGCGCGTTGATCAGCTTTTGAAGCTGCTCGGTATTCGCCGTGCTGCCAACTCCTAACATACGGCGGTCAAACTCGTCGGACTTTTGCGCCGCCTCACGGATAAGCTCCTCAATTTTTGTCTGCGCGACGCCGTTTATACGCGCTATTTCGGCGGTTATCTCGTCCTTGGACATTCCGAGCGCACGTGCGCGGTACATCAGATATTCCGCCGTATCGGTTATCTTCGCGGCTTCGGAAATGCGCATGGCGATATCCTGCAAAACGAAATCCGACAGCTCCGAATAAATATCCGTCAGCGGCTTGGGAATAGCCTGCAACTGCTTCGGGGTCAGCATTATTCGTCATCTCCAAACACCGTTGTCATTTCGGGTAAAAGCTCGCGAGCCTTGTCAATCGGCACGCCGAAATACCAAGCGTTAAATTCCTCGGGCTTGAGAAGCCCCGCCTGAACCATCTGGAAACGCCGCGAGAACTCCGTTCCCGTGTCCTCGAAAACGCTGTCGCCGAACTCGATCGCGGGTTCACCGTCGGTCACTTCAAAGCCATAGAACCGCGCCAGAGTGCCCGTTATCTTCGCGAGAGCTTCAAGCACGGGGCGTAATTGCCGTTGTAACTGCGCGACAGTATTGTAGGTCGTCCTGTCCTCGGAGAGCACCTGCGTCGCGGTCACGAGACCCTTTGTGCTGTCGAACGTAAACGTCCCGCACGACACGCCGATCTGTACCTCGTACAGCCGCAGCTCGGTATTTATCGCCGCCTTATGAGCCTCCTCGCGTATCTGTGGCGCGTAGGTCATTATCTGCTGCTCCATTGTAGATGTGCCGTCGCCCTCGATTTTGACAAAATAATCGTCTGTAATGCCGTTCTTGCCTTGCAGAACGGTCTCGTCGGCAAATACCTTGGCGCGCATTTTCTTGAATTCCGCGATATATTCCGAGTGCGCCGCGTCTATCTCGTGGAGCGTACCGACCGAATTCGCGAACAACGAAACGGGGAGTGCGCTGTCAAGGTCGATATTATTCGCGTAGGGTGTGCGCAGCGTCGCGATCATCGGGATATCCGACGGTATCTCCCCGTGCTCCGACAGCCCCGTCCAGCGCGGTACGGACGACAATTCCACGCGCTCGCGAGTGCCGTATAAATACGCCGAATTCCGCACGGAATGAACGCCGTTTTTGAAACAGTGCCATTCGCGCCGCTCGTAAATCTTGCCGTTATAGCGAACTCGCTCTAAAAAAATCCCCTCGGTGATCTGCCCGTTTTCGTCGAGTATTATCGGAAGAAAATCGCGGCTTGTTCCGAGGTCGAAAAACACCTCTCCTGTCCGCGTTATGTACGGCTTTATGACCGTGTAGCCGCCGACCAGCGTCAACTGTACGATCCTGTCCAGCCGCGGCAAAAGGTTCTTTTGTACAAATGCGTTCAGGCGCTCGTCGGCAAGCTCGAACTTGATCTCGCCCGTCACAAGCTGCGCCAGATACGCGGTTGAAACATATGCCGTCGGCAGCGGTTTGAAGTTTTTATGCGTTTTTTTCTGCGGGAGAATACCTTGAAAAATATTCCACCACTCCCGTGTTTTTTCGCACATTATCGGACTTTGAACGGTGTCAATTTTAGTTAAATCCGCAATGCTGTCCATATGCTCACCGCCTTTTTTTAAACCGCTGAAACGGCTTTTTAAAAATTCTAAAATCTGCATTATTTCTCGCTCCTTATAAGCTGCGGAATAAATCTCTCAAAGCTATACTCGAACGCGTCCAGCGTGTCTATATCCGACGTGCCGTCATCTAAACGTTCCTCTTTCCCGATTATCTTATCGTTCCATACCGCGCCGCGAAATGCGTCGATAAGCGTGCCGCACTCCTCGGAAGCAAGGCGAAATCTGCCGCCTGCCATAAGCATTGTGGTGGCGAATATACGGTCGTTTATCTCGCGCTTGAGCGAATTCTTTACGACGATCCCAAGCGGACGCAGCGCCTGCCGTAAGCCCGCGATAAGCGTCTGCTCGGCGCTGTCGGCGTAGACCGCGGAGATCTTACCGTAACGCTTCAGAATGTCCTCGCAGAAATCGTAAACGCGCTTATAGAGCGCCTGAGGGGTCATATCCGCAGCGGGAATGCGCTCGGTTTTCAGCGCGTATAATTCTCGCATGTCATGAGTTATCCCCGACGCGCAAAGAGCGTGCTTCGAGCCGTTTCCGCCGAAGTCAAGACCAACGTTCAGATACTCGAAAGCGGGAATTTCGACCGCGTTATACGCCGACGGACTATCCGTGAAAACCCTGTAGATCGCGCCGTTCGCGACTACCCAGTCGCCGCGGATAAAGCGGTCATAATACACGCCCGTATAAGATCGGAAGAGCACACGTCTGAACTCCAGTCACTCACTCGAATCTCGTA
>CAJUMS010000101.1 GCA_910587465.1 uncultured Oscillospiraceae bacterium
AGGATACAGATGAGTACCCCATAGATCTCTTGTCAAAAATTGAGCCGCATAAAACGACGCATAATCCACCTGCCCTGTTTTAGGGCTGGTGGGTTGCCCTAAAACAGGGCATCCTTCTCGACTACCGTTTCGGTACCAGAGAAGGATGTAACAAAACGATACTACCTAAAAAACACACAAACTACAATTGGTCTTGAATTATACATTTTAGTGCTATAATGACAATGCAGTTGTTGGAGAAATTTGTCATTATGTGGTATTAACGCAGTTCGGCTTTAAAGTTCTCTATGAATTATATGGTTTTAATATTAAAATTCACATAGCTTGCATCAATTTTAAATTCTGCAGAGTTAACCTTTGCACAAATCACTGATTAGCCATGCAACTATAAGAGCAAGAATGGCAATCCATAATGTACAAATTATTACTGAAGATATAATTGTTCTTTTACGAACTGTTGTTAAAGGCTCATCATTTTTAAAGGCTTCCTCAATATCCTGTTCATCTAACATGGTAGAATAATTCTGTTTTAGCCTGTTGAAATCTGCCTTATAGAACTTCCACCTAAATACAGCCGTAACTACAGATACGATTAAATAAGCAAGTGAAGATGCCAAGAAAATATAAATAATCCAGCGAAGATCCGTGTTGATTTTTCCCCCAGATAAAAAATCATTCCAATCAAGCGAGTCCGTTAATATAATTGTAATAAAAAACATAATTATGGCAACAAAATTATTTTTCAATCCATCCGTCAAGCTATGAATAATCTCCTGCATTTGCTGTGAGGATTCAACAATAAATTGCGAAATGTCTTTTTTCATTAAAATATATTCTTCGGCAATTTTCTTTTGAGAGATTGTATAACTTGATTTTATAGAATTAAACATGCTACTATCAACGCGCTTTATATCATCTATGTTGTTACATTTTATTCCTATCACATTTCTAGCGATAACAAATTTGTTAATGGCGTTTTCGCCGAGAAATGCCCACTTGAAAATAGTGCATATATCATTATTTATAAATTGCTCACTTAAGCTGTAATTTATACGCGAATATTCAGAAGAAAATTGAACACATACTATACCTTCTGCGATATAAGAAGTGTCCGCCAAATGCAACAAGGATAAAAGAGTTTCCAGTTTATTAAAAACTGTTTTAGCAATAAGGACATTCTGTGTGCTTTGTAATATCTCAAAATCTTTTGGGGTAAGCGAAATATCATTTCTATTAAAGAAAAGCCCAATTTGTTCGCACTTTTTTATGTTTTCACTTCTATCAACTACATCGATTGGCCAATCATTACAACTTGAGAAAAAAATACTAGATGTGAACAGCTTTATCTCCTTGTCAAAAACGAAAAAACGTAAATACGCACGTATTTTTAACAAATCTGCAAAGAAGTTAATCGTTTTATTCAAATTCTCTCCATAGTAACTCCAAAACTCATCAAAGCAATAAATTGAAAGAACATTATCTTCACTCCACGTCTTTTGCACATGGATTTTTATTTTAGCGGTTTCATCAGTTTCGTTGTTGTTCAAAAAATCCACATATTCATTTTTCCAATCCGTTTTTTCAATACTGTAACTAAAGGAATCATATGTTTCGATGCCAATAACTATAGAATCCCTCGGGGAAATGCTATCTATTAAACCAGCCAACTCATTTTGCGATGGAAGATTGCTCACACGAGCGTTCATCTCAATGTGAACTTCCGAAGCTGCTTCGTAATATGATAACGCATAATTTTCAATGTTAAAAAGTTGATGGCATTTTTCGCACAGACTAAACATAGACACTCCTTACTTAAACTGATATTTCAACTCTTTCCTTAAACAGATTATATGTGTTTTCGTCCTGACAATCGACTTCCAGAAACCTTCTGCCAGAACTGTCCTCCTTACTTTTTATATGCTGATTAAAGTCGGTTGATTCATCCGAAATTCTTAACTCAATTCCAAGACTAACAGGAAATGTCGAATGACGTCGCTTTTTTACTGCAGTAGGGTCGGCATTGAACTGAGTGTCAAATTTATTCTTTCTAGGTAATTCAAGAAAAGCATCTCTGATATTATCCAAATCTAGTGACGGTTCATCTGGAACATAACCATTAAACAATTCGTCAACCAAATCAACATAATTTACTAAATGAGGACATTTTAAACGTTGAATCAAAGAATTCCTAAGAAGATAATAGTCTCGTTCAGACGTTTTTTTAACTTTTTTCTTTAGTAACTTATCCATTTCATTAAGAACAGAATATGTATTTGAATAGTCATTTCGGTTTTCCATCAGATCAAGAAATCTTGAAGTCCAATACTTTGCATCTGTATCCACATATATACGAATATCATCAAATACTATTTCATCATCAAACTTCAATTTGAAAGCAGCAGATTTCCAAACGTTTTTTCTTTCGCCGGAAAAGCCATAATTCTTTTTGAGATTATTACTGTCATACCACAAAGAGTTATCCACTTTTGCAATAATATATACATACTCCTTGGTCTCGTTTTCAATAAGAACTTGCAGTAAATTTCCACCTTTAATTCGCGTTCCCATTTGCTCTATTCCCTGTTGTGTTTCCAATTCCGCTATGAGAAGATTGTCAGCTACAGAATACGCATATTCGTTGATTTGTTCTTTACATTCATCGGATTCTTTGTCGCCTAATATAGCCAATGTCGCTATATCATTTACACAATGGACAACGGTTGTGTTAAGATTACGAATATTAAAAGACTTGGTGCTATCGTTTCGCATAGCAAAATCAATGTACTCATTAAAGAACTCAAAGTCTTCAGGAATTGGAATCATATTGATTTTTGAGTTAACTAAATCTATATTATAAAACGATTTAAAAAGAATCATATTTCTAATATCCTTTCTCTTGAAAACACAGACTAATACGGATTAAAAATTTACAAAAAAGGATTATGGCTGAATATAACAAATTGATCATTCTCCCTATGCATCTTATTGGCATACTAAAGATTTCATTGTAAATATATTCAATTTTAATTATACTACAAATATTAGGTAGTGTCAACACAAAAAGAGCTTTTTTACGCAAGTTGTCGAAATTCTGCGCAACATGCAATTTTATTGTTAATTTAAACAAAAATACAGCCCACCGTTTGTTGGTTTTGACCATGGTATATATCCTACTTTATCTTTAATTTATAATTGTTAAGTACTGAATTCATAGATATACACTATCTTATATTACAGACCAACAGCATTAAAAAATTAAAATATAGTTATAAAGCCCAAGCGTTATACTTTGCACATCGAACTATTATACTTTGCTAGCGTAACTATTATAAAATCGCCTGCTTCGTCAGAGTTGTTCACACAAATCGTTCTCTATATTTTTATAAACATGAACTAATTTGCCAAAAGAAATTTTAAATGCTGTCGGTCTGTCTTATATTAAGGTTAAATTAACACACCATGATCCTTCTGTGAAACAAAATTGATATTTAGACCAAGATAAAGCATTCAAAAATGATAACCGAATCGCTCAGCCTTGGAATTTAATAACGAAAATTTATTGAGTGCGTTCAAAAATTGAGCAGCATAAAACAAAGAATACGGCGGCACATAAAACCACCGCACTAAAACGGTGCACCCTTTAAAACTACCGAAACGGTAGCTTTAAAGATGAGGTAACAAAATGTTACTGCATAAAAATTAAAACCGCATCATACAGCCTGCAAATGGCTTCATAATGCGGTTTGTGGTCTGAGTGACAGGATTTGAACCTGCGGCCTCTACCACCCCAAAGGCTATATTTACATTTTGTGCCGTTTAATAGTGTTCAATAAAGTGTTATATAATGCGGTTTGGCGGCGTTTTTCATTTCGTATTGTTTAATGATTTTTTGTGCGCTATCGTATCAATTGCGCACAAATGGCGCACAAAATCAAGGTTTGAAATGACCTCTACCATTTTGGCGCACGCAAAAGGCGACTACAATAAAACCACGCTGATAAGCCGATTTTTAAAGTTGCCTTAACTCTACCCTAAAATAGGAGAGGCTTCCACAAGGCGCGGCACACACGGCTCGCCCTCCGCAGGAGCGCAAAGACTTTTGATACAAGCGAGGAACGAGTAAAGTGTCAAAAGTAACTTTGCGTTGGTGTCGGCAGACAAGCCGCTTGATCTGCTGTGATTATGCGGAACGTTCAGCAAGCCATAGAAAGAACCGTATTCTTTCGGGAGACCGCGAGAAATCGCCTATAAGCCGCTTTTGCTCTTGGCATAGAGAAATTACCCTCGCTAGGAAAAGACACCGTATACGCGAAATTTGAGCGGCTTAAACGGATATACCGAAAAAGCGCGGTTCCCCGCGCCTCATAAGTCATTCAATTTGTGTTGGACTATGTCTCTCACTCTTCGCGTTCTGCTTGCTCTCGCTCATATCTGATAGTATCCAAAACGTCTTGAAGGCGGCAGCGACAATGATCGCATATATCAACCACATTCCCCGCATTATTTTTGAACAGGGTGTAATACATTCCGGCAGGAGCAGGGCGAGCTATCCGAAATTCACCGTGATGTACGAAAAGTTCTCCACAGAGATCACATTTGTAAGCGTTCATTATTAAAATTTTCCTTTCTGTCTTGACAAATTCGGCGAAATGTGGTAAACTGTACTTGTTGGGAGTGTGGTTTACCACATCTTCACCGAGAGCCTTTGCAATTCGCTGTTGCAAGGGCTTTCTTTTATGCTACCGAGAAACGGCGGCACTCTGTGGGCTTGCTGTACTGCTTGTAAAGTTCCTCGTGCGTTGCCTTGAAAGCCTTGCTGTCAAAACGGCTGGAAACTACGGTCTTGTAGCGGAGCTTGAATATATCGACCTGCATTTCCTCAACACCCTTAGCAGTCATTTCCGCCTTGAGGTCGTCCTCTATGGCTGTGATCTCGGCGGCGAGCTCGTCTGCCATTGCCCTAAGTTCTTTCAGCTCGCGTACTTTCTTGGTAAGTTCGTTCATACTCATTGTGATAACCTTTCTGGTGTTTGGGATTTTCCTTTCCCTTTCTGTAATTATATTATAGCACTAAATTCTAGTGTTGTCTAGCGGTAAAATGCACAAAGTTCTAGTGCTGTTTTTGTATAAATTAACACTAGATTTAAGTGCATATTTGAGTTATAATAGAATCAAAGGAGGGGATAATATGCCTATAAGGTACAAAATCAATGTCCTTGCTGCTCTTAAAGAGGCTGGGTATTCTTCTACACGATTGAGAAATGACAAGTTAATCGGCGAGGCAACAATACAACGACTGCGGCACAATCAAAGCGTTTCTTATGACGTTCTCGCAAAAATCTGCGAGCTGCTCAAATGCCAACCGGGTGATATATTGGAGTATGTCGAGGAACAGCAAGAAAACACTGCCGAATAACGTACAAGCCGCTCAATTATCGAGACTGAGCGGCTTGTTGTTTTTCGCATAGGTTTTTTGCGGCACAATTTTTTTATCACGGTTCATCCTTATATTCGCCTTTGTGGTCGGTAACAAGCCACGCAAGGGAACATTTTAACGACATTGAAGCCATGATGATTTCCTCAAGTCTTAGAAGACGCGGATTTCTTTTTCGTTCGCTAAACAGCGTCCTCGACATTCCGATTTTCTTTGCAATCTCGGTATCCGTTTTGCAGCCGTTAATAGCTCCCTGTGCACAAATATTTCGTATGACTGTTTCGCTTGCCACTGATATCGGCGATGGCTTTAGTTTTGGCATAATTCTCACCTCGTTTCTATTGCATTCTGTCTATATTATACACTAACTGTATATTAATTGGTAAAATTATAAAACGTTTAATGGATTTATTAACCGTGCGATTTCGAGACAATAGAACGAGATACAAACAAGACTGACTAGCAATAAGCTGCTCCCATATTTGAGAGCGGCTTATTTTCAAATTTTTTTCAAAAACCCCCTTGACAAAATAGGATAAATCCTATATAATGAATATAGGATAAAAACTATATTGAGGTTAAAAATGCAGAATAATGAAATAATATTTTACAGAACAGTGCAAAAGGAATGTCCTATGTTGGACTTTTTGAACGGCTTGGACATGAAAATGCGTGCCAAAGTGGCACGCACGGTTGATCTCCTCCGTGATAATGGCGGCGATCTTCGCGAGCCGTATTCAAAACCATTGTCGGACGGGATATTTGAATTGCGTATAAAGGTTGGAACGAACATTACGCGAGTGCTGTACTTTTTCGTTATTGGCAACAAAATTGTGCTAACACACGGCTTTGTTAAGAAAACACAAAAAACGCCGCCTGCGGAGATTGACAGAGCGAAACGCTACAGAGCTGATTATTTAAGCAGGCAGCACGAAAATGATGAGGCTGGAAAGGAGAATTGATATGGACGATATGCAGAAATATCTTGATGAGCAGCTTAAAAATCCCGAATTCAAGAAAGAGTATGACGCGTTAGAGCCTGAGTTTGCCCTTATCAGAGCGATACTCGACGCACGGCGCGAAAAAGGTATTACTCAAAAGGAACTTTCCGAACGTACGGGCATAGCACAGGGCGATATAAGCAAGCTAGAAAATGGCAGCGCTAATCCGTCCGTAAAAACGCTCAAAAGAGTAGCCGCCGCTCTCGGTAAAAAAGTTAAGATCGAGTTTGTTTAAGAATAAGCCGCTCTTCAGGTCGGGGAGCGGCTATTCATATCCATTTCGGACACCCTAAAAGGTGAGATTTCTTAGTCCCTAAAAAAGGCTACTTCTCAAACAGGGATAACGGCTTTTTATAGCTCACCGCCGTAGACGCTCAAATTTGCGTTTTAAGGGGCTTTTGTGCTTGGGACTATATTCAATTACCAATGCACAAGAGCCACCTTAAACGCTAAATTTAAGGGGTCAGCGACGATTTGCCTTTTCAAGCTCCAAATACCGTAAAATATCCCGCCGTGCTTCGTCACAACCATAGCACACGGAAACCGCATAGCCACTCGCCTTAAGGCGTTCAAGCCAGACGCGCTGATAGTCGGACAACCTGCCGCGCGGCGCTTTCAGCTCGATAAACAAGCCGTGACAGCCGCCGCGTGGAACGGGTAAAAACAAATCGGGAACTCCTGCCTTAACACCCATTCGCTTAAAACGGGCGGCCTCACGCGCGTTTCGCTTACCACCGTTGGGAATATGGAAGATCAGTGATAATTCGGGGAATTTGCCCGATTGTGCCGCCGCCCACTCCATAAGGCATATTTGCTCGTTGTCCTCGATATGGTTCATCTAATCCCCCCTTAATGGTTATTTACAACTTCTCCCCAAGCTCTCTAAGGCTCTTGCTCAAAGCGTCCTCGCTCTGTTCGTCGGCGATGTTCGCGCCGTTGTTCGCCGTGTATTTGTCAATCAAGATAGCCATTGTGGTGGCTATCTGCTGCGGAGAAGCCTTAGCGTATATGTCGGGATTTTTCAACAGCTTAATACAAAGCCCCAACACCGTGCAAACATCGTTCTTTTGTCCGTCCATATACGCGATAATGTCGGCGGTGTTCTGCTCTTTTTTTTGTTGGCACTTTGTGGCAGTTTCGCTATCCGCCAACACGATTGCCTTAACCGTATTTCGAGAAACTCCATTCAGCTTTGCGGCAGCATTGTAACTCCCCAACTGAATATAATCGGCTATGATTTTCTTTTTCTGCTTGTCTGTCAGATGCGCCGCCATACTGTCCCCCCTCTGCAAGCGGTCTAAATTTGTGCTTTTTCCATAAATCCGCGATTTCTACCCACAGTAAATCGCTATCAATGCCCGATTTTTACGTAGTTCTCTGATAGCTTTGTTATGGAGCTGATAAGCGCGATCTAGACTGAAACCGTGCTGCTCTCCGATCTGCTTGAATGTCAGCTCCTCGAAGTAATACTCCTGGACAACCTCTCGCAAATCGGACGGCAAACAGTCGACCGCTTCATACAAGGCGGTGTATCCGTTCCGCCGCTCTATATCCTCATAAACTGCCGCCGCGCGTTCGTCAGGTACAATATCTTCGAGAAGCAGTGGCTCTCCGTCTTTGCCCTCGCCGAGCGGCTCTTCAAGGCTTTGGGTTTCGGAACGATTCAGCGCGTCAGCCGATCCGCTCAGCATACCCCGAATAACGTTCTTTAAGGCATAGCTCAAGTAAGAGGTAAACTTATACCCCTTTTCGCTTCTGTAAGCCTTAACGGCGAAATTCAGCACGTTATATCCCTCTTGCCGCAAATCGTCCAGTGAATAACCGAACCTCTCTAACTTTGCCGAATAAAAGCCCCAATACTGCGAACATTTCTTATAAATTAAAATGTGGGTCTTATCCCATAAGAGCGGCAACAGTTCATCGTTACCGCCCTCTTGAATAAGTTCCGCTAATTGCTCGTTAGTCACTTGACAAGCCCCCGATTTCGTTGTATAATAAAATTACAATATCGTTTTGCTCTGGGGGCTGTGCCGGCTTTCGGAGCGGCTTTTTATTTGATATATGCAGCGGTAAGGTAGGCTTTTTTAAGGACATATCATACAATCACCTCTTTTCATAAAGTGTCTATTTTTCCGCGCCTACTCTCGCCCATCATTGCAAGCCCCTTGCACATTTCGCGGAGGCGGTCGAGCGTTGCG
>CAJUMS010000102.1 GCA_910587465.1 uncultured Oscillospiraceae bacterium
TTGTGAAAGTTTGATGAAATCTTCATTTTACCACTTGACTTTTATTTGCAGGTCTCTTATATTATTTCGGAAACCGTTGCTTCCGATACGTTAATTTTAGCATTTTCTGCGGTTGCGGACTACCAACCGCCGCTTTTCAATTCGCCAACCCGCGGTTGCATTTGCGATAATAATGCGGAAAACAGCCCATTTTAGTGTTACAAGTAAGATAATATATCATCAATTCGTTCGACAATTATATCGGGCTTATTTTTTCAAGCTGACATCACTATTTTAAATAAACCCTGTTTTACCCATATACTCGACATTTCCTTTTTTTGGCGGGGACGATATCGTTATCTAATCTGTCGCCAATCATACAAGCTTCTCTGGGAGAACATTCCGCTTTGTTCAGCGTGATCTCAAAAATTTTCTGATCGGGTTTGTACACATCCTCCTCGCCAGAAGAAATGATAATGTCAAAAAACTGACGGCTTCCGTATCCAATAAGGCGTTCCTCCGTCCCGTGTCCCTGATTTGCGATTATCCCCGGGTTATACTTGGATTGCATTTTTTCAAGCGCATTCGGAGCGCATATGTAAATTTTCTCCAGATCATGCCGCCATTTTGTCGTTTTAAGTCCGAATTACTTGGCGTGTCCTTGTATGGCAAACGGTTTTGTGACGCATATTCTTTCATGCGTCGCTCCGGAATCTCACGGCTTGGTGCATTGCTTTGTTTAAGCAACTCCTATATACGGTATTCGACACACTTGCTTTCGTCTATCAAGGTATAACCCAGACCGAAAAACAGCCGTTTGATATCCCGCATTGCTCACCTCACGCTTTCAAAAAATCAGCCCGAAAACCTAGGTCTTCGGGCTGCGCTTATTCAATTAACCCTGCTGAGCCTTCTTCTTAGCCTCAATATCCGCAAGAGCGTCCTTGCGGGAGAGGTTGATTCTGCCCTGCTGATCAATCTCCATTACCTTTACGATGATCTCGTCGCCGATTGAAACAACGTCCTCGACCTTTTCAACTCGGTGATTTTCGAGCTTGGAGATATGAACCATTCCGTCCTTGCCGGGAGCAATCTCAACAAACGCGCCGAAGTTCATAATGCGAACGACCTTGCCCTTGTATATAGCACCGATCTCCGGTGGATTTACGATCGTATGGATAACCTGAACGCACGCGTTCGCCTTTTCCATATCCAGACCGCAGATGAATACGTTTCCGTCCTCGTCCACGTCGATCTTGACCTCGAAGTCCGCGCAGAGCTTCTGGATAACCTTTCCGCCCTTGCCGATAACGTCGCTGATTTTGTCCACGGGAACCTTTGTCGCCAGCATCTTGGGTGCGTACTTGCCGACCTCCTTGCGCGGCTCGGAAATAGCCTTGAGCATAACCTCGTCAAGGATATAGTCGCGTGCCTTGTGGGTCTTTTCAAACGCGCTCTTGATGATCTCGGGGGTAAGACCGTCAATCTTCAGATCCATCTGGATTGCGGTGATACCGTCGTGAGTACCCGCAACCTTGAAGTCCATATCGCCGAAGAAGTCCTCAACGCCCTGAATGTCGACCATCGTCATCCAGCGGTCACCCTCGGTGATAAGTCCGCAGGAGATACCCGCAACGGGCTTCTTTATCGGAACGCCCGCGTCCATAAGTGCCAGAGTGGAGCCGCAGACGGAGCCCTGTGAGGTCGATCCGTTGGAGGAAAGAACCTCGGAAACCAGTCTTATCGCGTAAGGGAAATCCTCCACCGACGGAATTACGGGAACGAGCGCTCTTTCCGCAAGCGCACCGTGACCGATCTCACGTCTGCCCGGACCGCGCGACGCCTTAGTCTCGCCGACCGAGTAAGCGGGGAAGTTGTAGTGGTGCATATAGCGCTTTCCCTCCTCGTCGTCAAGACCCTCCAGCTTCTGGGAATCGGAAACGGGACCGAGCGTGCATATCGTCATTACTTGAGTCTGACCGCGTGTGAATATACCCGAGCCGTGAACTCTCGGTAATACGGCAACCTCGGCAGCGAGCGGTCTCATCTGATCAAGCGCACGTCCGTCAACGCGCTTGCCGTCATCGAGCAGCCAGCGGCGCACCACAAACTTCTGAAGCTTGTACATACACTCGTCGATCATAGCGATCTGCTCGGGGTACTGCTCGTCAAACTTCTCGTGAACCTCCGCGTATACGGGCTGCAGGCGCTCTTCGCGGATATTCTTGTCGTCGGTGTCCATTGCGTAGCGAACCTTTTCGATAGCGAAATCGGAGATCGCGTCGAACATATCGTGATCGACCTCCATGCTCTCGAACGAGAACTTCGGTTTGCCGATCTGCGCCTGCATATCCTTAATAAACGGGATAAGGCTCTTTACTATCTCGTCGTGACCCGCCATGATAGCGTTGAACATAACATCGTCGGGGACTTCGTTCGCACCCGCCTCTATCATAACTACCTTCTTCTCGGAGCTTGCTACTGTCAGATTAAGGTCGGACTTCGCTCTCTGATCCTGATCGGGCATAAGCACGATCTCGCCGTCGACCAAGCCGACCGAGATACCTCCGATAGGACCGTTCCATGGAATGTCGGAGATAGAGACCGCGATAGACGCGCCAATCATTCCGAGTATCTCGGGAGAGCAGTCGGGGTCAACGGCAAGAACCGTCATAGTGATCGCTACGTCGTTTCTCATATCCTTCGGGAACAGAGGGCGCATGGGGCGGTCAACAACGCGGGAGGTCAGAATAGCCTTTTCGCTGGGTCTGCCCTCGCGTTTCAGGAAACCTCCGGGAATCTTTCCTACGGAGTAGAGCTTCTCCTCATAGTCTACCGCAAGCGGGAAGAAATCCACTCCGTCGCGGGGCTTGGGGGAAGCGGTAACGTTTACCATGACTACGGTTTCGCCGTATCTTACCCAGCATGAGCCGTTGGCCAGTCCGCAGACCTTGCCGGTTTCAACGGTAAGCTCTCTGCCTGCGAACATTGTTTTGAATACTTTGTAATTTTCAAACATTGTCTGTATTTTCCTTTCATGTTTTTTGTGATCCGTGAAGGCACAGACATTCTGCAAAAAAGTCAGCCGCCGCCTGTTGCCCTCTGTTGCGCAACATCGTGTTGCGCCTTTGGACAACCACACAAACGTCATGTTTGCGCGCCGCCTTAAGCGGTGCAGAAGCTCAGTTTTATGCAGCTCTGCGCCCTCTTTTTGCTGCGTAATAAAAGTGAAAAAGGGCAGAAAAACGCTCTCCTGCCCCTAGTTCTCAATTACTTACGCAAGCCGAGCTTTGCTACAATCGCACGATAACGCTCAATGTCCTTCTTCTGGAGGTAGTTGAGCAGGTTTCTTCTGCGGCCTACCATTTTCAGAAGTCCGCGGGTGGAGTGGTGATCCTTCTTGTGAACCTTGATGTGTTCGGTGAGGTCGTTGATCCTCTTGGTGAGGATGGCGATCTGTACCTCGGGAGAGCCTGTGTCGTTCTCGTGCTTGCGGTTAGCTTCAATAACCGCCGTTTTTTCTTCTTTTCTTAACATAGTACACCTCTTAAATTTTCTCCGGCGTCACAGTATAGGGACATGGTGTTTCTCCTTTGGAGCGAGATCCGCTACCCGTGAGACCGACGTTTTTCTTGTGCGAAATTGCACAACACAGATATTATATCATATTTTTTTTGATTTGTAAAGGGGTTTTAAAAACTTTTTTAATGTGCTGCGGATATGTTAATAAAACGTTGAAAAGCGGGTATATGTTGCGGCATTGCAGCGGACGGCATGTCCGAACAAAAGAATATTTTGTTTTTTGCCGCTGATCGGGACTTTTGAGCATAATAACTTGACAAATTTGATAAAAAATGGTATGATATAAAAGTAATGCTTGGAGTAATGCCGACAGCGCGGACGATCGTCGCGTGCCAGACCATCATAGAGAGGTGAATGTATGCCTATTCAGATGCAGTGCTGCGGCTTGGTTTTAATGGCGATACTGCTGTATTTCTACAAAAGCCAGAAAACGATTAAGCTGAATACTGGCAGAGCCTTCCTTAATGCGTTTTGTATGACTTTCGTCTGCATAATGTTCGATATCTTTTCCTGCATAGTGATAAGCAGGCGTGATGTTTTTCCGGCCATTATAGTTGAGATCGTCAGCAAGACATACCTTGCCACGCTGGTGGGTGTGGCATTCTTTGCTCTTATGTACATTTGCACGGAGATATATACCGTAAAAACCGAATACGACAGAATAATGCTTCGCTACGGCTTTTTCGTTGCCGGCGCCGTGGTACTGATATACGCGCTTCCGATACAGTTTTACTCGGACGGGACGACGGGCGTTCTGTATTCGACGGGACCGAGCGCCTACGCTACATACGGCTTTGCGCTTGCGACGGTCGTTATCGTCACGGTGCGCCTTGTCAAGGATAAGGCGAAGATCAGCCGAAACAGGCGCACTGCCGTAATGACGTGGCTCGGAGTATGGATTCTCGCGGCACTGATACAATTCTTTAACCCTAAGCTGCTTTTAGTCGGCTTCGCAAGCTCGGTCGGTATGCTGGTACTCTATCTGAGATTGGAAAACCCGGGCTTCAACATTGACAGACAAACCGGACTGTTTAATCATGAAGCTTTCGTACAGTATACGGGTGAATTGTACGGTATGAACGAGAAGTTCTCGGCACTCGCGATTATAATCACTCCCGGCTCGTTCAGGGCACTGCGCTCGGATGTCGAGGGCGAGATAATAGCCGAGGCTGTAAGATATCTTGCCACGATGACGGACATGACAGTATTCCGTAACTCGAGCAATGAGATACTGCTGCTCTACCACGACAAAGATACCGCCGAAAACAGTATTAAAATTATACGCAAGCGCTTTCAAAAGGGCTGGGGCAAAAGCGGTGGAATTCTTGTTTCGCCGAATTGGGTGTATGTGCCCGACTCAACAGTTGCCGATAATACGGAGGAACTGTTGTATCTTATGCGTTATGTCGGTCACGACAGCAGCGAGCTGCCCGAAAATCGTTTATACGAGGTAACGTCCGAGCTGGCTGCACAGCTTCGGCTCGAAAAGGATACCGAGCAGCTTATCGTGGATGCGATAACGAACGACCGCGTGGAGGTCTGGTTTCAGCCGATATTCTCCACGGAGGATCACCGTTTTACATCTGCAGAGGCGCTTGTCCGTATACGCAGAGAGAATGGAGAGCTTGTTCCGCCCGGGCTGTTTATAGAGATTGCCGAGCATAACGGAATGATCTTACAGCTCGGAGAGATCGTGTTCAGAAAGGTGTGCCGTTTTATAAGCGATACGCAGATACAGCGGTACGGCGTAAAGTATATCGAGGTCAATCTTTCGGTGGTGCAGTGCGCTTACAACGAGCTTGCAAAGGACTACATACGGATAATGGAGGAGAACGGGGTCGCTTCGGAGCTTATCAACTTGGAGATTACCGAATCCGCTTCGATGAACGCGCGAAAAACTCTGCTCGACAATATGAAGCGGCTTATGGATTACGGTGTGACCTTCTCACTGGACGATTTCGGCACGGGGCAGTCCAACCTTAACTACATTATTGATATGCCCGTTGAGATCGTAAAGTTCGACAAGGGAATGACGAACGCCTATTTCGAGAACGGCAAGGCTAAGTACATCATGGACGCGGCAATGAATATGATCCGGGGACTTGACCTTAAAATCGTGTCCGAGGGCGTTGAGACCGCCGAGCAGTTTTACACCATGGAAAACCTCGGGATAAACTACATTCAGGGCTACTATTTTTCAAAACCCCTGCCTGCCGATGAGTTCCTGGAATTCATTAAAAAGTCCAACAAAACAGGATACTGATTGATCATCCCTCGGTTATGGGGGATGATTTTTTTGAGCGGCATTTCCGTGATTTTTAAAAAAATGTAGGAAAACTGTAAGATTTCTTATTTTTCAGCGCATAGATAGATGAATCGAGCTTGATAACTTTAATCGGGGAGGTGATGATGTGCGGGACGCGGAATTGCTGGACTTGCTCCGCGGTGATCCGGAAAAAGGATTAAAGGCGCTTATGTCGCAGTACGGCGGATTGGTTTATGCCGTGGCAAGGCGAAATCTACCTAGGGTGGCATTTTGTGATGCCGACGCGGAGGCGTGTACCGCGGATGCGTTCGGCGATTTTTACCTCGAGTTGGACAAGTACGACCCGTCAAAGGGAAGTATTCGGTCGTGGCTGTGCGTTATCGCAAGGCATAATGCCGTGGACATGGCGCGGAGGAGCAAGCCCGTTTTGCCGTTGGACGAGGAATTGAACGAGAATTCCGACGGGACTTCATTGGAGAGCGAGCTGGAGGGTCGGGAGCTGCGCAGAGCGGTTCTGGCAGAAGTTCAAAGTTTGGGCGATCCCGATCGCGAGATACTTCTGCGGAAGTTTTACTTAGGAGAGCCATCGAAAACAATAGCCGCGTGCTTGGGTATGTCGGTGTCAAACGTTGACACAAGAACGAGCCGCGCCATAGAAAAGCTGCGGAAAAATCTTAAGGAATGGAGGAAATGACTGTGAAAAATACATTAGAAGAAATACTTGGCGGTCTGGAGCCGAATGAGCTTGATGAGCTTTTCCCGAACGAGCTTGGGGTGAAATTGCCGAAGGGTGCTGCTCGGCGTATTGAGAAAATGGCTCTGCAGAAGGCGGGGTTGAAAAATAAAAGGCGTATGCGCTTTAATTATCGAGTATGGGCGCCTGTCGCCGCTTGTCTGGTGCTGGCGGTAAGTCTTACGGGGGTCGCCGCTGCCGCGGAGGTGCGGGAATACAACGCCGCGGTGGATTTCTTCGCGGAAAACGGTCTGTCCGCGGAGGGACTCAGCCGCGAGGATATCAAGGCGGTGTACCGCGATATCTCAACTAACCGATTTACCAATGACAAGACCGCCGAGGTCATAAGGCGCTCTGTACAAGGAGTGGAGATACTTCAGCAGGAGCCTACCGCGGAGGAGCTTGCGGCTTTCTGGAACGGCAATTTCGTAAACAGCGGGAAAGGCATTGAGTATCGCATAGACTGCGAATATAAGCTTGACAATACTCTAGGATTTGATATTTTCTACAAGAGTATCGTGGAATGCTGTCATGACGGCAGCCCTATCTGGAAAAAGGAGTTCTCGTCATTTTATGTTGACGACTGCGCTTCGGTAGCGGACGGTACAGCTGCGTGGGGGTATACGAGCACATGGTCGAGCGAACAGCCGTCGCCCGCTTGGCTTGCAAGGCTTGATGACAGCGGAAAAGTGCTTTGGGAACGTCGGCTCGATCACGGGTTTGAAAATGAATATATCTGCGCGGTGCTGGATAACGGTGACGGCACGTGGGCGGTAATCAGCCGCGGAGACCTTGAGTATCTGTGCCTCAGTCAATACGATATTAACGGGAACGAGCTGAGTTTCAACAAAACGCAGATCGGAAACAAGGGCATATGGAACGCCGCGCGGCTGGGGGGCGGCTATCTGGTGCAGCTCGGAGATTATACGGGCGGTAATTACGCTCACCTCGCGAAAATCGACAGGGACGGGAATATCACCGATAATTTCGTCTACGAGGGAGACGACTGTGACTATCATATTACGGATATGGCGGAGTTTGAGGGTAGGGTATATTTATCCGCATATTCCGTACCTAAGCAGACTGACGGGGGCGGAAGACACGAGATCGCCGATATTCTGGACTATGTGTTCGACAAGGGCAATTACGAGATAAGCAGCGATGAGCTTACTCCGCTGGTGCGGGATAATTATACGGCTGTACTGCTGCTGTGCGACCCCGAGGGCGGCGAGCCTGAGACCTTCTATTCCGTTAAGGGCTCGCTGGGCGGCAAACTGACCTTGGAGGACGAGCGGCTGCAATGGGACGCGGAGAGCATTGTCTCGACCTTTTTCTCGCCATATACAAGCTCGTTCAGCATAGGCGGTACTTGTAGGGTATATCGGTATTCCTTTGATGGCTTGGGCGCGCTTGCGGAGTGCAACGATACGGGAGAGACAACCCGTTATAACAGATAAAACAGAATAGAGCGGAAAAGACTGCGCTTTTTTGGCACAGTCTTTTTTGATCGTTTTTATTGAGTAAGGCTAAGCAGTTTGACCGTTATCCTCCAAGGAAATTCTCAACCAAGTCAAACGCGTGAATTTCCGATGCGCCGAACAGGTTAAGCTTCTCCACAAAGGTTTCTATTTCATTCTCGCGGAGCGAAACATCGTTGACCACGGTATCACCGCAGCATATGCCGTAGGTCTCGAGCGCCTTGCCGTTTTCGGCTGCTATCGGTATTTTTGTAATTGACCACATGGTACACCTCCGATCAGCGCAGCAGGATTTTCCTGCTCTGATTAAATTATAGCACATCTGTGGTTAAAAATGTGTAAAGCACAGCAAAAATTCTTCTCAATCGCCCAAAAATTGTGTAATAACAATAAAATAATCAATGTTTTTTGTGGATAAACACAATAGAAAAACGTCAAATGCAAAAGTAAATGCAACACAAAGCAGAAAACAGGAATGAAAAAATA
>CAJUMS010000103.1 GCA_910587465.1 uncultured Oscillospiraceae bacterium
TATTTTTTCATTCCTGTTTTCTGCTTTGTGTTGCATTTACTTTTGCATTTGACGATTTCTATTGATGCTTTAGAGGAACTCCGTGAAAAAAGCTATGAAACAAGAAACGCTCGTATTGCGGATATTAAAGCAGTTGTTCAAGCGGAAATAGAAGCTGCCAACACTACAAAAGCCGAATATCAAAAAGAAATTGAAGAAATCGGAAAAATGGGCGTTACCGCTATGGCTCTTGAAGCGTTAGGAGAGGTGACAAAAAACCTTGACGGTGTAAATGTTCAGCTTGATTACCTGTATGATCTGCTTAAAAAATTAGACGGACTTGAACAAGATATTACTTATAATGCCGAAGCAGATAAAAGCCTTTCGGACAAACTCCAAAACGAGATAGACTACTACAAGAATATCCTAGAAGCTGTTCAGATAGTGCGCGATAAATACTCGGAAGCCATTGACAAAGAAATAGACGCGCTTCAAGACAGCAAGGACGCATTGAAAGACGCGAATGACGAACGGCAAAGAGAGATAGATCTCAGAGAGACTGCGATAGATCTTGAAAACGCCAAGAAGCGCAAGGCGTATGTGTATACCGAGGGCGATGGCTTTAAGCAGGTTCGTGATGAAAAGGCTGTAAAAGAAGCGGAGGAAAAATACCGCGACGCCGTAACCGCCGTTCAGGAGGCAGAGATAGACAAGGAGATAAAGCTCCGCGAGGATCAGAAAGAGGCGCTTGAGGAAAACACAAAGGCGCTTACCGAGCTTGAGCAGAACATTCAAAACGCTTTGACCGTTGAACAGGCTAAAGCAGATCTTGATTTGTCCGATGAAAAAGAACTGCTGAATTTGCCGGCGGATGTACAAGAAAGCATCAAAAACGGGCTTGCCGACGCGATGACTCAGAAAAACAACAAGGAGAACGAGGGGACAAAGCATAAGTCTGTCACATTTGAAGATGTCCTAAAATCTGTGGGGGCAAAGGTGTCGGCAGACGCACTTGAATCTGTGAAAAGCGATCTCGTGACCGCTACACAATACAAAGCGCAGAACTCGCTTGCAAACAGTCTCAAGCAAGCAACGGATGCAGCGGTTACAAATATAGTCAACAACAACGGCAACACCATTAACAACCCCATATTCAATATTAACGGAGTTAATGACCCTAATCAAATAACAAAGGCAATCCATGACTATTTATGGGAAACATTCGCCGGATTGGGAAATTCGGTTAAGTAATTAGGTTTAATTAAAGCAATAGAGTATGTATGACTTTTTTGCCCTGCATACTCTATTGCCGATTTTGGAGGGGTTTTATATGAAGAACATTATATCGGGTGATATCCGAAAGCTCAAAATGAGCAACGGAAAAACACTTGAGAAGAATTTGCTTGAACAAGCCGACCTGCTGCGTGAGTTAATTCGTAAACATCTCATAGATTACAGGCGTTCCTTTTCTCCAAGCGAATATGTTCGAAGGGGAAATCTCGAAAACTCAATTGTCGCAGACAGCACAGTTCAAATTGTTGGAAATCAGCTAAAGGTGTTTGTTTATTTTGACGAGAGCGCCAATCACCGTTCTGGATTTGGTGTATGGAGCGTTAGTGACGGTCGAGGGAAGTACGATGACGACGATACAAATTTTGAGAGCGGAAGCAATGTAGATACCGCTTTGCTGCTAGATCAGGGGTATAAGGTACGAAAACCTGTTTGGTTCAAGGATATTGAATATTTCGGACATCGCGAGGGTGCTAAGTTCGTAGAAAAGGCTATAAATGAATTTAACAAAGTGAATTCTATGGGAATTATATTGAGCAATAGTGACATTATCATCAAGTGACGGCGTGAGTTAATCACTTATAAAACAGAGATTTTATTTTCTGGAAGATGTTGTTCAGCACTGAAATTTCACTTGCATTCTCTACATGAATATGATATAATAGACTCGGAAAGAAGGTGCAACAATGCCAATAAACAAGACAAACAAAAAGAAAAACGGTCTGCAAGGCTATAGAGTTCGTGTTAATTACACTGATATGAACGGTAATCCACAACAGGTTGAGCGAATGGCTTATGGACTGTCAGAAGCACAGTTACTTGAGAAACAGCTCCTTATGGAGTTTAAAGAGCGCAAAGAAATTTCCAAATCCAAAATGACAATCAACCAACTTGTTGAAGAGTATGGGGAGTACCACAAAATCGAGGTCAAGGCATCATCACTTGACTCGATTATGAAGACACTCCGCCTGCGTGTTCAGCCGTATCTGGGCGAGTGCAGACTTGATAAACTGACACAGCCTAGACTTGCGGAATGGAAAGTAACCATAGGTAAGCAAGACTTGTCCGACGCCACGAAAAAGAACGCTTATTCAATATTCGTTGCCTTGCTGAACTATGCTGTAAAAATGCAATATATCCCCAAAAATCCGTTGGCAATACTTGGAAATTTTAAGGATAGCAGTGATGTAAGCAAGCAACCTCAAAAGCTACGTTATTACACATCTGAGCAATTTCAAAAATATATTGCGACTGCTAAGAAACATTGCTCGACTGTAACCGATTGGGGATTTTATGTATTTTTCAACTTAGCATTCTTTACGGGATGCCGCAAAGGTGAGATAAATGCTTTGAAATGGTCTGATTTAGAGGGAGATACTCTCCATATACGGCGACAGATCACGCAAAAACTCAAAGGGCAGGACATTGAAACTACACCCAAGACCAAGAGCAGTATAAGAGACCTGCAAGTTCCCAAGCCGTTAATGAAAATCCTCAAAGAACACAAAGTGCGTCAACGAGCAGCTACACCATTGTTTACAGATGACTTTCGGATATGCGGCGGAGAAAGACCTTTGCGTGACACAACCATTGACAAGAAGAACCGACAGTTCGCCGATGAAGCAGATCTTCCCCGTATTACTATCCATAAATTTAGGCACAGCCACGCCTCGCTCCTTATCAATAATGGCATTGTAATTCAAGAGGTTTCACGGAGACTTGGACATAGCACTGTTGAGCAAACATGGAACGTGTATTCACATCTCTATCCCAATCAGGAAGAAAAAGCACTTGAAATCCTCAATATAATCGAAGTAGAATGAATAAAAACGACAAAAATCGGGGATTTTTCGGGGATAAAAAGAAACAAACCGCATTGTAATGCGGTTTGTTCTATATCTGGCGGAAAGAGAGGGATTCGAACCCTCGAACGGGTATTAGCCGTTACACGATTTCCAATCGTGCGCCTTAGACCAGCTCAGCCATCTTTCCACATTTATTTGACTATAATATTATATCATATCTCCCGAAATTTGTCAAGTACTTTTTTAAAAAAATATGTAAAGCCGGGTTGCCCCGGCTCATATCAGCGCTTGTTCTGGTTAGACTGGTTGGACTGGTTCTGCTGATTCTGGTTAGACTGATTCTGCTGATTCTGCTGGTTCTGATTATTCTGATTAGACATAATTAGTTCCTCCTGTGAACGATATCACATTATTTATTGCGGTTTTATCTGCCGCAGTCATATTTTGTGCGGAAATTTGTCCAATATTCAAGAATGTAAAAATTATTTTTTTGTACGTTCATGCAGCTCCAACGTGATACCTTCGACACGCGCATCACGGTATAACTGCTCGAGACGGCAAAGCACAGCGTTCTCCTCGTAAATTAGCGCATCAATCGATGCAGCATCAGTCACGTTGTCGAAATTTGCGCGGATATCGGCTAAGCGCTCTGTCAACTCGCCGCATTCACGCGCAAACGTTTTCTTGCGAATATCCTCACTTGTTTCTTCATTTTTTGACAGTAAATCCGTAATTTTCATATTAACCTCCCGAATATTTACAATCGTTCTGCTTGTACATTATATTCGGGAGCAAAGCATTTAATTACCGAAAAAGACAAAAACAGTAAAACCGCAAACTATCCATGCTGTCAGATCAGCAGTCAGCGCTGCGGGAACGGCATAGCGTGTTTTTTTCACCTTTACCGCCGAGAAGTAGACTGCAACAGTATAGAACGTTGTCTCTGACGAACCTATCAGTACTGCCGCGACGCGTTCCGCAAATGTGTCCGAACCGACTGTCGCGGCGATCTCATTATACACCGCCATAGCTCCGCTGCCCGAAAAAGGACGCAAGATCACCAGCGGCACGACCTCAGACGGAAACCCTATCGCACTGCAAAGCGGCTTCAGCAGCGTAGTCAATGCCTCGACCGCTCCACTTGCTCTGAACATTCCGATACACACGAGCAACAACACCAACGCAGGCAGGATATCTATACAGGTTTTCATGCCGTCCGCGGCACCCTCACAGAATGCTTCGAACACATCCACGCGTTTAATCGCAGCGTAAACAAACACCGCCACGGCTATCGACGGGATTATCCAGTCAGTAAAATCTCTCAATGCTCTCCCCTCTTTCGGGATATCCTGCCCATGATCTTCGCCGCGATCACAGCAACTATCGCCGCATACACAGACACTATCCACACACACGGCAGGATATCGAACGGATTTTCCGCGCCGTTTGCGGTGCGGAGAGCCGCCGCTGTGGCGGGAATTATCTGCAAACTCGCGGTGTTGAGGACTGCAAGAAGTATCATATTATCGGTAGCATGCTCTTGGGCGTGCTCAATTTCGGATAGCTCACGCATCGCGGCTATACCGAGGGGGGTGGACGCATTACCCAAACCAAGAATATTCGCAGCAAGGTTCATCGTTATCAATCCAACCGCCTTGCTCCCCTTAGGCACTCCGCGGAACAATGCGCAAACCACAGGCGACAGCAGCCGCGCAAGCTTCTCGGTCAGTCCCGCACGCTCGGCAACCCTCATCAGTCCACACCAGAAGCACATGATACCGCACAGCGAAATCACTAATTCCACTGCCTCACCAGACTTGGAAATTATGCTAGAGGAAAGCTCTGACATTTTCCCGTTGACCGCAGCGAAAATCAACGATATTATGGGAATAACCACCAAAATTACTTTCATTTACCAATATTTCCCCTTTATTACCTTGTAAATATACACCATTTCTGACAAAAAATTACAATTTTTGCTGGATAAATCCCACAAATTTAAAAAGATGTGTACTAAAAAATTTGACAAAATTGTCGTTATATGGTATAATTAAAGGTGAAGACGAGAGCATCGGATTTTTGGCAAGGGAGGAAACGAAATGGTTAAATCTACCGGTATAGTGCGCAAAGTTGACGAGCTTGGCAGAATTGTTATTCCGATTGAGCTGCGAAGAAATTTGGACATTGACGAGAAAGATAGTCTTGAAATTTACGTCGAGGACGATCATATTATTTTGAAAAAATATTCGCCCGCATGTGCATTTTGTTCCAACGCAAGTGGCATAACGGTTTTCAAGGGTCGCAACATTTGCCGTGACTGCTTGGCAGAGCTGAGCGAAATGCAGAAAATCGCCCAGTAACTCAAAACCGCCGTACCTTTCGGCGGTTTTGCCTTATAAAGTATATGCCGTGTGGTCAAAGAAAATGACTGCGCGGCATTTTATCATTGTTAAATAAAAAATGTGGTGTCAAGCACATTCGCTCGACACCACAATGTTTTTAAATTGTACGCTCTTCAGCGTAAAATCGCTTATCCGAAAGTGAAATTACTTCCTCTTCTTGGATACGATCATAGCACCTGCCGCAACAGCAGTAACACCAAGAACAACAGCTACACTGCCAACACCTGTATTAACGTTAGGCTCATTTGTGTTGCCGGGATTGTTCGTACCGGGATCGGTCGTGCCGGGCTGATCCGCAACAGGCTCGCCGTTTGCATTGAGCTTCTGGCTTGTAATTACATACTTACTAAAGCTCTTTGCGCTGAATACTACCATACCGTTCTCAACCTTGCAGCTGATCTCAGTGTAGGTACCATTTTCCTCAACGTGGTATACGTATACGGTCTTACCAGTCAGTGCTGCGGGAACAGGTAGCTTAACGGTTACAGCGGACTTAGGCTGAACCTTATTGCCGTCTTTATCAGTGAAGGAGAGGTCGAATGTAAAGATCTCATCCTTGGTCTCCTCAGCAACGGAAGCTGCGTTGAATGTAATATCATCAGGTTTCTCAAAAGCGTCCTTGGGAGCTTCAACAACTGCTCCTGTTTCATTCTTGCCGTCCTCAAACTTCACGGTCTCCTCGGGCTCGCTGGGAGTAGAGGGTCTGGAAGGAATGCTAGGAGTTCCGGGAGTATCACCGCCGGGATTATCGCCACCCGGAGTATCGCCGCCGGAAATACCGGTAGCCACAAAGTCAGTATACTTGATAGTAACAGTAATGGTATCGCCAAGAGTCATATCATTTATACCGCCGACAGTACCATTGACATTTATCTGATAGCCAAACTCCTTAAGTACATCGGAATCGGCTACGCCTGTTATATCTGACATATTCCAACCATCCGCTGCGCCGGAAGTCCATGTCCAATTGTCGCCCCACTGAGCATACAACGAAAAAGTAATATTCTCACTATCAGTGAGATCAACACCCGGAATAGAAATATTTGTTATTTCCGCGCCGTTTAACTTAACAGTCGCATTTTTTACATCGCCGTATTTTGTTGCTCCAACAGTAAAGCCTGTGGGAGTCATACTGGTGTTCTTCTGAGCTGCCTTTTGTACATCGGGCTTGCCCCAACCGGAAGCGTCAATAACCGTCAAGGTCAAAGTCTTTGTTGTTTCTTCCTGTCCGGGCTCGTCATCCGGAATTTCGGGAGGAGTATCGCCTGCCGCTACGGCAATTTTGATCTTATCTGTTGCAGCAAATACCATATTACCGCCACATGCTTCAGTAGCATACTGCTTTAAATTTGTTTCGGGGATGCCGTCATTATCAACGGTTGTTGTTGTACCACTGTCCTTTGCCTTTTGTGTTCCGTCAGCCGTCTCAATAATTACAGTATAAGAAACCTCTGCACCTACTGTACCGTTCCAAACCTGTGCAATAAAACCGCCGAAATCAGCAATATCTGTAACACTAATTGCATTCATGACATCCTTAATCGTGCATGTATAGTTGAGTGTTCCAGCATCTGCACTGCAGCCTTTCCAACCGCCCCACGCTGTTGTAAAGCCATTTGCCGCGGGTTTCCATGTACTTGTGTCAACATCATCCTCGCCAGGATCAGGGGTCTCGGTAGCAGTCTTAGGCTCTGCAATTGCAAGAACAATATCATTCTCGTCATACATTGTTACAGACTTAATAGCAACTGTGCCGGGAGTATTGGTGTCATCCTGTACCTTGTTTATCCACCAAAACTGAACCTGAATATTTCCAACTATGCCATCCGCACAATCCCAAGACCAAGTATTGTTTTCGGGATATGCCAATTGTTCACTCTGATACCAATCATCACCTGTTTTATTTGCGCCAATTATACCATTAAAGTAATCTGTTGTAATTTTATCAGCGTCAAATTCAACAACAACTTTCTTTATCGCCAAGCCATCAACTCCGGTAGTGGGAACATCAATATTAGATCCCGCACTTCCTCCTGCATCCTCTTCAAGCGCCGCTCCGGTAGATGTACTTGTTGCTAATTCAATTTTTACAACATCACCGTCCTCACCGGGATCGGGAGTTTCAGTAGCAGCCTTAGGCTCTGCAATTGCAAGAACAATATCATTCTCGTCATACATTGTTACAGACTTAATAGCAACTGTGCCGGGAGTATTGGTGTCATCCTGTACCTTGTTTATCCACCAAAACTGAACCTGAATATTTCCAACTATGCCATCCGCACAATCCCAAGACCAAGTATTGTTTTCGGGATATGCCAATTGTTCACTCTGATACCAATCATCACCTGTTTTATTTGCGCCAATTATACCATTAAAGTAATCTGTTGTAATTTTATCAGCGTCAAATTCAACAACAACTTTCTTTATCGCCAAGCCATCAACTCCGGTAGTGGGAACATCAATATTAGATCCCGCACTTCCTCCTGCATCTTCTTCAAGAGCCGCTCCGGTAGATGTACTTGTTGCTAATTCAATTTTAACAGGCTCGTTAGTCCGTGTACCCGTCTCAGACGAAGCCGCAACCGCCGACAATGAGAAAGAGCTCAATGCCACAGCTCCCGCGAGGACTGCGGCAAAGAATTTTTTAAATTTCATCGTAAAATCCTCCATATAAAAATTTGTAAAAACGCAGGGCATAGTTGCCCACATTTAATACTAATTAAATTATACAGTATTTGGACTTTTGTTTCAATTATACAATTTACTAAACATTTTTTTTTTTTTTGTATATTTTGCACAATTTTTCAATAAAAAACCGCGATATCAAAAAGATACCGCGGTTAAAACAGTAATTTAAGTTAATTACTTTCTCTTCTTAGCTACGATCATAGCGCCTGCAGCAACAGCAGCAACGCCAATAACAGCAGCTACACCCTCAACGCCTGTGTCAACGTTGGGCTTGTTGGTGTCCTCTGGCTTGTTCTCATCGGGAGTGCTCTCGGAAGGAGTGGTATCA
>CAJUMS010000104.1 GCA_910587465.1 uncultured Oscillospiraceae bacterium
AAAAAACTCGTTTTTTTTGAGAAAATTGTGTAAAGTTATATTGACAAAATCATTATGTGTTCGGGATTTTCAGAGTCATCGGGCTTGCCGGGGTCGGGTTTATCCGAATCAACAGGATCATTTGACTCGACATCAATCACAACAGAGGTCAGAACAAAATCCGACAGCTCCGGAGTTTCTCCCAAAGCGATTGTTCCCTGAAATTCGAAGGTCTTGGTTTCGCCCTTTTCAATGGGCATGGTGGACACGTTGTTCTCAACGAGAAATCCGTTCTCGGAATGCAGCTTGTTCGCGTTCCAAAGATTAGTGATCTCGAAATTGCCGTTAAATGAAAGCCGCCACGCTTCAAGAGGCTCGTCCGAATTATTGGTCACGGTCACCTCGGCAATGAAGCCGCCGTCCCAACTGTTCTGTATTTCATAACCGATCTCCGCGTTGTTGGTGGAATCCACGGTTTTATTGCACAATGACATGCTCTCGGGAAGAGCGAGCTCTTCTCCCCGAAGCTGAAAACCGAATTCCACTGTGTTGCCCGGAGCTATTTCATAATTGTAACCACAGTTGCGAAGTGCGATAATCTCCCCATCATTTTGGCACACCTCGACATTCCATATGTTCGTTATTTCGCCGGAGCAGTCGAACTTCAGCGCCCAATTCCGCACAGTCTCGCTGCCATTATTGGTGACTGACATCTGTATCTGCTGATAGTTATCCCACTCGTTCTTAATGGTGTATGTGATCGTGCAGTCGCCGCTTTTGTATGCCTTAGCGCGATCCTCGGTGTATGCCGCGAACGCTTCCGCGCTCACGCTGAACAGCAGTGCTATGCTTATTAACAGGGAGATTAGTTTCTTCATTTCTTCGTGTCCTTTCTTAAACAGTGTTCTTGTGGACTTTGTCCGGTTGGAGCAATTTTGTTTATTGATACCAAATCACACCCTCAATACATTCGCCTGGTTTAAGAGTTCTCAAAGAATCCATATCCGTAACGATATCAACATTGACAGGCAGATATACCTTACTCTTGATTTCTGTCTTGCTTGCGTCCTTCCACTCAGTTCTTTCAGTCAGTCCGCTTGGATATTTAGCAACAATCCGAACCGCATCCTTAAATTCTCCATAGCTGTTGATACTTGCTCTGACATTATAGATGTCTCTGTCTGACATATTTGTAAGAGAAAATTCCGTGTAATATAATGATGGATTAAGAGTAAGCAGCAAATCTTCACCGCCGCGCACTTCAATGGGTGTACCATTTTCAAACCTTGCTTCAATCGGAATTCCAAAAGGTGTAAGCAGACCCTCAAAGTCAACGCTTATGTCATATTTACCCTTACGATCTCCCTTTATTATCCATTTGAAGGTTTTAGCCGTTCCACCTTCAATTGTATTCAGCGTTTGAACTGCGGGATTATCTTTATCGGCTGCAGCCAATGATAGTCCGCTTGGGAGGTTAAGCGTCGCTTTGGGATTAAGGATATCAAATCCTATTTCGGCGTTATTGTGCAATGTAATACTTACCTCAAAAAAATCCTTCATCCAAGAGAATTCCGTAAGAGACATGCTTACCATTGTTGTCATTTGAGGCGGCATGTGTTCTACCTTGTTAGTTATATTAAACTGCAACGTTGAGGTACTTGTTTTGGTTTTAGTTTTGCCGTCGTCTTTTTCGCTGTCTATGCTCTTACATGTTGTATAAGTATTATCATAATTGAGTCGAACCATTTCGCCATTTTGCGTAACAATAACCTCAACGTCTTCCGGTCTCCCGGTTTCAACATTATCCACCTTCATTTTAACCTTGCATACATATTGATTATCTTCATCGTTGATATCGATTCCATGCTCCAGCATTTCCTCAATATTTAATGGTTCTATTTTAAATTCGTCATATGTGACTAGATTGGAGCGCGTCAGCGTAATCGTTTGATTTGCGCTGCCTGAGTTACTTGCCTCCAGCGTTATGGATTTTTTTAAAGGCAGGCATCCGTTAGCAAAGAAATAGAAATCATACGTTCCCTTCGTCGCTACAAGAGATATCTCTCCATCGGCGTTGCTATAGAACATTGTTTCCTCAATATCCGGCAGTGTGCATAAAGCAACTGCGGATGGCAGAGCCTCCCCGCTGTCGTCCGTCACCTTGATCCTGACCATGCAATGATTTTTGTCATATACGGTTACAGTCAGCGTGTCAGTATCGCTGTTCCCACTTTCATCCGTTACCGTAAGCGTAACGTTGTAGGTTCCGGCAGTGGAATAGGCATGCTCTGATATTTTGCCTGTTCCCGTCGTTCCATCGCCGAAATCCCATAAGTATTCCTTGATGCCGAAATTGTCTGATGATCGCGAACCGTCGAATTTGATGGTCTGTTCCGCGATAATCACAGAACTGTTTCCAGCATGGGCTATCGGAGCAATCGTATCATTACCCGATTTGATATTTGTCGTGTTGCTCTTGGCTGTATACATATTTTCATCGTGCGCGACTACGGAATACGCATATTCTTTAAGCGGATAAAGTCCGCTGTCGGTATAACTCAATTCATTGGCTCTTGTGGTTGCTATGTATTTTTCCGTGCCGTCCGCGTCTTTTCTGCGTATCTCGTAATAAACATCGGAGCTGTCGGAAGCGGAAGTCCAATCCAGTCTTATAGAGCAGCCGTCGGCGACCGCGGTGACCTCAAATTCCGACATTTCATTTTTGGCATAGGTAAACTTGGACTCGACGGTTTCCGTATTTCCCGCCGCGTCTGCAACGCTTATTCTGATATCGTATTCTCCGCTGTCCGTCAGATAATCCGAAAGATCGAGATTAACGAACTGACTCTTTTGGCTCAGCGTCTGAGTTTTAACGGAGCTCCACTCCTCCGACGAGGGTGCCTTGATCTCGGCGTTCAGCTCGGAGAGCATAACGTCGTCAGTGCAGACTATTCTTAATGATTTGCTGTTTTCTGTCAGCGTCTGAGCCGCTATGCCTATCTGCGGCTTTTCCTCGTCATTTTTTGCGGATATTTTCTTGGCGTCGCTGGCTTCGGATATATTTCCCGACGTGTCGATCGCCACCACATAATACGAATATTCGTCGCCCGCCGTAACCGCCGTATCGGTGTATTCGCTTGATTTTGTGTTTTTGAAAAACTCGCCGTTCTTGTATATCTCGAAGTGGTCGATTTCGACGTTGTCCTCCGAATCCCATTTGAACGTAATGCGCATAGGTGTAATTTCACTTATATGCAGAACGGGCTTTTGCGGCGGCATATTATCCGCGTAAACGCTGCCGCTGAACAGAGAATTATTCCCCTCGTTGTCGAACGCCTCGACATAATACTCGTGATAACCAGGCTCGGCATTCTTGTCGTTATACGCCGTTCCCGCGGTATTTCCGATAAATTCGCCGTTGCGGTACAGATTATATCCGTCAACGCTGACATTATCGCTTGATGCGATCCATGTAAGGTAAACGGTGCCGTCCGCGCGGATCACAGCCTGAAGTCCGGTCGGCGTTGTGGGCGCGTATGCGTCGACATCGGTCGCTGCCTTGATAGTGTTGCTGTTTTCTGAGCGCACTCCGTTTGCGCCCAGTGCCACGATGTAATATTCGTACTGAGTATGGGTGTTCAGACCGTTGTCTATGAACTCTGTCTGCTTTGTTGTTCCGACGAGCTTTCCGTCACGATAAATTTCATAACGGTTCAGCTTGCCGCTGTCCGCAGAGCCCGTCCATCTCATCATAACGGACGTGGAGGTAGAGCGCACAAACTGCAGGTTTGTCGGAGCGGCGGGCGCGGAATCGTCCGTATAATTCTCTACAAGCTCATTCCACTGTGCATTATTAAATGTATACCCGATATCCAACGGCTTGGTTATTTCCAAAATATTAAACTGCGACTGAGTGGACGCAAAGGACACGGTCTGGAGCATCTCGCCGCTAAGAACGACTTTATGGCTGCCCGGGCAGTAGAAGTTGTTCTGATAATTATTGTAGTAATATTTCTGAGTGAAATCACCTTTTATTTCGAGTGTTCCCGCGGTAAAACAGCTACCGCTGTTATATGTATACGCACATACGTTTCCGTTGACCAGTATATAATCCTCAGCGTTCTGCATGTTTAGATATCCGGAACCGTAGCCCATTCCCGTGTCGCTGAGGTTCAGATCCCCGCCAATATACAGTTTGCCCTTGTTCACGTTCAAGGTGCCGCTTGTAAGCCATACCGAGCCGCCGACCTCAAGTTCTGCCGGAGCGGTTCTGGTTTCCACAAAATTAACGTCATAGCTCCATTTGCCGTCGGGGAACTCGGTCGTCGCGGCGATACACAGATTTACGCTGTTTGTTACAATGGAATCCGTGTCATACAGCTTGTTAAGTACGTAAACGCGGCTCGCTATGTTAACGCCCTCCGCGGAGGTGTTTTCGATTTTCAGATTCGCAATGTGCGAGTAATTCTTGTCGCTGTTGGCTATGCTGACGGTCTGCTTGTCCGACCCGTTCAATACGACCGTATGCGTTCCGGTCGTATTGAAGTTGCTGCCCGCTCCGCCCGAAAGCTGCGTCAAATCTCCGCCGATCTCCAGAGTTCCCGCGGACAGAAGCTTGCTGTGGCTCCTGGTCGATTGCATGATGAAATCTCCGCCTACCTTTACGGTGTCGGAGTCGTTTTTCATAGTGAGAGTACCGGGGCTTGTGGTATAATTGCCGCCGTTAAGCGCCTGAACGCGATAATCGCCCCGAACATCCAGCTCGCCGCCGTTAACAAGCACGCTGCCGCCCGACTGAATGAGGTTTCCCGTTACGGTCAGCTTGTGTCCGTTGAGATCGAGCGTCCCTCTCGACAGATTCAGATCGCCGTCGATGGTTTCATCTTCCTCGAGCGTCCAGCCGGAGCGCTCGCCGTTGGCGAAAGATACGTTGCAGCCGTTGTCTATAAGTTCAACAACGGTTGCCGCCGTTGAAAATACTACGCCGTCCGTCGAGAAGTTCTGAACGTCCAGCAGCTGTATACGTTCTATGCTGAAAGCGAAAAGATATGACGAGATATCCGAGTATCTGGGGAATATAACGGATATGCTACCCGTCGGTAAGCTTTCGTTTAATACGTGGAATTTTATTTCGGACGCGATTTTGTCCGACAAGCAAAACAGTGTAAAAGAGAAAAATATTACCATTGAATTCGACTGTACAATTCCTACCTCAATCAACGAAGCCGATCTTTACATTATCCTCGGAAACGCGATCGACAACGCGATCGAAGCGTGCCTTGCGCTTTACGGCGAAAAAAAGATTGCGATATATAGCGGTTTTTGTCACAGCTATTTTATTTTAACAATATCAAATCCAACCGATAAAATTGAAAATAATAATATTTTTCCCTTTACAACCAAATCCGACAAATCCGAACACGGATTCGGACTTCTGAATATAAGAAAGTGTGGTCGATAAATATAATGGATATATGAAGATCGAAAACAAGGATAATATATTTACCTTGAGTTTAATGTTTAACAGTATTATATCCGAATGTATAAAATCTTAATCAGATTTTTTCGTTCTTGGTGAACGTTTTTTGGATAAAATCCCCTCGCCAATGTTCTCAAAACTGTCTGTAAATTCCATCGGAATGAGCTTCGGAGGGCGGCTGGCTTCCTTTTTCGGCGGAAATTTTTTCAGTACCGCCGCCTCCACCTCTCGGCTGTCGGCGTACTGTACCTTGCGCTCGGACTTCTCTTCAATCGAATATGCGTCCTCGGCACTGCACCCCCACTTAAAGAACAGCTTGAGCCAAGTTTTCATCGGATGATAATCTGTTTTCATCACGATAAAGTGACCTTTGGGCATGGACTTCAGCTCGTCCACCTTCATCAGCGGGCGCTTAATCATTTGCAGTTGACGGTTGCCGCCATCCCTGCCGCTTCAGTGCGTCACGGTTCCGCTGAGAACAAGTCTGCTTGCCGAGGTCCTGAGACATCGCCTCGGAGGTTTTGGAATTGGGCGCAAACGCTCTGAACAAGGTGCATTGGCAGTTGTCAACGATAATCTCCGCGCCCTCTTTGCCGTAAGTCTTTTCAAACTGCGCAAGGGATTGGATTATCGCGACTATGGAAACCTTTCGGGAGCGCGATGCGGAGAATATCATTTCAAGTCCGTCAATCTTGGACAGAGATAACGATAGGTAAGGCTTTGAAATAATCTCCGTCTTTTCCCCCGTTCCACACCGTGCATGCGGCTTTCACCGCACACGGCGTTCCATCAATACTACAATTTCATCGGATTGGTATCACTTTCAAAGTTATCCAAAACAGTTATATAGCGGTGTAACCCGCCAACATTCGGAGTTCGTTTATTTTGCTAAGTTGGGTTTTATCGGGTTTAATTTTATCCAGATATGCTTGTATTATTTCGGGTTTTGTCGCGTGTATCAGCTTGTGAACGTCGATGTGAACGATAATAAGATTTTTGTATTCGTCCGTACCGCCTTGACTTAACGGCTTTTTATGATGACAATGAATTTCATCAATCCAAAGCACCTTGCCCGTAACGGCACATTTTCCGTATTGTGCGGCGTATAACGATACTCTGTTATCCATATATTCCACGCTTCTGTTTGGCAGATACGCTCTTGCGAGCATATGCAGCACATTCATTACCGTTTCGTCGAATTTAAGATTTCGGTGAATTTCTTCTCTGCCCTCTGTCGTATACTTGCATATCTTTCTCTTCTTGTACATTGGGTTCTTAGTCTGCACATATCCTATTGGACACAACGGTTCGCCATTGATATATCTCATCATTTTGCTTTTTCCGTAATGTTCCGCAATATATTTCCGACTTGCAGAGCCGCGTTTTTCAAGCCGCCCTTTAAGCCTGTTATTTAAAACCGTATTTATTTGAAACTGAATTGCCATACAATCAAGACTTACGGCTGTTGCATATCTATAATAATTATGAACGCCGAAAACAATAGAATTATATCGATAAATTTTCTTTATTTCATCTTCGGTATTCCTGCGAAATTTAATAGCCTTAATTTGCTCTTTCAGCTATTCGGTCTCGCGCTTTACGGCTTTATCGGACATATGTGACCTTACAACGAATTTCCCCCCTTTCCGAACCGCCTTTAATTTAAACCCTAAAAATTCAGAATAATGCTTTTTGAGATTAACAACTTTCGATTTTTCCTCGCTGATTTCCAGCGAAAGTCTGTCTTTCAGCCATTGCTTGACAGCAATAAAAACCTTATCAGCGTCACTCCGTTTCCGACAGAATATTTTAAAATCGTCCGCATATCTTACGATATACATTTCCTTTAATCTGCTTGTTCTAAGCGCCCTATATATTGAGCCTTTATTTTCCGTTCCTATTTTTGAATAAGAAACTTTATACTCATTATATGTGGGCATATTTTCCCATTGGCTGCTTATCCACCAATCCAACTCGTTTAGCACGATATTTGCCAATAATGGCGATAGGATACCGCCTTGGGGTGTGCCTTTTATCGGATATTGTGTGCTGCCATCGGGCATTACAATAGGTGCTTTCAGCATTTACTTGACTATGCAGATTAGCTGTTTATCCCGTATTCCCAAAGTCCACATTTGGCGTATCAGCTTTGAATGATTAACGTTATCAAAGAAGCCCTTAATGTCAACGTCCACAACAAAATGTAAATTCTGCTGCTGTATCATTCTGTAGCATTGCGCCAATGCGTGTTCCGCTGACCTGTTAGGTCTGAAACCGTTGCTGCGTTCGTGAAACTTTGCCTCGCATATTGGCTCTAATACCTGTAAAATGCATTGCTGCACTAATCGGTCAATAATAGTCGGTATTCCCAGAGGTCTGGTTTTACCGTTCGGTTTTGGGATTTCTACTCGCCGTACTGGTCTAGGCTTGTAGAATTTGAATTTTCTCTGAATTATCTCAACAAGTTTTTCGGTAGACAGCCGTTCTATATCCTTTATACTTAGCTTGTCCACTCCACTTGTATGACTACCCGAATTGCGTTTGATATTTCTGTACGCAAGCCTTATATTTTCTTCCGAAGAAATAATCCCCATAAGATTTGTGAAGACATCACCTTGTTTGCTTTTCGCATATAATTTATCAAAGCAATCCTGCAAGTCGTAGTATTCCGAATGTCTTAGTTTCTTGCGCTTTGTCATAGGCAACTCCCCCTACTATAATATATTTATCGGGTAAATCCACGGCAAGCCAGCCATGGTTTACAC
>CAJUMS010000105.1 GCA_910587465.1 uncultured Oscillospiraceae bacterium
AGTGACTGGAGTTCAGACGTGTGCTCTTCCGATCTGCTTGTTGACGCGGTAATAACCACGCTCGGCACTGCCGAGGTCAAGGGTGAATTGGAGGATCTGCCCGACAACGGCATTTCCTCGGTCATTGTGAACGCGCCGTACTCGCAGCTTTCGGCGGTGCTTGACGCTTTGACCTCCACGGGGGGCGGACAGTTCAACACGGTAATCACCGCGCGGAGAGAAACTCCCGAGCTTTTCAATGATTACCGCGTCAAACCCGCTCTGGTAAAGGGCTTGGGCGCGTCCTACGCGGAGCTTGCGGATACCGTCGCGAGCATTCTCAAGGGAATGGGAAAAGAGATTATCCCGCTTGTGAAAAAGGATTTCGACCCCAAAGGCAAAAAGGATATGATACGCCGTCTGCATATTATAGAGGAGCTTTGCGGCGCGGAGGAGAACGAATTTTATCTTGAACAGCTCGAAAGTTCCGAGAAAGATGTTCGTAAGGCGCTTATCTACGCGCTCCGTCACGACGAGAGCAACGCCGATAAACTTATCGAGCTTACAAAAACCGAAAAGGGCAAGCTGAAAACGGCAGCTCTTTCGGCGCTTATATCGTTTGATTGCGAGAAGTCCGAGGAATTCTTCAACGAATACTCAAAGAAAAAGCCTGCTGAGGTCATCGAGGTACTGGCAAAGGTCTCGTCCGAATGGACGAGCGAGCTTACCGCACGGCTTATCAACAAGGTCCTTGTGGACGATAAGGGAAACAAGGTCACGCTGTCTCAAGTGGCGGAAGGAGATAAGGTCAAGCTCAAGGTCAAGACGAGTTTCTGGGATATGAATTCCGCGCTCTGGGGTAAATTCGGCGAAGAGATCGAGAAGCTCTACCGCGAATTCAGATGCGAAATAAACACCCCTGTCGCGGCGGGAATGGATATGCGGCTCGAGGAAACGATACTCGCAACGGACAACGAAGGCTTAAAGGCGCTCGCCATGGAGCTTAACAACGCGTCCGAGACCAAAGGATTATACGCCAGCGCCGAAACTGCTACACGGCTTCTGAGCGGAGACGACAGCTCGAAATGGCTTGCACAGCGGATAACGTCGGAGTATACGGAACGTGAAAAGAACAAAAAATCCGTATGCGACAGCGGTTTGTTCAAGACCCTGCAGAAGATATTCTTTAAAGACGGAAAATATTATCTGGTGAACAGGTGCTACGACCCCATAAACGACGGGTGGATAGTAAACGCGTCGCGCGAGGTGGCTCAATCGTTAAAGGGCGCGGTGTCGGACGCGCTGATTAAGTATCCGTGCTGGGAATACTCAAGGCTTCTGGGAAGCTGGATAGACCCGGACGATAAGGAATACTGCAAAAAACTTGGAAAGTACTTTTCGGAACTCAACAGCACTATTCTCACCACACACGAGATACTCAGCTACATTAAAAAATGCGGACTGATAAACATCAAGGGACTTCTCGTAAGGGAATGTAAGATACATACGTCAAATACGACAGCTACCGTCAAGGTTTTGATAAAACAATTTCCCGGCGATGACGATTATAGACTTGCCGAGGTTCAAGATCTTATCGAGAATTTACGCAAGGGAAAACTAAAAATGAAGAACGTAAATATTGACGAACTTTCGCTTTGGGCGGAATCCGGAATGAATTAAGGAGAATACGATAATGAAACAGCAAATTTTAAGACTGCCCGCGGAAAAGCTCTTTGAGGAGGAGCTTAACGCGCTCATCAAAGCCGAGACCGAGCCCGTACCGCAGGGCTGGAGAATGTCGCCGCGCTCGGTAAAGACCTACATCTGCGGCGGCAAGGTCGGGAAAACCAAGATTACGCCGAAGTACATAGGTCACGAGCGTCTTGTCGAGATAGCTATTTCAACGCTCGTTACCGACCGCGCCCTGCTGCTTATCGGCGAGCCCGGAACGGCCAAGAGCTGGCTTTCGGAGCACCTCGCGGCGGCTATCAACGGCAACTCGGGGCAGGTCATTCAGGGAACAGCGGGCACTACCGAGGAGCAGATACGTTATTCGTGGAACTACGCAATGCTTATCGCGAACGGTCCGAGCGAGCAGGCAATGCTGAAAAGCCCCGTGTTCACGGCTATGGAAACGGGAACCCTCGCGCGTGTTGAGGAGATATCGCGCTGCGCCTCGGAGGTTCAAGACACGCTTATCTCGCTGCTTTCCGAGAAGCGTATTTCAGTGCCCGAACTGGCAATAGAAGTACCCGCGAAAAAGGGATTTTCGATAATCGCGACCGCGAATACGCGCGACAAAGGCGTAAACGAGATGTCCGCGGCTTTGAAGAGACGTTTCAATATAGTAGTTCTCCCCGCGCCCGAAACGCTCGAGGAGGAAATGGATATCGTTAAAACTCGCGTGGCGCAGCTCTCGGAGAACCTCGACCTCAACGCGGCGCTTCCCAAGGACGCGGTTATCGAGAAGATTTGCACGATATTCCGCGAGCTCCGTCAAGGCGAAACGCTGGACAAAAAGCAGAAAGTGAAAGCTCCGGGCGGTGTGCTGTCGTCTGCGGAGGCTATTTCCCTGCTCTGCAACAGTATGGCGCTTTCGGGCAGCTTCGGAAACGGCGAGATTTCCGACGAGGATATCGCGGCGGGCTTGCAGGGCGCTATAGTCAAGGACGACGACAAGGATTCCCTTGCGTGGAAGGAATACCTTGAAAACATAATGAAAAAGCGCGGCTCGTCGTGGAGCGGCTTGTACAAGGCGTGTCGGGAGCTGAACGAATGAGCGGTGTGAATTTTTTCGGTATTCGTCATCTCTCCCCCGCGGGCGCGTTTTATCTGGAGAAATTCCTTGATAGTGTCCGCCCTGAGCTGGTGCTTATCGAAGCGCCGAGCGACTTCTCCGATACCGCGGACGATATCGTCCGCGCGGAGACAAAACCGCCGTTCGCTGTTCTCGCGTACACTGATCACGCACCCGTAAGGACGATTTTGTACCCGTTTGCGGAGTATTCTCCCGAGTATCGGGCTATTTTGTGGTGTCGGAAGAATAAAGTAGAGTTCCGCTTTATGGATCTGCCCTCGGACGTTTTTTTGGCGCTTTACGAAAAGCGTATCGCGGAGGAGGAAGCTGCGGAAAGCGATAACGACGATGACGAAGAAATAATCGACGAAAACGCGGGCGAGGAACGCTCTATCTCCGTTTACGACAGGCTTGACGAGCTGAGCGACGAGGGTCACGATACATTCTGGGAGCGCACTCTCGAGCACTGCGCGGACTTTGAAAGCTATAACGAGGGCGCTAATTTATTCGGCGCGAATATCCGCGAATTCTCCGAGAAAACGGGGCGCGACCTCGAGGAAATTCAGCTCCGCGAGATTTATATGCGCTCCTGCATACGTTCGGCAGTCGGGAACGGCGTCGCTCCCGAGGAAATTGTTGTGGTCACGGGCGCTTATCATGTTGAAGGGCTGAAAACGTGGGAGAACGAGGAAAACGCTCCCGAGCTGCCTCGGACCGGCAGTCTGCACACGCTTATGCCGTATTCCTATTACCGTCTGTCAACGCGCTCGGGCTATGGCGCGGGCAACCGTGCGCCCGCCTACTACGAGCTTATCTGGGAAAGCTATCGGCGCGGCGACCGGCAATTCACCGCGAACGCGTACCTCAGCAAGATAGCCGAAAAGCAGCGTAAGAGTGGAAACGCGGCTTCTTCGGCGCAGATAATCGAGGCGGTACGTCTCGCGAATTCGCTGGCGGAAATGCGCGGCGGTAAACTCGGAAACGTGCCGTCGCTGCGCGATCTCCGCGACGCGGCGGAGACCTGTCTCGGAGAGGGCAGCTTTGCGGCAATAAGCGTCGCGGCCGCTGATACCGAGATCGGAACGAAAATCGGCGCACTGCCCGAAGGCGTTTCGCGGACGAGTATCCAGGACGATTTTTATCGGCTGTTAAAGGACTTGAAGCTCGAAAAATACCGCTCCGTGACCGCGCAGGACCTGCGGCTTGATCTGCGCGAAAATCTCCGCGCAAAGGGCGAAAAGTCGGCGTTTCTCGACCTCAACCGCTCGTTCTTTCTGCATAAGCTGAGAGTGCTCGGGATAACGTTCGCCGAGCCTCGGATATCCGATCAGGACAACGCAACCTGGAGCGAATCATGGGTCATCTGTTGGACTCCCGAATCGGAAATTCAGCTTGTTGAATCTGCGCTGCGAGGCGATACCGTGGAGCTTGCCGCATCGTTCGCGATAAAGGAGACCGTCGAAAATTCTGCAAATATGTCCGAGGTCGCCGCGGCGGTCGAGGACGCATTTTTGTGCGGAATGCCGTCCGCGGCGAGCTATGCGGTAAGCTCCCTGCAGGCAATGGCGGTGGACGCGGCATCGTTCGAGGAGCTTGCTAAAACAGCGTTCCGACTGTCGTCCATTATTGCCTACGGTGACATCAGAAAAGCCGACAGCGCACCGCTTTTTCCCATTTTGCAGCAAATTTATTACCGCGCGTGCCTAATCCTTCCCGGCTCGTGCGTTTGCGACGACAACGCCTCGCAGTCGATTTCCGAGGCTATGAATCTACTTAATTCGGTAGAATTGGCGCAGGGATTTCTCGAAACGGAAAGCTGGCTGAACGCGCTCAAAGAGGTCGCCCACCGCGACGATCTGAACACGCGGCTGTCGGGCTTTGCGGCTGCGGTGCTGCTCGAGCGCAATCATATGACGAACGACGAGCTGAAAATTGAAGTCTCGCGGCGGCTTTCAAAGGGCGTTCCCGCCGATCTGGGCGCGGGGTGGTTCGAGGGCTTGACGCTTAAGAACCGCTACGGGCTGATAGCGCGTTTGTCGCTTTGGGAGAGCCTTGACGAGTACATTCAGTCGCTCGACGACGAGGAATTCAAGCGGGCGCTGGTATTCCTGCGCCGCGCGTTCGCGGACTTTACCTCGAGCGAAAAGGACAGTATCGCGGAAAATCTCGGCGAGATATGGGGGCTTAACGGCGCGGAGGTCAGCGAGGCAGTCAACGCCGTGCTTGATTCCGCTTCGCAGGAGCAAATCGCGGCGCTGGACGATTTTGATTTTGACATTTGATCTCAGAGGTTTTATGAATATCGAAAGAATAACAAAGCCCGACTTTACCGTTATCGGGAAAGAGGGCTCAACCAAGGACGGCGATGGCTTTATTCAGCGGCTGTGGGAGGACGCGAATTCGCATTTCGGTGAAATAGCGCACCTCGCGAAAAAGGACGAAAACGGCGTTCCGCACGGAGTTTGGGGCGCAATGTCGGACTTATCGCGCTCATTTAAGCCTTGGGAGAATTTCAGCGAGGGGCTGTATCTTGCGGGCGCGGAATGTGAGGACGACGCGGAGGCTCCCGAGGGCTGGACTAAGTGGACTATCCCCGCTTACGAGTATCTGCGCGTGGAATGCGAAAACGAGAACACATTCGCCGATATGATACGGTATCTTGACGAAAACGGGTTCACGCTCGCGGGCGCGGTACATGATTTCACCTGTCCACAGACGGGAAAGAGCTATATGCTTTTTCCGATAAAAAAATTGTAAATTATTGGGTATGCAAGGAGAATGAAAATGCCATACGCTAAACTTGGTGAGATAAATATATTTTATGAGGAATTTGGCAAAGGCGAGGTCGTATTGTTTCTTCACAGCGTTTTCAGCCGCGGACTGCTTGCGTTTTCGGGGCAGATACTTCCCTTTTCGGGACATTACCGATGTTTGTTTCCGGATTTTCGCGGTCACGGTCGTACAACTTGTGAAAGCCTTGACTGGAACAGCCGAATAATAGCGGACGATATGTCGGATTTCCTTGACGCTTTGGATATAACACAGGCTCATTTGATCGGGTACAGCCTCGGCGCGTATGTCGGCTGTTATTTGGCGGCAAAATATCCCGATAAAGTTAAAAGCCTTGTAACTATCGGCGGCGGAGCTTATCCCAGACCCGACGGAGCTGATGATTTTCTGCCAGAGAACCTCATAAGCAGAAATGACACAGATTTTATTGAGGATATGAAGATCAGACATTATGAAGCTCACCGCGGCGACTGGCAAACCTATCTGAGAACAACTGTTGCGGATTGGAAAAAGCACCCGAACCTTACCGACAATGAATGGGCGGCAATAAAGTGTCCCGCGCTTTTTATAAGCGGAGAGCACGACCCATTCGGAACCTGCGCGGAATTACAGGAAAAAGTACCTCACGCGAAAATCTATGAAGTAAAAGGCGGCGGACATCGCCCGCACTTTGTCGGAGAGCAGGCGGAGGAGGTCAACGCTATAATACTTGATTTTTTATCCGAAGCAGTGGAGAAGAAGCACGAGCGATCTCCCGACTAACCCAAAAGGAGCGAACCATGGAACAAACACAGGAATTACAGCGCTGGCGGCTTATCCTAGGTCAGGAAAGCGACAAGCGCCTTTCGGGAATGAATATGCCGGCTCTCAACGAGGAGCAGGATCTAATGGACAAGGCGCTTGCGGCGATCTACAATAAAAGCGAGAACGGCGGCTTTGGAAACGGTGGCTCGGGTGCCGGGCACGGACCGTCAAATCCGCAGATCTCGCGCTGGCTGGGAGACGTACGCACGCTGTTTGACAAGGATCTCGTCAAGGTCATTCAGAACGACGCAATGAACCGCTGCGGTCTGAAACAGCTTATCTTCGAGCCGGAATTACTTGAGAACACCGAGCCGGACATCAACCTGGCCTCGACCATACTAACGCTCAAGGAGATGATCCCAAAACGCTCCAAGGACAGCGTCCGTGCGTTTATCCGCAAGATCGTCGAGGAGATAAACCGCCTTCTCGAGCAGGATATCCGCCGCGCCGTGACCGCCGCGGTCAACAAGCGCGCTCATTCGCCGATACCGTCAGCAGCGGCGCTCGACTACAAAATGACCATAAGCCGCAATTTAAAGCATTATTCACCCGAGCTTAAAACGATCGTTCCCGAGCATTTCTACTTTTTCGACCGCGCGTCAAAGACCGCCGCAAACAAATGGACGGTCATTCTCGATATCGACCAGAGCGGTTCCATGGGCGAGTCGGTAATATATTCGTCGGTGGTAAGCTGCATACTCGCAAGCATGAGCGCGCTCAAAACGCGTATCATTGCCTTCGACACGAGCATTGTCGACCTTACCGAAAAGAGCGCCGACCCCGTCGATCTGCTGTACGGCTTTCAGCTCGGCGGCGGTACGGATATCGACAAATCGGTGGTGTACTGTCAGCAGTTCATCGAGAACCCGAAAAAGACGCTGTTCTTCCTTATCTCCGATCTTATGGAGGGCGGAAACCGCGCGGCGTTTGTCCGCCGAATGGAGGAAATGAAGTCCTCGGGCGTGACGGTGGTCTGCCTGCTCGCGCTCGCCGACAGAGGCAAGCCGTACTATGACGAGCAGATGGCGCAAAAGCTCTCGGGCTACGGTATCCCCTGCTTTGCCTGCAATCCGCAGAGACTTCCCGAGCTGCTCGAGCGCGTGCTCAAGGGACATGACTTGGGTGAGTTTGTCAAGTCGCTTGAGGGAAAAAAGAAATGAATACGCCGACACTTACAACGGAACGGCTTATATTGCGTAAATTCTCGGAAAATGATTTGGAAGCCCTGTTTAAAATTTACAGCGATGAAGAAGTTAACACCTTTCTGCCGTGGTTTCCGTAAAAAACATTGGTGGAAACATTGGCGTTTTACAAAAGTCGGTATGAAAGCGTTTATACTCGGAAACGCGCGTACAACTATGCCGTTTGCCTAAAAACCGATAATTATCCGATAGGATATATAAATGTCGGCGCGAAGGGCGCATATGACTTCGGCTACGCGCTTCGCAAGGAATTTTGGCGCAACGGATATATTACCGAGGCAGGCGGGGCGGTCATTGAACGATTAAAGAAAGACGGTATCCCATATATTACCGCTACACATGATATCAACAATCCTAAAAGCGGCAAAGTAATGAAGCGGTTGAATATGATTTATCAATATTCATATGAAGAACAATGGCAGCCGAAAAATTATTTGGTCACATTCAGAATGTATCAATTAAATCTTGACGGAAATGGCAGCAGAGTTTACAAAGAATATTGGAATAATACTAATATCTAATCATCCTATAGACAAAATCCACCTTCTCCCGGTAATA
>CAJUMS010000106.1 GCA_910587465.1 uncultured Oscillospiraceae bacterium
GACTCTGTTATTTTGGGCAGCGGATTTCTGCTGCTTTGTGCGGTGTTGCCCTAAAACGAAACAGTATAAATATCTGCCGGATAGTTTATCGCACTTCCCGTCCGAAAACAGATAAGCAAGCTCAAGCGCTTGTAATCCAGGAGTGCGAGGAAGCGCGTGAAATTCCTGTTCCGAGTGTGCTTACGGCGGAATTAAGCAAGCTACACAGCAAAAAAGCTGAGCATTATGCTTTCAGCGGTAAGGAAACTCCGTATGAGCCTAGAATAGCCCTCACTCATTTAAAAAAATTTCTCGCAAGATGTGGAGTTCATGATGTAAGTTTCAATGAATTACGTGATAATTTCATACAAAATTGCATTAACAATGGCTGTGACATAATGATGACTGCAAAGCTATTAGGCACTAACAGCTTGAACAAGCTGCTTAAGGACTTCGATTGGGGCGAGGTGCCATTTGATAAGACAGCTGAATTTGTAGAAATGATGGGTGGCAGGCTTATTGGTACAGGAAATGTACAAGCAAAATCATCCAACGAGTGTTAAGTTAATGCAATGAAATACATCAGTCACGATGTTGCAACGCCGATATACTTTGTTTCCGTTATCAATCCATTGCTGATTGATAACTGCGGTACAAACCGCGTGTAAGAAAAGTCAAAACCGATAAAAAGGACGCGTTAAAATCGCGAATTGCCCCCTTAATAATGGCTTGAATTATGCGAATTCATTCCTGATGAGGACAAGCGCAAGACGCAAAAGATTTTCACGGGTATACTCAGTACAAAAAGAAAGGCTGCACAAATCACTGCGCAGCCTTTTTAATGTTGCTTTTGAAAAATTAACCGAGCTTCTTCTCAATCATGTCAAGCTGAGCCTTAAGCTCCGCAGGAACCTTACCGCCCTTAGCCTCGATATCCTCCGCATAGTAACGGCGCATCTCGGCAATCTCCTTGGTCCAGAGGTCCTTATCAACAGCGAGGAGTTTGGTCATGATCTCGGGAGTTACCTCGTCCTCGATACCCTTAATGTTGATGTCCTCAGCCTTAGGCAGATACCCGATAGGAGTTTCAACGGCGTCAACAGTGCCCTCGCAGCGCTTGATGATCCAGTCAAGAACGCGCATATTGTCACCGAATCCCGGCCAGATGAAGTGCCCCTCCTCGTCCTGCTTGAACCAGTTTACATTAAAGATCTTCGGAGCGTTTTCGCCGAGTTTCTTGCCCATATCGATCCAGTGCTGCCAGTAATCGCCTACATTGTAACCGATAAAGGGCTTCATAGCCATAGGATCGTGACGGAGCACGCCTACCGCGCCGGTAGCCGCAGCAGTAGTCTCGGAGGAAACAGCCGAGCCAACATATGTGCCGTGGTTCCAGTCAAACGACTGATATACCAACGGAGTTGTGGAAGCACGGCGTCCGCCAAAGATGATAGCCGAAACGGGAACTCCCTGCGGATTGTTGAACTCGGAGCTGAGACACGGGCAGTTTACTGCGGGTGCCGTGAAACGAGAGTTCGGATGAGCGAGCTTTTCACCGCCCGCGGTGAACTCCTTGCCGTTTACCTTAGCGCCCTTCCACTCTTCGGCGTTCTCAGGCGGGTTCTTATCGAGGCCCTCCCACCAAACGGTTCTGTCCTCAAGGTTGATAGCAACGTTGGTGAAGATTGCGTTCTTCTTGGTGCACTCGAGTGCGTTAAAGTTGGACTTCTCATTAGTACCGGGAGCAACGCCAAAGAAACCGTTCTCGGGGTTGATAGCGTACAGCTTACCATCGGGACCCTGCTTCATCCAAGCGATATCGTCACCGACTGTAAATACCTCATAACCTGCATCCTTGTAAACAGCGGGAGGAATAAGCATTGCGAGATTGGTCTTGCCGCAAGCGGACGGGAACGCAGCGGTGATATACTTGATATCGCCATCGGGCTTCTTAACGCCCAAAATGAGCATATGCTCAGCCATCCAGCCCTCTTTCCAGCCCTGATAAGACGCGATACGCAAAGCGAAGCACTTCTTGCCGAGCAAAACGTTTCCGCCGTAAGCGGAGTTGATCGACCAGATCGTGTTGTCCTCGGGGAACTGAACGATATATCTGTTTTCGGGGTCAACGTCAGCCTTACTGTGCAGGCCGCGAACGAAGTCGTTGGAATCATCAGGCAGGTTCTTGAACGCCTGCTCGCCCATACGGGTCATGATATTCATATTCAATACAACGTAAATGGAGTCGGTGATCTCAACGCCTACCTTAGCGATAGGCGAACCGATAGGACCCATCGAATACGGAATGATATACATGGTTCTGCCCTTCATTACACCGTCGTACATCGGGGTGAGCTTTGCGTACATCTCCTTGGGATCCATCCAGTTATTGGTAGGACCTGCGTTTTCCTTATTACGCGAGCAGATAAAAGTTCTGTCCTCTACGCGGGCAACGTCATTGGGCTTGGTTCTGTGATACAGACAGCCGGGGAACTTATCCTCATTGAGCTTCTGCATCTCGCCTGTGGACAGCGCCTCGTTGGTCAGCTCGTCAAGCTGTGCCTTAGAGCCGTCGATCCATACCACCTTATCGGGCTTGGTCAGTGCGGTCATCTCTTCAATCCACTTTAACACATTGGGGTTTTTCGTCAGTGCCATAACAGTAATTCTCCTTCAACACACATTATTTGAGAGCGTTACAAATCGGCAGTGCCGACAGACAAAACTCTCTCCACAAATACCATTATACACGATATTTTTCAAGTTGTCAAGGAAATTTCTCAATTTTTGCAAATTTTTCACTTGAAATTATGGTAATAATATACAAACACAGATATGCTTATATATCAAAAACGGCATAGCAAAGACGGAGCTCCGAGCATATGGAGCTCCGCCTGTTTGGAAATTAGGAAGATTTATTTATTTTTTCTTGCGTGTCACAATAACGGCTCCCGCCGCGAGTACGGCAGTGCCAACAACCGCGGCTATGCCCGCCGTGCCCGTATCGACGTTGCTCGGCTGAGACGCGGTCGGCTCGGAGCTGACGGGCTCGCTTGCGGCAGGCTCGGAAACGGGCTCGGAGCTTGCGGGTTCGGAAGATGTCGGCTCGCTTGCGGGATCGGAGCTTGTCGGCTCGAATGTATCTGTTTTACTTATTTCCTGCCATGTAGCCGTAACCTTTTCAACATAATCCATGTCAACGGTTTGGCCGTTGCTGGAATAGTAAGAAAAGTTGCTGCCCGTGATGTTATAATCGGCATCGTAGTCATAATAACCCGCAGCTACAGCAGAAACCACAGCATTTTCAAAACCCATGAATTGTGTAAGATACTGATCGTGGGCGGGGAATTCTACCAAAAAGCCCAATTCACCGTTAAAGCCTTCAAAGCTTAACAAATTACAGTTTAATTCTTCAAGCATTGTTCCGCCGGCATCCATAACTTGGCATATCGTTTCGTTGTTTCTGTTAAACACTTGAAAGCCCAACTGATAAATGCTGACTAATCCGTCTTTCTCAAAATTAACTGCAACCGCCGCAACAGGACGCTGACTAGTGTCATTGGAAATTTCCTCGGGCAATCCCACGATACGCAGGTAATATTTGCCGTCGTTGCCGTTTACTCCGCTCACCTTATACTCCGCCGAAGCCGTCACCGCCATGCTTGTCATTACCGCTGCCGCTACAAGGCAAGCAACGGTTTTCTTAAAAATGTTCATAATTTTTCTCCTTTGTTTTACATTTTGTCCGCCAAATGGGCGATAATATACTTAGACCATATGGTCTAATTATATTTTACCACATATAGACCAAATTGTCAAGACCATTTGGTCTATTTATCTTAAAATATTTTTGGAGGTGTAAGAATGAACAGATTAAAAGAATTACGCGACTTTCACGCTTTAACCCGAGAACAATGTGCGAAAATCGCCTATATCTCCGCAAAAACCTATGAGCGTTACGAAAAAGGCGAGCGAATTTTGCCGCTCGATACCGCGATCTATTACGCCAAATTCTACAAGGTAAGTCTTGACTACCTTTCGGGTCTCACGAACGAACCCTTTCCCCCGAACGGACGAAAAGCCGAACCGACCGACGACACGGACAAAATAGACCCGCAGCTGCTGTTCGCGATAAAGCGCATTCCCGAAAGGCAACAGAAGCTCTTGGCGGGATTTCTGAATTCCATTGTAAAATAAAAGCACTCCGCGAACCGCAGAGTGTTTTTGTATTTATCGGATAAAACATTATGCCCCCGCGTTTCCGTGGGGGCATAATGTTGGTTTGGTTGGTAATTATATGAAAAGGGTGGTTAGCAATTTTAATGCACAACCTGTGCTTTATGCTACATATTTTAACAGTTATGTATGATATTTGTAAGTTGCTTTCGTGAAAGATAAGTGAAAATTTTATGCGCATATGAGGTATAAAACATCAGCCGAGAGAAATATTCGTTGTTCTGTACAGTCCGCCCGCTTGCTCAAAGGCAATGTTGAGCAACAAGCCGTTTTTTTCGGCGGTTATGCGGTTTGGCTCGACATTAAAATTGTAGCCGTTCATATACAGCATTCCCGCCGCGAGCAGCTTATGGTCGCAGTAGAACGCACCGAGCACCTCCATAAACTGCTTTACCAAGACGTCGAGCAACATAGGCGCGAAAATCTCGTCGGGCAGCTCGTTGACCTGCACGAACAGCGCTCCGCCGTCATACGGGCAGCGGTAGTAGCAGGCGTTCTTTTCGGCGGCGCAGACGGTCACCATTGAGAGATTGTGACCGTTGTGAAGCTCGTCCAGCTCAAATTTTGCGGTCGTGAACTCGGCGCAGTACCCGAGAGTGCGCTTGGCACGTCGTGACGGTGCGGAAGCATTCTCGGGAAGACCGCTTTCGGTATGCGCCCACCCCCACAGCCATGTACCGCCGATCTCGCTTTCCGTACCGATTATTCCACACGGAAACTCGCGTTCGCCGAATTTGATCATGCCATGCATCGGGTTGACGTTCCAACCGTCGCTGCCAATCACCGCGCCGAACGCGTTCTGCCGTGCTATCGCCGCGCCTGCGGACAGCGACAGCAGACTTAAAAAGTCGCTTTTATCGAAATCCACGGGGGTCGTAATAATAGTTCTTTTTTCCATATTCCACCTCAGATGTTTTGTCCGAACTTGCGCAGAATGTCGCGCATCAAGTCCTTATCGACCTTCCACAGCTTTGTTTTGCCGCGAGGCAGGTCGTCCACTCGGTACTCAAATCGCAGATAGATCTCACTGTAATCCTCTTTGTAATAGAAAATACACAGCAGATATTTTTCCTTTGTCGCGTAATAGTTGACGGGAGCATAGTCTAACGCGGAGCGCAGATCGTCATCCATTGCAGTTTCGACTTGCTTTAACGGCACCGGTTCAAACTGCACCTTCTTAGTAAGCGGCAGACTCTCGGCGCGTTTAGCCTCTTCGGATCTTATATTTTTTTTGAATAGTCCGAACATAATGAATTCCTTTCATGACCTTGTAAATCAGAATTTATGTGAACAACTAAATAATTTAACTCTCGTCAATGCTTGAAGGTTATTAAGCTAAACAATAATTTGTTTTAACATTACCTTAATAATTATAACATAATTACAGATATTTTGCAATATTTTTATATAAAATCCCGTAAAATCATTTATTGACTGCTGTATAAAATTGACAATTTAGAACAATAATATATATAAATGTTTGTGCTATTATACAATTTTTTTCAAAAAATACGTAATACCCCTTGATTTTTTTAAAATATGGGTTAAAATATAATTAGCACTCGGGAAATAAGAGTGCTAATATTAGGTTTTGCACATTTATTTCATTAGGAGGAAATATATATGACAATCAGACCTTTAGCAGACAGAGTAGTTATCAAGTCGGTTGAGGCGGAGGAGACCACAAAGAGCGGTATCATCCTTACTGCCGCAGCTCAGGAAAAGCCCTCTATCGCCGAGATAGTTGCGGTGGGACCGGGCGGTACCGTAGACGGCAAGGAAGTAGAAATGTTCGTCAAAGTTGGCGACAAGGTTCTTATCAGCAAGTACTCGGGTACCGAGGTCAAGGTTGACGGTGTAGAGTACTCTATTGTTAGACAGGACGACATTCTCGCCGTTGTTGAGGAGAGCACCGCAAAGTCCGCTCCCAAGTCCGATTTGACTTCCGTGGCAAAGAAGCCGGGAAGAAAGCCCGCCGCAAAGTCTGCGGCAGCTAAGACCGAGCGCAAAAAGCCCGGACCCAAACCCGGAGCAAAAGCGGCTAAGACAACAGGCGCAAAGCGCGGTCCCAAGCCCAAGACTGCTAAGTAATTCAAATTGACATAAACATTAGGAGGAGATAACTATGGCAAAGGATATCATTTACGGAGAAGAAGCAAGAAAGGCTCTGCAAAAAGGCATAGATACTCTCGCGGATACCGTTAAGATCACTCTCGGTCCGAAGGGCAGAAACGTTGTTCTGTCCAAGAAGTACGGCTCTCCGCTTATCACCAACGACGGTGTTACCATCGCTAAGGAGATTGAGCTTGAGGACGCTTTCGAGAATATGGGCGCGGCTCTCGTAAAAGAAGTCGCTACAAAGACCAACGACGCCGCAGGCGACGGCACTACCACCGCTACCCTGCTCGCTCAGGCTCTTGTTCGCGAGGGTATGAAGAACATCGCCGCGGGCGCTAACCCGATGATTGTTAAGAAGGGTATGAAGAAAGCTGTTGACGCGGCTGTTGAGGAAATTAAGAAGAACTCCAAAAAGGTTGCCGGCTCTGCGGATATAGCGCGCGTTGCCACCGTTTCCGCGGGCGACGAGTTCGTAGGAAAGCTCATTGCTGAGGCTATGGATAAGGTAACTGCGGACGGCGTAATCACTCTTGAGGAGAGCAAGACCGCCGAGACCTACTCCGAGGTAGTTGAGGGCATGCAGTTCGATCGCGGCTATATCTCGCCGTACATGGTTACCGATACCGATAAAATGGAGGCTGTTCTCGATAGTCCGTACATTCTTATCACCGACAAGAAAATTTCGTCCATTCAGGACATCTTGCCGCTGCTCGAACAGATCGTACAGTCGGGCAAGAAGCTCCTCATCATCGCGGAGGACGTCGACGGCGACGCGCTGACCAATCTCATTTTAAACAAGCTGCGCGGCGTATTCACCTGTGTTGCTGTAAAGGCTCCCGGTTTCGGCGACAGACGCAAGGAAATGCTCAAGGATATCGCTATACTCACCAACGGCGAAGTCATTACTGATGAGCTTGGACTTGATATCAAGGAAACTCAGATCAGCCAACTCGGTACCGCTAAGCAGGTAAAGATCACCAAGGAGAACACTATTATCGTTGACGGCGCGGGCAAGACTGCGGATATCAAGTCTCGCGTAAACGAGATCAGAAACGCTATTGAGGCTACCACCTCCGAGTTCGACAGGGAGAAGCTTCAGGAGCGTCTGGCTAAGCTCTCCGGAGGCGTTGGCGTTATCAAGGTCGGCGCGGCTACCGAAGTCGAGATGAAGGAGAAGAAGCTCCGTATCGAGGATGCTCTCGCGGCTACCAAGGCAGCCGTTGAGGAGGGTATCGTTGCGGGTGGCGGCGTTGCACTTATCGACGCTATGCCTGCTGTCGAAAAGGTAATGAATACTCTCGAGGGCGACGAAAAAACCGGCGCGTCTATCGTGCTCCGCGCTCTTGAGGAGCCTATCCGCCAGATCGCGCTGAACGCGGGCGTTGAGGGCAGCGTTATCATTGACACTATCGTCAAGAAAAAGACCGTCGGCTACGGCTATGACGCTTACGGCGAGAGCTACGGCGACATGATCAAGAAGGGCATTGTCGATCCCGCCAAGGTAACGCGTTCCGCATTGCAGAACGCTTCTTCCGTTGCCGAAATGGTTCTCACTACCGAAAGTCTTGTTGCAGATAAACCCGAGCCCGAGGCTCCCGCTGCACCCGCCGCACCCGGAATGGGCGGAATGTACTAATCCGGCAATTTGCATTAGCATTACAGGCTGCGTCAAAAGCGCAGCCTGTTTTTTTAGGAAGAATATATCATGTACAAAGAAATAATTGATTTATACTAATATCTAATCATCCTATAGACAAAATCCACCTTCTCCCGGTAATAC
>CAJUMS010000107.1 GCA_910587465.1 uncultured Oscillospiraceae bacterium
ATTGTGGAAAAGTAAATTATATTTGGGTAGGTTTGAAAGGAGATAAAAGAAATGAGCATTGATGTAAAACATCTCGCAAAGCTTGCGCGTCTGCGTATCGAGGATGACAAGCTGGCGAAATTCGAGAAGGACATGGAGAGCATAGTCGCAATGGTGGAGCAGCTCCCCGAGGTATCGGGTGACGCGTCGGGACTTGATCCCGAGCACCCCATGAAGCTCCGCGAGGACGTTGAGGGCAAGGACAAGCTTACCAGAAACGAGCTTTTGGCAAACGCGCCGAAAATGCAGGCGGGCTGCGTGGTCGTACCCAAGACGGTAGAATGAGAAAGGAATACTAAACAATGGAACTTTACGAATATTCGGCTCACGAGCTGTCGAAAATGCTTTCCGAGAAGAAATGCAGCAGCGAGGAGCTTACCAAATCCGTGCTTGACAGAGCGGCGGCAACAGAAGAAAAGGTCGGCGCGTATCTGACGGTATGCGGCGAGGAGGCGTTGAAAAAGGCGCGCGAGGTCGACGAAAAGCGCGCAAAGGAAGCGCTCCACCCGCTGGCGGGAATACCCATAGGTATCAAGGACAATATCAGCACTAAAGGCTTGTTGACCACCTGCGCGTCGAAAATGCTGTTTAATTACGTTCCGCCGTTTGACGCATTCGTAATGAAAAAGGTCAACGCTGCGGATATGGTGGTAACGGGCAAGTTAAATATGGATGAATTCGCAATGGGCTCGTCCACCGAGAATTCCTATTTCAAGAAAACGCACAATCCGCATAACCTTGACTGCGTTCCCGGCGGTTCCTCGGGCGGTTCGGCGGCAGCTGTCGCGGCGGGTTCGGCGGTCATTTCTCTCGGCTCGGATACGGGCGGCTCTATCAGAATGCCCGCGTCCTATTGCGGAGTAGTCGGCTTGAAGCCTACTTACGGCAGCGTTTCGCGTTACGGTCTTGTGGCGTTCGCAAGCTCGCTCGACCAGATAGGACCGTTCGGCAGAAACGTTACCGATACAGCAATGCTGTACTCTGTTATCTGCGGTCACGATAATATGGACGCGACCTCCGTCGACCGTGATTATCCCGATTTCACCGCGTTGCTCAGCAGCGACGTAAAGGGCTTGAAGATTGGAATTCCCGAGGAATATTACGGAGAGGGCGTGGACAATTCGGTCAAGGAGACCGTAATGAACGCGGTAAAGGACTTGGAGAAGCAGGGCGCGGAGATAGTTAATATCTCGCTGCCCAGCACCAAATACGCCCTGAACGCGTACTACATCATCTCCTCGGCGGAGGCAAGCTCAAACCTAGCGCGTTTTGACGGCGTAAAGTACGGCTACCGCACCGAGAATTACGACAGCCTTATTGATATGTATGAGAAAACGCGCAGCGAGGGCTTCGGCGATGAGGTAAAGCGCCGCATAATGCTCGGTACGTTCGTGCTGTCGAGCGGTTTCTTCGACGCGTATTACAAAAAAGCAAAGCTTGTCGCGCTCGATATCGTCGGGGAATTCAACGCGGCGTTTGAGAAGTGCGACGTGATAGCAACTCCCGCAACTCCCGCTACGGCGTTCAGGCTCGGCGAGAACATCGGCGACCCGACCAAGATGTACGCCGCCGACATCTGCACCGTAACGGTGAATATCGCAGGCTTGCCCGCGATAAGCGTGCCTTGCGGTAAGGTGAATGATATGCCCGCGGGCTTGCAGTTTATCGGTAAAAAGTTTTCGGAGCAGACGCTTTTGAACGCGGCATTAGCTGTTGAAAAAAATTACGGCGAAGCAAAGCCCGTAAACGTATAAAGTACAAGCGCAAAAGCGATAAAACCGAAGCAGAGAGTGTTCGGCAAAGCCGAACGCTCGGTTGCGGGGTATTATGAGCTGCGAGGAACGAAGTGACGAACAGCGACGCGTATTTGCGCATATAAAATAAGGAGAACAAAATGGAATACGAAACGATAGTGGGTCTTGAAGTCCACGCGGAGCTGAACACCAAGACCAAGATATACTGTAACTGTAAGAACGCGTTCGGACTTGAGGTAAACACCCAGATATGCCCGATATGCACGGGTATGCCGGGAACGCTCCCGACGCTTAACGAAAAGGTAGTAGAGTACGCGGTGAAAATGGGTCACGCGACCAATTGCTCGATTAACAACGTATGCAAACAGGACAGAAAGAATTACTTCTATCCCGACCTGCCCAAGGCATACCAGATATCGCAGGCGGATATCCCGCTTTGCGAGCACGGCTATGTCGAGATAATGATGAACGGCGAGGAAAAGCGCATTGGCATAACACGTATCCATATCGAAGAGGACGCGGGTAAAATGCTGCATAACGACGCATTTCAGGGCTCACTCGTCGACTTCAACCGCTGCGGCGTACCGCTTATCGAGATAGTCTCCGAGCCGGATATGCGCTCCAGCGCCGAGGCAAAGGCGTACCTTGACACTTTGAAGTCGATATTGCAGTACATCGACATATCCGACTGTAAAATGCAGGAGGGCTCAATCCGCTGCGACGTGAACGTTTCCGTTCGTCCAAAGGGCTCTACCGAATTCGGCAAGCGCGTCGAGATGAAGAACGTAAACTCGTTCTCTGGCGCTATGCGTGCTATCGATTACGAGGCAAACCGCCAGATAGAGGCGCTCAAGCGCGGCGAGGAGATATTCCAGGAGACCCGCCGCTGGGACGACCAGAAGGGAATGAATATCCTGCTGCGCTCCAAGGAGGACGCGCAGGATTACCGTTATTTTCCCGAGCCCGACCTTACCACGATCTATATGCCGCTCGAGAGGGTAGAGGAGCTTAAAAATTCGCTGCCCGAGCTGCCCAACGCGAAGATAAAGCGCTACGTCAAGGAATTGGGGCTGTCTCAGGTTGACGCGGAGCTTATCGCGGAGAACCTGCCGCGCTGCCGTCTGTTTGACGAGTGCATAAAGCTCGGAGGCTGCACAGCAAAGAACGTGTCCAACTGGGTGCTCGCGGACGTTTCCAAGTATATGAACGAAACAGGCAAGGATATCGCGGACAGCAACCTTACCGCGGAAAAGCTCGTGAAGATAATCACGCTTATCGAAAGCGGTAAGATATCCAACAATTCGGGCAAGATAATCTTCGAGGAGATAATCCAAAACAATGCCGATATCGACAAGGTTATCGAGGAAAAGGGCTTAGTGCAGATATCTGACGACAGCGCTATTGAAAAGCTCGTAAACGAGGTAATGGCGGCAAATCAGAAGTCGGTCGACGACTACCGCGGTGGCAAGACCAACGCGCTCGGATTCCTTGTCGGGCAGTGCATGAAAGCTTCCAAGGGTCAGGCTAATCCTGCAAAGTGCAAAGAATTGGTTTTAAAGTGCTTGAATGGTTAAATTATTTATTTGTCAATATTGAACAAAATCCCTTTCGGTAGGAGAGGGATTTTTTGTATAACATCTACCTTGCAAAACAATGTACTGTGTGGTATAATTTACTTGTTGATAAATTATGTTATGCCGAAAGGGGATCACAATGAAAAAGGAGATCGTTATAATAATTACAATAGTGACACTTGCTATGGCAGCGGTTCTCACCGTGCTGTTGATAATGCGTCCGAAAACACTCGGTAATATGAGCAGCTCGTTCAGTTCGCCGAAAACCGCCTCGTCGTCTTTCTCGTTTTACGCGGAAGCAGGTGACAGATTGCGCATATCGTTCTCGTCGGATATAAAAGGCGGCGAGCTGACTGTAATGCTGGAAAATTCCGATGGCAGCGAGGTAAAAACTTTGGACAGCGCAAGAGAACTGAAAACCTACTGGACGCTTGAAAAAACCGATACCTATACGCTTAGTGCGGAGTGTAAGGAAATGGTCGGCAGCTATAAAATAAATGTAACAAAAGAGTAGCCGCCCAAACTAACTTTGTTTCTTCAATAAAAATTCCACAAAAACCCTTTACACACCGCAAAAAATGTGGTATAATAAAAATGTATAATTAAAAAGGGATATATAAATACCCGATAAATCACATAGGAGGGAACAAAAATGGGAATGACAATGACGCAGAAAATTCTCGCAAAGCACGCGGGTCTGGAGAGCGTTACCGAAGGTCAGCTTATCAAAGCTAAGCTGGATATGGTTCTCGGCAACGATATCACAAGCCCCGTTGCTATCAACGAGTTCAACAAAAACGGATTTACGGGCGTATTCGACAAAAGCAAGATATCGCTTGTAATGGATCACTTCACGCCGAACAAGGACATCAAGGCGGCTATTCAGTGCCAGCAGTGCAGGAATTTTGCGGATAAGTATGATATCGTGAATTTTTACGACGTGGGAAACGTCGGCATAGAGCACGCTCTTCTGCCCGAAAAAGGTCTGGTAGTGCCGAGCGACTGCGTTATCGGCGCGGATTCGCACACCTGTACATACGGCGCTCTGGGGGCGTTCTCGACGGGCGTAGGCTCGACCGATATGGCGGCGGGCATGGCAACGGGCGAAGCGTGGTTCAAGGTTCCGGGAGCGATCAAGTTCAACCTTACGGGCAAGCTCAACAAGTGGGTGAGCGGCAAGGACGTGATACTCCACATTATCGGAATGATAGGCGTTGACGGCGCTCTGTATCAGTCGATGGAGTTCATGGGCGAGGGATTGAAGAACCTCTCCATGGACGACAGGCTTTGTATGGCGAATATGGCTATCGAAGCGGGTGCGAAGAACGGCATTTTCGAGGTGGACGAGGTAACTCTCGCATATGTGAAGGGAAGAACGGATCGAACCTTTGAAACGTTTAAGGCAGACCCCGATGCGCATTATAACCGCGTTATCGATATTGATTTGTCAACGATTAAGTCAACGGTAGCTTTCCCGCACCTCCCCGAGAATACAAAGACTATCGACGAGGTGGGAGAGGTCAAGATTGATCAGGTAGTTATCGGTTCCTGCACCAACGGACGTTACAGCGATCTTGAGGTCGCAGCGGCTGTCGTTAAGGGCAAGAAGGTGGCTAAGGGCGTCCGCGCTATCGTTATCCCGGCAACTCAGCAGATTTATCTCGACGCGCTCAGAAACGGACTGCTTGAGACATTTGTCGAGGCGGGAATGGTAGTTTCCGCGCCGACCTGCGGACCGTGTCTCGGCGGTCATATGGGAATACTCGCGCCGCATGAGCGCGCCGTTTCCACGACCAACCGAAACTTCGTCGGAAGAATGGGCGACACGACCTCGGAGGTATACCTCGCAAGCCCCGCGATCGCGGCGGCAAGCGCGCTGACGGGTTATATTTCTAACGTACAGGAGGGCTAAACTATAATGAAAGCACATGGAACAGTACATAAATACGGCGATAACGTGGATACGGACGTAATAATCCCCGCGCGTTATCTCAACACCTCCGACCACAAAGAGCTTGCGTCTCACTGCATGGAGGATATCGACAAGGATTTTATTAAGAACGTCAAGGACGGCGACATCATGGTCGCGAATATGAATTTCGGCTGCGGCAGCTCGCGCGAGCACGCTCCCATCGCGATAAAGGCGAGCGGTATAGGCTGCGTTATCGCGTCGACGTTCGCGAGAATATTTTACCGCAACGCGATAAATATCGGTCTGCCGATACTCGAATGTGACGAAGCGGCAAAGGATATCGATGCGGGCAATGAGGTCGAGATCGACTTCGATACGGGAATAATCACGAATATCACCAAAAACAAGACCTACCAAGCCCAGCCGTTTCCCGATTTTATCAAGGAGATAATCAACAAGGGCGGACTGCTGAATTCGCTTAAATGATATGAGGATCGACATCAAACCCGCCGCACTTCCCGACGTTGAGGGAATGTCACAGGTGCTCGACAAGGCGTGGCGCGAAAACTACAAGGACATATTCTCGCCCGAGCAGATAGCCGCGTTTACGGGCGATTATCGCCGTAAGAGCTTCACAAATCTCTTGAAAAACGGCACGGACGTGTTTGTGTTGCTTTGCGACGGCGAGATCACGGCTGTGTGCGCGGCGCAGACCTGCGAGGAGAAGCCGTTCGAGGGCTATGCGGAGATAATGCTGCTGTACGTTCTCCCCGAGTGGCAGCACAAGGGTATCGGTAAGAAGCTTCTCTCGCATACTCTGAGGAAAATGCGCGGCAAGGGCTACAAAAGCGCAGTGCTCGACACTGCGGAAAAGAATATCAGCGCACGGAAATTCTACGAGAAATTCGGCTTTACGGAGCGGAAAACCTTCGTCAGCCGAAAATTTGACGAAGTTACGAGAGTTATTTACACAATTGATTTTTAAGTAATTATAAAGTTATGAAAGATGTAAAGAAAACAAGCGTTTTTATAAGCCTGATATTGCGGCACAAGCCCGAGGTTATTGGCATTTCGCTCGACGAACACGGTTGGGCGAACGTTGAGGAGCTTATTTACGGGATAAACAAGACCCACGGTTACAGGATAGACATGGAAACGCTGGAGGAAATCGTCCGGACGGACAACAAGCAGCGGTACAGCTTTAACGAGGATAAAACGCTTATCCGCGCCAATCAGGGGCATTCGGTAAACGTCGACGTCGAGCTGAAGGAAGCCGAGCCGCCCGAGCAGCTTTTCCACGGAACGGGCGAGCGCTTTGCCGCAGCTATACGCGCGGAGGGTTTAAAGCCCATGTCGCGGCTTTACGTTCACCTGTCAAAGGACAAGGAGACCGCCGAAAAGGTAGGCGCGCGCCACGGAAAGCCGCACATCTTCTTCGTTCATTCGGGGAAGATGTTCCGCGCGGGTCACAAATTTTACCTCTCAGAAAACGGAGTTTGGCTTACGGAAAATGTTCCGCCCGAGTTTCTGGGAGAACGATAAATTGTGTCGTGCAAGCCGACGGCTGAACAACACAAATTCTAAATTAGGAGAACAGATATGGAAAAGAATATCGCAGTCATCAAGGGCGACGGTATCGGTCCCGAAATTGTCACCGAGGCAATGAAGGTGCTTGAAAAGGTCGCCGAGAAGTACGGTCACAAATTCAATTACGAGCAACTGCTTATGGGCGGCTGTTCTATTGATGCGAACGGCGTGCCGCTCACCGATGAAACTATCGAACACTGTAAAGCCGCGGACGCGGTACTTATGGGCAGCATAGGCGGCGACACCACCACGTCGCCGTGGTATAAGCTCCCCGCGAACCTTCGTCCCGAGGCGGGTCTGCTAGGGCTTCGCAAGGCGCTGGGGCTGTTCGCGAATCTGCGCCCGTGTCTGCTGTTCAAACAGCTTTCGGACGCGTGTCCGCTGAAAAAGGAAATAAGCGCAAAGGGCTTTGATATGCTTATCATGCGTGAATTAACCGGCGGTCTGTACTTCGGAAAGCGCTACACAGAGGAGCGCGACGGGGTAATGGTCGCGGTTGATACGCTCGAATACAGCGAGCCCGAGATACGACGTATCGCGAAAAAGGCGTTCGAGGTCGCAATGCAGCGCCGCAAAAAGGTAACGAGCGTTGACAAGGCGAATGTTCTCGACAGCTCGCGGCTCTGGCGCAAGGTGGTCGAGGAGGTAGCTAAGGACTATCCCGAGGTAAAATTGGAGCATATGCTCGTCGACAACAGTGCAATGCAGCTTGTCAAAGACCCCGCGCAGTTTGATGTTATGGTGACAGAGAATATGTTCGGCGATATCCTCTCCGACGAGGCGTCGATGATAACGGGCTCTATCGGAATGCTTGCGAGCGCAAGCATGAATGAATCGAGTTTCGGCTTGTACGAGCCGAGCGGCGGTTCGGCTCCCGATATCGCGGGGCAGAACAAGGCGAACCCTATCGCGACGATACTTTCCGCGGCTATGATGCTGCGCTATTCTTTCAAGCTCGACAAGGAGGCGGACGCAGTGGAGAGCGCGGTAAACAGCGTTCTCGAGGCGGGTTTCCGCACGGGCGATATCATGAGCGAGGGAAAGACGCTCGTGTCATGCTCGGAAATGGGAACCAAGATAGCGGAATTTATTTAAAATCTTATTGTATAAAAAGGTGTTGAGCGAAAAGCTCAACACCGCTTTTTTGTAGCTTTAGCGCAAAAAACCACCGCTTGAAGCGGTGGAATAAAAATCTTTA
>CAJUMS010000108.1 GCA_910587465.1 uncultured Oscillospiraceae bacterium
ACTCTGTTATTTTGGGCAGCGGATTTCTGCTGCTTTGTGCGGTGTTGCCTTAAGTTAATCCGCAAATATCAGCGTTTGACATAATATGTGCAAAATCCCAAAATTTCTTCCCGCTCATCCCCGAATTTTGACCGCTCATCCTAAAACCTGTTGACAAACTGACCTATTAGTATTAAACTGATATTGCAAGGTTAACTTTGTGTTACTTAAGGACAATGACCGATTGTGTCTGATCAGCATAATCGCGTCGAATTTCAAGGAGGATGCTATTATGGCATTGAAAATGAAAATTGCAGCTACTTTGGCTGCACTAACGGTAACTTCCGCTTTAGGCACTGCGGCTTACGCAGCAGATTATTTTAACCTCAAATCAAAGGTTGGAGAATCAACTGTGATGCCGAAAGCTGATGCCGTCAAAAAAGAAGCTGATGCTGTCGCATTGGTGGATGTGGGCGGCGGTCTGCCGTCAGGCGTTTACACGACTTTTAGAGTCAGGGACTACTACGGATACTATGCAACCTATTATGTTGACGTTTACAAGATGAATAGCGTATACGGCATGAATTATCTGGAAGGCGCTGGTATTGTCGGTGACGAATATCGTCTTGCAACATCGCTTGACGATGGTCAATCTGTTTCTTCAATTAATGTTTGGGGATATTGGACACCGTTAAAACTTCCATTATCTACACAGCAAAAACAAACACGGGCGGCGTTATGTTGAACGCAACGCCGCTCTTTTTAAAAAGGAATGTTCAGTATTTTATGGATTACGTTACTATAAGGTTGCGCTTTATAATAATATAGGTTTTATCAAGCATTCACGAACCAATAAAGCTCTATCTAATCTAACGTTTTCCAGTTTAACCACTGTTACTATATCAATTAAATATTACTTGCTCTTGATTTCAATCAGATCATAAATCAGCTAGCGAATTACAAAGAAAAAACTCTTTTTCAAATAATTTTTAATTGATATGGCAATATGGGATTTAGTGGAGGTATTTTTATGAGAAAAAAAATTATGGCACTAGCAATAGTTTTAAGTTTGTTAAACTTTACAGCCTGCACATTTTCGGAAGGAACAAATAGTCGATCCGGGGAAATTACAAGTTCTAGCGGAGATATCAAGACAAGTCAAAGCGAAACAAATTCCAGTGAACCTTTCATCGCGCCAAATCAAAATATCACAAGCGCAAAACGCTATAAAGTTGACTTCCAAGAAGTGACTGAAGATCAGGTCACCGCTCTGTTTAAAACTAATCCGCAAAAAGAATCAGACGACTTCGGCAATACAGATTTTGCCGTAAATGATGAAAAAGGGGCTTTGTCGCTATCTCGCGGAATAGGTGGCAAAAATAAATATTACTCGGTTTCCTATCACACCAAATGGGGCAACGATTATGACAGCGTAGTATATCGCTCATACGGTTACAAAGAAGCGGACGCCGACATGGATTGGGATTTTCTGTCGAGAACCGAAGCAGAGCAGAAAATCTCTGACATTTTAGACGAGTTTATGCGGACAGGGGTCTCCGTAAAAGCATACGCCATCAGCAGAGACACATATTCGGAACTAGTGAATAAAAAAGTCGAGGCTGACAAGGAATGGAATAAAAAATTGCAGGAAGAACTTGGTATAACTTCAGAAGAAAAGATTTGGAGCGACGCTGCGGATTACTATTATTTCTATATCGAACAAACAGTGGACGGCATTCCCATTCAATCCGAACTTATCGGAAATATTGACGTTGGTAATCAAACATGGGGACCTTCGGGAAGCGCAGTTTTAAGTGCGGATGGCTTGGGATATCTGCGCGTACATTCTCCTTACAAAATAGTAGAAGAAGTCGAAACAACCGAGGAATTTATTACTTTTTTGGAGGCGGAACAGATGTTCAAGGACAAAAACGATTCATTCCTAATAACCGAGGAAGTCATGCTTGATTATTCGCGACTCGTTTATGTCGTTCTGCGCGCTGAAAATAACGATCTAATCTTAACACCCGCTTGGGAATTTAAGTATAACGGCGAACAATTCTTCCGCGTAAACGCATATACTGGCGAGGAAGTGGTGACGGTATGACACGAATCTTCGGAAATATTTTATCTAACTGCAAATATACACTACGTTCGGCTCGATTTTGGGCGGCGGTCGCAGGATATCTTGCGCTATTGATATTTGCCACGGCGGATTATTACCATTCGAAAGCGGCGGTGTGGTATTTACTACATTATTCAAGAACTTTCGGTTCGTATTATTTCAGCCTTGTCATCTGCGCACTTCCGGGAGCAACACTTTTCGCAGAAGAATGGTGCTCCGACAGATTTGTTTTATCCTATTCAAGAAGCGGAAAAAAAGAATACGCAATCTCGACAATATTATCCTCGTTTTTAAGTGCGTTATTGGTTGCATTTATTGGAACATCTCTGTATGTCGGAATTTATTCCTTGATAAATCCTATTACAAGCGACGCAAGCGATATGGCGTTTGCCCAACAAATAGGCGGCTACGCAAACGGCGGACTGCTTTACAACGGACATATTTTCGCGTATTATTTCCTTGAAATAATTAATACGAGTTGCTTTATGGGGCTGTTTTCAGCGCTTGCGACAATGCTTTCGGCAGTGTTCACAAACTCATATATCACGATAATTATGCCACTTGTTTTGTACGAGATAATATCGACCTTGTGTAGCATTCTGCACGCGCCGCTGCTGAGCCATCCCTACTATGTTTTCAGCGGCTCAAATACCGTTTTTCGAATACTTCACCCCTTGTGCGAATTGGAAGCTGAAAGCAATTTTTCCGTAATTTCAATGCTTTATCCGCTGGTATATTTGGCGGTTTGTCTCACAATTATTACAATTATCTCTCATTTTTTAATAAAGCAAAAATATGAGAAAAATTCAGATATAAGGTAGGTGAGCGAAATGAATTTTATCCACAGAACATTCACCACTGCAGGATATCACCTGTTTTATACTCTGTTTCACCCAAAATTCTGGACGGCAGTTTTGCTAGTGTTGACGGTGACTTATATCAGAATACAGCCATATTCCGAGATTGCGAACGATTTCAACACCAAAGTAAGCGTGGGGATATTGTCGTTTATTTATTCCGATGTTCTTTTTGTGACCGTGATATATGTGGCTCTGCTGCTGATTTTCTCGGAGCTTCCGTTTAAAAACACTCAGCAGATTTTCCTTTTGACACGCAGCGGCAGACGTTCTTGGTGCGTAAGTCAAATTTTGTACATAATCGTTGTATCGGTCGTGATAACAATGGTAATTTGCCTGTTTACAACGCTTTTTTTGGCGGGGCATTTATCATTTACAGACAAATGGGATAAGGTTATAAATTCTGCGATTAACCACAAATTACCGGAAAGCTACTCCGCGTATGCTTGTGTTTCCAAAGAAGCCCTTGTGGTGTTCTCGCCATACAAGGCAATCACTTGGTCACTGCTTTGCGGAATGCTCTGCTCGGTAATGTTCGGAATGATAATTTTCGCCGCAAATCTCGCAAGCGGACGAAATGTTGGAATACCGCTGGGGAGCGCTCTCATTGCGCTATATTGGCTTTTTCAGTATACTGACAAGTATTTTCTAACATGGCTTTCGCCGCTGGAATGGGCTTCGATAAGCACAATAAACTTGAGGCACTCCTCAAAAATGCCGACTCCCGAATTCGCATTGATAACGCTTTTGGTTATCTGTATAATTTCGATAATAATTATTCTTTTCCGTTCGCGGAAAGGCTCAAAAACCGTTTAGGAGGTGGATTATGAGCATTATAAGTGTAAAAAATGTCACTAAAAAATTCCGCGAAAACACCGTCTTGAAGAATGTTTCTTTGGAGATAGAAAAAAGCTCGGTTACGGGACTTATCGGCAGAAACGGCAGCGGAAAAACCGTGCTGATGAAGTGCATTTTGGGGCTTGTTTCTCCGGATTCAGGGAGTATTTTTGTGCGCGATAAGCGTGTTGGCAAGGACATAGATATTCCCGATAATGTAGGCGTTATAATTGAAACTCCGGGATTTCTTCCAAATTTCTCCGCGTACAATAATTTAATGCAACTCGCAAAAATCCGCCGTAAAATCGGGAAAAACGAAGTCCGCGCGGCGATAAAACTAGTCGGTCTCGATCCCGACAATAAAAAGCACGTCGGAAAATATTCGCTCGGTATGCGGCAGCGTCTTGGGCTTGCACAGGCAATCATGGAAGATCCGGATATTTTAATTCTTGACGAACCGCTTAACGGCTTGGATAAAGAGGGCGCGGCGGATATGCGTAAATTCCTACTCGGACTGAAAGATCAGGGTAAAACGTTGCTCATAGCCTCGCACTCCGCCGAAGATGTTGACACCTTGTGTGATACGGTTTACGAAATGGATAAAGGGATAATAAGCAAGGTAAGATGAATACGTTTTTACCCGTCAAGTTGATTTGACGGGTAATTCTTTATGTTATAGTCTGTGTTTTCTGAGCAATATATCATGTTTCTGCTGCTCCCTGTCAGGTGCGTTCTTTCCCTCGAACATCTTTTCATATGTTTCTGCCAGCTTATCAACGCGCTCATCACCACTTCTGAAAGCAGCTTCCCGCATAATGTAAGGTGTCACATTCAGCCTCAGCGCATCGTTCCCGACCTTTAAGAGGTTATCTTGCAGCGGAGATACCCTACCCTCTGCTATGTCACTTAACCGTTTGGGCAACTCGTCATAAAAGCGCGACTGCTTGACTTCAAGCGGAATAAAATCCTCCAGCGGCTTAAACCCGACATCATCAACATAATACGCATTGTCCTCCAACACCACAACATCGGAAACGCTGAGCGAATGACCCTTGAAATCTTCAGGGCGGTCATGGTTGAACTTTTCAAACAGCGACTCCAGCTTCTCGCCCAGATTGCCGCTCAAATCAGCAGCGTTGCCCTCATAAACCTTTTCATAGTTAGCAAAATCAGGCTTCTTCCCAGCCTTTGTAATGTCCTCGTAAGGTTGAAAACGAATATCATGCGTTTCATCGCCGCTTTTAAGCTGATAAATCTCGTAAGTCTGCTTAGGCTCGATTTTAGGCGCGCTCATAAGCTGCGCGAGGAACTTGTTGCACTTCTCATAATCGCCTTTTGCGACCTCCTGCCCAATGGAATACTTGCCCTCGTCGTTCTTAACGTACTCCTGTAAAACGTGTGTGTCTGCGGCTCTCTTGTCGGAATTGAGATTTATACGATACATTATATCGGGCAATTCCTCTTGCGCACGGTCATTATACATCTTCGCGGAAATCTCGTCCAACGTTTGCGGGTGAACAAACTCGACTTTTACGCTGTTTTTCTTCTGCTCGTAAATTTCAAGCATAGCCTTTTTAGCCTCGGTGATTGACGTAATATTCGGCTTAGCCACCGTTGTCAGACCATCCGCGCTGATCGAGCATACGGCATAACGTCTTTCACTTACTTGCCTAACAGCAAAATATTCGGTAGGCTTTTCGGGAAAATTCGCCGCGTTTCTGCGTTCATCCAGCTTTTCGAGCGCGGATTTTAACGCTTCGGCGTTTTCGGGAGCGTAGGTTTTTTCGAGCATTACGTCATACTCGGCTCTAGACATATCCATTTGCCCCGTCATTCCCGTACCGTCAATGTAGTTGGCATTAACCCGCGTGACCGTCGCATAGAAATCCTTTGCCGTAAGTTCGGAACTCTTTAATTCACGGTTATATGCCGCGTTGTCAAGCCAACCTATTTCGGGAATAAAAAACTCGTTCGCCGAGGTTTTATAATATTTCGTTTCGGGTATACCGCGGAAATCATCACGCAATTCAACGCGCTCTGACGAATACAAGAACTTCCCGTCAAAAATTGCGGACAGATTTTTGTCCTGTTCGGGCGCGTTCAGCCGCAGCTCCTGCTCCATTTCCATCATCTGCTGATAAAGGTGGTTTATCATAACGGGGTGACGTTCCGTCAAGAAATTCAAGCGCATATTATCGCTGTCAAAGCTGAATTGCGCGGCTCTGTTCTTGACCTCGTTTGTAAACCGTCCGTCGTGATCTTTTAGCTGTATTGTCGCCGCGACCGAATACATAGCGCGGTCAATTCCGAATTTGTCATTAAGCTGCTTGACAAATCCCTCCAGATCACGCCCCTCATAAGCAACGGAAAGATTGTCCTCAATAAACTTGATACACGCTTTGGACGCGGCTACGCTGTCTTTCCAAGCACCGAGATTTCCGCTTTGTTTTGCCTCCACAAGCGATTGTGTGCATATAGGAACCGTTTTAAAGCTGCTCGGCTCGTCCTTGCTCATTTCGGGAATATCCGTGCGCGGCGGCTCTGACGGTTTTGGCTTGGGAATTTGCTCTCTGAAAGCCGTTTCGGGAATCTGCGCCGAACGATTATTTAGCTTGTCATACATCTGCTTTACTTTGGCGAGAGCCGCTTCATAACGCGGAATATCCGCTTTGTTGATCGTGATTGTTGTGACCGTTCCCTTGCGCAAACCGCTAAACCGAACTCCGTCCTCATCAAGCTGCTTTGCGACATTATCCGCGTGACGATTTTTGAGGTTAGTGTAAAACTCCAACTGCCCCTTACCGCCAAGTTGATCGTAGGGCGTATTCCCGATAACATTTGGGTTTGCCGACTGCTTCGCATTTCCGTAATTCGGAGGACTTTGGAAATTCGGCTGATAATTCTGATTTGGAACATTCTGCTGATACTGCGGCGGTGCGCCGTTCTGTTGCGAGTATCCGCGCTCCGGCGCGTTATTCTGCCGATATGACTGCTTTACTTTCTCGACTGCCGCCTCGTAACGCGAAATATCCGTCTTATTTATCGTAATCGTCGTGATCTTACCTTTGCGCAAGCCGCTGAACCGCACTCCGTCGGCGTTAAGCTGTTTAGCAATATTGTCCGCATGGCGGTTTTTAAGGTTAGTGTAAAATTGCAGCTCGCCCTTTCCCCCAAGCTGATTATAAGGCGTATTCCCTATAACATTTGGGTTTGTCGGCGCGGACTGCCTGTAATTCTGCTGTCCGTAGCTATCATAATAATTTCTCGCCATAGTATTCCCTCCATTCGTTCTGTCAAAATCCAACTCTGCCGAATACTGATACTCTAAAACCGCGAATTTCGCGGTATCGGGCGCGTTCATAATATCCTCGCGGCTGTCTGCGGGAATACCGTCTATAAACACATCGGAATTTTTATCCCACATCTCCAGCGCAACGTTCTTTGAAACGTCAATCAGATCAGCACCGCGCTCTACCTCTGATTTCGGCTCTTTCTCAATTCCGAAGTATCCTCCGAAGTTTTCAATATCCTCGCGTTTCTCAGCCATTCCCTCAGTGTTATCGGGGTAAAGCAGATAGACCGCCTCGCCCTTGTCAAACGCTTCAAGCGCGGTTTCTTTGTTGTCGATAGGTGTCATATATGTAAAATCGTAGCCGTAATTATCGCGCTGCCGCTGTGTGATCTCCATATCCTCGACAAGCTGAACCGTTTCGGAAATATCTTCGTGCTGCTCCGCAAATTCGAGAATGGTTTTTGTATCTTCCTCGGAAAATTCCACGCCGCGATCTGAGCAGTCCTCAATCAAAAATTCGGCTTTCTGAACGTTATTCAACTCGGTATCCGCGATTTTTTCATCTATCGACAAATGCCGCTTTTGCATTTTCAGCAGCTCCGACTCGATAGCGTTCGAGATCTGTTTCGCCGCCGATTGAATTTCCTGCAATGCGTTTTTAAGCTGTTCAAGCTGCTTGCCCTCCGACCAAGACGCGATATACGGAAACGAATATTCGGAAGTGTCGATACCGAATTTTTCCGCGACCATAAACGCTACCGATTCCGCTTGCACTTCCTTTTCGTTACGCGGAGATTTCACGGTAACGATCTCACTTTTCGGGTCGTGCAATAATTTATGTGCCGCTTCGTGAAAAACGGTTTTTGATGTTGTATAATAAAACTTGACACCAAATTCTCAAAGAAGTATAATGCAA
>CAJUMS010000109.1 GCA_910587465.1 uncultured Oscillospiraceae bacterium
CGGCTTGATCAGACAAAAAATCGAGAATTTGATTGGGTTTTTAGAGGCGCCCATACGGTTTTGAAATACGTTCGTCGATGTGATAGAGCTCGCAAAAGATATGCTCTAATGAAGGATTTGCCCGAATTAGGTTAGTGGAATTCATTTCAAACATTCTCCGCGCTATCCCGCACAAGTCAAGCAGTGCTTCGGGGATACGCTCCGTTATGCTCTTTTGCGCCTTTTCAATCTGTATCATAACCGAAATTCCGCGATATTTTCCATACGGAATACGCGAATTTACAAACCTGCTGCTTGACGGGTCGCATACCGCCAGATCACCCGCTCCGATAAAGCCTATTTCGCCCGTGTCGAGTTCAAACTCAAAACAGCCCTCGTTACAGTAGTTTATCTGAATATATCCCTCAACGGTGGGAACATCCTGATAACAAGACTTCATATCAAGAATATCATAAGACATAAGTATTCCCGGAAGCACCTCGTAAACACGCATTATGCCCTTTCCGCCCTCCTTGTCGGAAAGATAATAAACCGTACAGCTTTCTTCTTGGGATATGTCGCTAAACTCATAGCCGCGCCACGTTTCGGGCTTGATTGATTTCATTTTTATCACCTTGTTTATTTCAGATCAATTCCACTGATCTCGACATATTGACTGTCCGAACAAAAATCATAGCCGTTGATAATATTATTGTTCCAAGCGGCATATTCGATAGTGCTTGTCAGCGGAACGCAAAGAGCGTTGTCGGCGATAGCGGGCAATGCTTGACCGTATATTTCGGCAACTCTGTTCATGTCGGCGGTGCTGTCAAGCTCCTTGATCGTGTCCGCACCGCCCGGAATGAACGCGGCAAACTGCTTCGCAACAGGGTCCATACTTGTTTCGGGATAGATGTTGGTCATCAATGTCAGCGGGTCGAAAACTCCGCCGTATGTACGGTAAAGCGTCATATCGTACTCTCCGCCCAGCGTCGCGGTATAGAACGCCATCATATCCATATCCGTAACATTCACCTTAAAGCCCACTGTTTCCAGCTCCGAGGCGACTGCAAGCATACCGTCCCCGATACTGCCGTATGAGCTCGTGTACACAAAATTTATTTCAAGATTTTGTCCGTCTTTATCTCTGACCCCGTCGCCGTCAGTGTCTTTCCAGCCGGCTTCATCGAGCAGCGATTTCGCTTTATCTGCGTTAAATTCATAGGTTACCGTATCAACATCGCAATACGGCTTTGATCTGCCGAACAATGTTTCGGCGGCTGTCTGTGTTCCGCGGAAAACGTTCTCCGCTATCGTATTATTGTCCACCGCGTATGCGACGGCAAGCCTCACGTTTTTATCGTCAAACGGTGCTTTGCTCATATTGAATCCCAGATAATTGGTGAGAGTAGGCTCACTGTTGACTGCCGTTCCGTAAGCGGGGTCGGAGGTAAGCTCAATGTATCCGTCCGCGCTCAATCTTGCCGCGCCGACTATTATGTCCACCTCTCCGCTGCGGAGCGCCAGCACCTTTGCGTCGTTGTCCTCAATAACCTTTACCTTAAACGTATCCGCCTCGGGCTTTTCTCCGTGATAATTCGGACTTCTGACAAAAGTGTAGGTCGTTCCGTCAAAATCACCGTTATACATATAAGGACCCGTACCCATCGTCATTGTTTTCAGATCGTCTTTTACAGTGAGATCGTCGTTGAACGCATTCGGGTTGACGATCGCCAAAGGGTTGCACATAGACAAGTCGTTTATAGTGCCGTAGTAAGGCTGCGACAGCTTCAGCACCAATGTAGTCTCATCGGGTGTTTCAATCGTATCAATAAGCGTGGTGAGCTTTCCGTAGCTGCCGTTGAATTGTCCGAGATTTACAAGCGCGGCATCAAGGCTTTTCTTTACCGCCGCAGAGTTGCAGGGCGTTCCGTCCGAAAACAATATCCCGTTTTTCAATGTGAACGTATACTCTTTGCCGTCTTCGCTTATTTCCCATTTATCCGCAATAGAGCCTTTGTATTCGCCGTTTTCATATTTTACAAGGGTGTCGTAGAAATTGTGTCCCCAATAGGAAATGCCAAAGTTGGAGGCATTTCCGGCGTGAAGCAACGGATAAAATCCGGAGTCAAAGCCCCAACTTTCGCAAAGCGTTATACTTCTGACCGTATCGTCCGTGCTGTGATCGGGCGTAGAGCTTTGATTGTCAGTCGATGTATTCTGCGAATTGTCTGAAACGGAAGAACGCCCGCTCTCCGTGTTTGCGCAGCCGCCGAGAGCGAGACATGCTGCAAGTGCCAATACCGAAAAAAATGATTTTGATTTCATATAGAAATCCTCCTTTTGTTCTGTTCTATATAAACGCCATATGCGTCTATTACACTTTGGGGCAGCGATGAGCTTATCAAGCGTTTGGAGTAATCTTTTTTAAAAACGCCAAGATCGCCGCTGTAATATATGTCCTCAAGAATTTTTCCGCCGCGCATCACCGCTATCCGCGAGGATGTGTAGATCGCCGCGTCAATATCGTGAGTTATAAGAAGAAAGGTTTTTCCCGTTTTGCTGTGAACCCTTTTAAGCAAATCAAGAATACTTTTTCTGACCGCCATATCAAGACCGCTCACCGCCTCGTCAAAGATAATTATTTTCGGATCGGCGGCGAGGGCGCGTGCTATACAAACGCGTTTCTGCTGTCCGCCCGAAAGCTCCGACGCTTTTTGCCGCAGGATAGTCTCATCTAACTCGATGTCACGGATAAACTGCGTTATTATTTCCGATTCCTCCGTGCGGCTGCATTTCCGCAAATTCCGTATAGGCTCGGCGATTGTATCGTAAACTGAAAATCGAGGATCAACAGCGGCTTTGCTGTTTTGCAGAACAAGCTGAATTTCGGAGCAAAGTTTCTTGCTCGTGCGCCGTTCTTTGGGAGAAACTCGAATGTTGTCATACATAATTTCACCCGACGTTGCCGCTATCAAACCCGACATAAGCTGCGCGAGCGTGCTTTTGCCCGATCCGCTTTCGCCGACGAGAGAGCAAAATTCTCCGTTGTTAAGAGTAAAATTCACATTATCGACAGCGGCTTTTTTCTCGCCGCGATAGATTTTTGATACGTTTAACACCGATAGCATAATATTCCTTTCACAGCCTGTTATCATATCAGGGCGGAGCTTATCAGCTCTTTGGTGTAATCATTTCGAGGAGCGCGCATTATTTCGTTGATGTCTCCGCTTTCGACAAATCGTCCATCGCGCATTACAACGGCGTTTCCTCCCAGCTTTTGCGCCGATGCGAAATCGTGCGTTATCATAATTACCGCCGTACCGCTCCCGCATATTTCGGAAAGCGATTCCGTGACGGCAATCTTATGCTCCGCGTCAAGAGCTGTGGTCGGTTCGTCCGCTATTATCAGCTTCGGGGAATTCATAAGTGCCGCCGCGAAAGCCGCGCGCTGCAGCATTCCGCCCGAAAGCATAAACGGATAGCTTTTGAACACCTTTTCGGGATCGTTAAGTCCCGATTTTTCCAATGCATTCAGCACATCGGTTTTACAATCCGCGCCGCCATGGATTTTTCGCGTTTCCATAAGCTGCTTTCCGATTTTAACGGACGGGTCGAACGCGGTCATAGGATTTTGCGGAATAAACGCGATATCCCCGCCGAATATTTTTCGGCGCTCTTTAGGTTTCATTTGCAGAATGTTGGTTTTTTCAAAAAGAATTTCTCCGCCAACGTCAAACTTCCGTTTGTCGAGAAGTCCGAAAACGGCGCGGAAGATCATCGTTTTTCCGCTGCCCGACTGTCCGAGAATGATAAGCGATTTCCCGCTGCCGACTTCAAACGAAATGTTATCGACGATCTTCCTTTCTTCATTTCTCAAAGCGACGATCAGATTTGCGATCTCAAACATTCATATTCCCCCGTCCACAGACAATATATCCCGCAGCGCCTCGCCGAACAGATTAAATCCTCCCGTCGTTATAAGAATACATACACCGGGATATATAAGCATTTCGGGGTGAGTATACAAACAGGTGCGGGCGTCGTTCAGCATAGCTCCCCACTCGGGAGTGCCCGATGGCAAACCCAGTCCGAGAAACGCGAAGCTCGATACCATAAGTATGGCGGAAGCGATTCCCGTGCTGAAATATACAATAAACTGCGGGAGAATATTGGGAATAAGGTGCTTGAATATCAGCTTCAGTGTGCCGCAGCCGCTTATTCTCGCCGCCAGGATGTACTCCTTACCCATTTCGGTAACCGCATAAGAGCGTACCGTCCTCGCAAACCACGCCCACATTGAAACAACCGCCGCTATCCCGATGTTCTGCAGCCCGTTTCCGAGAATGCTTATCACAGCGATTGATATAATAAGCGACGGAAACGAAATAAAAACGTCGCATATAAAAGTGATTATCCTATCGAGCTTTTCTCCGCCGCATACGCTTAATGTGCCTATGAATAAGCCGAGCACTGCTAAAACGATTATCATTGGAACGCTTACGCCGAGCGAGTATCTCGCACCGTATATAAGCCTTGAAAGCTCACATCTGCCAAGCTGGTCAGTACCAAGCGGGAATTCCGAATCCGCCGCGTGATATTTCATTGCGGGGTTTATCTCATAGGGATCGTTGGGCGCTATTGCCGGCGCAAAAAGCGCGCAGATTATTACGATAACAATCATCAACAATCCTACTACCGCTTGGGGATTTCCGAATATCTTTTTAATCATTGATTTCTCTTACCACCCACGGACATAATAATCTGTTTATAATATCCGCCGCCAAATTTGTCAGAACAAAAACCGCGGAAATTATAACGATACACGAGGCACAAGCAGCCGAATCACCGCCGATAACGCTGCTTACAAGATACGAACCTATTCCTTTAATAGAAAAAACGCTTTCAACCACGGCGCTTCCCGCCAACATATATCCAAGATACTGGCTCAAAAGAGTTATCACAGGCGGCAGCGCGTTTTTCAGCGCGTGCCGCAGTATAATCCCCGCTTCGGAAATTCCTCTTGTTCTTGCGTATACGGCATAATCCGAGTTCATTTCCTTAAGAACGGAAGCCCGAATTATTCTAACAGTGGAGCAAACTGATGGAAACGCCAGAGCAAATGATGGCAGAATATATCCCCCTATACCTGCTTTAGGAACAACAGTAAACAGAGGTATCTTAACCGCCAGAAAAAGCAAAAGCATATACCCGAGCCAAAATACGGGCAGACAAACTCCCGCAATCGTCAATACTCTTGTAATATGGTCAAACGCCCCACCATGGAATTTTACGCAAAGCAGCGCAACAGGAAAAGAGATCACGACAAGCCACAGCAATCCCATGCCTACAAGAGCAAAGGTTGACGGAAAATAAAGAGATAAATCATAGGAAATAGGATTATGCGTTGTTATCGAAGCACCCAACTCTCCGGTAAAAATTCCCCTTATCCAAATGAAATAACGTATGTACAGAGGTTTGTTCAATCCCCATTGTTCGCGCAGACTTTCCGCAAGCTCCGAATCCGCCGAGTGTCCGCTGCTTACAGCCACTGCCGCTGCCGGGTCTTTTCCCGAAACGGCTATCAGAGCAAAGCACAGAACGCTTACGCCGACAAGCACCAAAGCTGCGCTTATAAGCCGTTTGGTAATGTATTTTTTTAAATCGATCACTGCCTCACCTTGTATCAAGTTAGCGCACGCTAATCAATGTAATTTAAAAAAGACGATTTTTTAACCGCCTTTTTTATTTTATCAATATTTTCGCCGAATTTCCACTCCAAAACGACATTTTTTTGCTCCGTTTGGGCAGAAATCTAAATACTCCATCCCTCGGCTTTACCGCGAAGTTCGGCAAAGTGTTTGTATATGCCGTTTGATAACGTTAGTTCCGTATGAGTTCCACTCTCGGTTATGCGCCCATTGTCAAGCACCAGAATTTGGTCTGCCTTTTCTATGGTAGCAAGACGGTGAGCAATCACGATAACCGTCTTGCCTTTGGAAAGCTCCGTAATGGCAGACTGTATCAAATGCTCGTTTTCGGGATCGACACTCGCTGTCGCCTCGTCCAGAATAATGACGGGCGCATTTTTAAGTATCGCTCTCGCTATGCTTATTCTTTGCTTTTCGCCTCCCGAAAGCGTTCCGCCGCCCTCTCCGACAACCGTGTCATACCCGTTCGGGAGCCGCGAAATAAATTCGTGGCAGCACGACCTTTTTGCTGCCGATATAACTTCCTCCTCCGAAGCAGCGGGATTTCCGAAACGAATATTATTCATTATTGTGTCGTTAAATAAGTATACGTTTTGGAAGACCATACTGAAATTATCTGTCAGACTTCCTATCGGTAAATCGTAAATGCTTCTGCCGCCTATTGTTATTTCCCCACTGTCAATATCATAAAACCTTGTAAGCAGACTGCAAAGCGTAGTCTTTCCGCTGCCCGATGCTCCGACTATGGCGGTCGTGCTGCCATCCGGAATTTCAAAGGACGCGTCAATTATAACCGGTCGGCTGTCGTATCCGAATGAGACGTTTTTAAACTTTATGCCGTGATTTTTAAGCGGCGCACTGTTCGTTCCCTGGGCGGGGAAAGCGGCGTTCTCGATCGTTTCCAGCTTTTTGAACGTCGCTTCCATCATCTCCATAGTGTGCGCGGAATTATTTATGATTTCGACATTTGCGAAAATAACAAACGAGAAAACAGTCAGCATCAGAAATGTGGATACGGGCATAACGCCGTTATAACACAGCAGCGACGAACACAACACGATCCCCGCCGAAGCAAGATTAAGACTGAGCCTGTGAAGGATATTCAGTCCGACATAATCAAGCTCGATCTTTACGTTTATTTTCCGGTGACTGTGAAACGCTTCGGTAATTCCCCGCGCCGCCGCGCCCTGTTTGCCGTAGGATTTTACTACGGCAATTCCTCTCACGAACTCAATAACGGAGCCAACCAAGCTATCCTGCGCTTTTTGATGAGCGGGCATATTCTTGGCGGCTTTTTTGTTGAGCGCGATAAGCGCGACGCCCGAAAAAACTACTCCCGCAACGCAAATCAGTGAGCATTGCCACGAATAAAAGGCAATGCAGATTATCATCGCGGCAGCGCCGATATATCCTCCAACAAGGGTATCCGTCATTTTCATCGCGTACATTTCCAGTACGGTCAGATCGGTCGTTACCGTGCCACAGATATCTCCCGTTTTATTCTTATCGAAAAATCCGAGGGATACTCTTTTGAGTATGTCGCCTATTTTTATGCGCTCTTCCGCGGTCTTTTCGTAAGCAATACTCTCCTGAAACGTCGCCCTTAAATAAGAAAACAAAAATCTTCCCAAAACGCAAATCACCATAAATATCAGCGCGTATAACGCCCAAACCGGTTTCAATTCAGCTTCACCGCGGCTGTCTTTTATCATCAGATCCAGCATAAAAGCAGCGCCCATTATCGGCATCGCCGTAAAAATATGCATTAAAAACGACCATACAAAACCAATATATAAGCGCTTTTTTCGTTCGCCCGTCCAGCGAATTATTTTCAGAACCGTCTTAAACATTTACGCTCACCTCCGAATTATTTGCCGCCCAATTCTTAGCGCCTATGTGAGCGTTCCACATTTTCGCGTACAGCTCGTTTGAACTCAAAAGCTCTTCCTGCGTCCCCTGAGCGATAATTTTTCCGTTTTCAAGCAAAATAATGTTGTCGGCAGACTTGATCGTTGACAGCCTGTGCGCGATAACAAGCAGCGTTTTTCCCTTTGTAAGATTGCTTATCGACTGCTGTATCTGCGCTTCGTTTTCGGGATCGGTAAACGCCGTAGCTTCATCGAGAATAACGATCGGCGCATTTTTCAGAATTGCTCTCGCGATAGCGATACGCTGGCGTTCGCCACCCGACAGCTTTCCGCCCGCCTCTCCCGCGCTTGAATCGTAACCGTTCTCCAGTTTCACTATGAACTCGTCGTGATGTTGTATAATAAAACTTGACACCAAATTCTCAAAGAAGTATAATGCAAGT
>CAJUMS010000110.1 GCA_910587465.1 uncultured Oscillospiraceae bacterium
TGAAAATTAGATGAAATCTTCACTTTACCCCTTGACTTTTATTTGCAGGTCTTAATAAAGCAATCTAACGATGGTATTTTCACTGTCGGGAATAATGCACAGCGGCTGCGCGGAAATTCTGCGTTTTTCACCGTTGTACCAGAACCCGCACAGCATAACGCCGTTATCGGCGAGTTTCGCGTTCGGGAGAATTTCCAGCCGCCCGACGGTAGCTTCAAACTCGGGGAAGTCCTCGAGCAGTATCGTGTCACCGCTCTTCGTTTTAAGCGCGATACCGTCCTCACACTTTCCTATTTTCAAGAACGCCACGAGCTTATACAAAATAGGGCTTGCCATAGCGTTCTGAAGTTTGTTCTTGATAGACTTCAGCTCCGCGGAAACAGAGGGTGCGGCAAGCGAGCGCAGCTTGTCGTAATCGCCGCCGTCAAGCCCGCGTATCGACGCGCAGTCCCAGCGCACGCGCGGATTTATCTCGCCCGGATAAACAGCCATTGACGGAACGTCCGCCGCGCCGAATACGGAGTCCTCCGCCTTGACGTATTTCAGCGACTTCAGCGGACGGAAATTTTTCGTCAGATAAATATTTCCGTCGTCGAGATCGCACCACGCGCCTGTGTCGATATACTCCTTGCGCGCCTCGTCGAACGTCACCCAGAACGAGAGCTGCGCCAAATGCGCGTTCTTTTTGCACTTGCCGAGAGCCTCAAGCTCGGACAGCTTCCAGTTGCCGCCAAGCTCCTCGTAAAGTATCGTGTCATCGTTTGCAACGTCGTCGCTCTCGATTTTCGTATTGATGTACTCGCGCGACTTCTTGATAAGCGAATACAGCTTTTCTATCGTGTCTATCGCGTTGTCGTAGTGTATTTCAAGGTTGTCCTTTTGGAATTCGGTGATCTCAATCATCAGTCGGTTGAACAGTCTCTGCGGACCGTTAAGATAGTAGTCGCCGAGCTGCTTTGAGAGGTTCTGATAGGTCGGCAGGGAAGCGCCGCCCATAGTTCCCAGACCCGCCGAGACCAAGTCCTTGACCGCCTTTTCCACCAAGTCCAGACCCTCGAGCTGCTTTTGCAGCTTTTTCTTTTTCGCGGACTTTGCCGACTTCGCCGCTGACGCTTTTTTCTTTTCCGCCTTTTCAAGCTCCTCGGGGGTCATATCCTCGGGAGCCTTTGCGGGCACGGATTTTCCCGCGATTTTCCCGCGTTTGCGCTGAATATCCTCGGGTATCTCGCAGGTTTCGAACGTCTTGTCCGACATCATCTCGTACAGCAGCCCGAGCGAGTGCTTGCACGGGAACTGCCGCGACGGGCACGAGCAGCGGAACACTGGATGATCGGGGTCGATATAGTCCGCGGACGTTATGTAGGGGTTCTTGCCCGAACCCTTGCACTCGCCCATATACAGCGTATCGTCCGCGGAACGGTACAGCTTCTGAAAGCCGCCGCTCTTGGAAATTTTCTTGCCGTTAGCCGCGGCGGCGGAGTTGGGGGCAAGCGACAATATCAGTTGCTCGGTAATATTTTTCATGGCGAATTCTCCTTAAATATCCACAAAATAATGTGGTCGTTTAAATAAATTATACTGCATATTTCACAATAAGTCAATAGCGGGAATAATAATTTTTAGCGAAAATTGAAGATATTTTACAAGACTTTTTTCGCGTAAAAATAAAAAAATCTTTATTTATATGATTGACAAATAAGCCTTCAAGTGATATACTAAAATAGTAAGCAATTAAATAAAATTTTTTGATGAGGTTTAGTTATGAAGAAAATTTTTTCGATGGTTATTGCATTGGCTACTGCAATAACCGCAACAACATCGGCTTACGCAGCAGATGTCACGACCGCGAGCTACATAAACGAGGACGGTGAACCATAAACATCGGCGGTTATGAATGTTATGAAAGAGACGGACAATATTGGACGATTGACGATGGAGATGAATGTCTTGTCATCGATGTTGGCGACTGTGACGATTACGAGGTATGTTCGCCGGTAAGCCTGAACGAAGATGTTCCCTTTCCGCCCGATTGGACGAATTCCAGAATTCTTTATTCTCCGCATAATACAGAGCGCGAGGATACAGCGGATATAAGCGCAGGGGATTATTGTAGCCCGCTTTTCAAGGTTTTTCCTGTTGATGGTGATGCTGAGACAAATGTCAGCTACAAAATAAAGTGCGGTTTTGTATTTAACACAACGATAAATATGACTTTTTACACCTATAACACTCGTGATCAGTATTGGAGAGATTACAACAATCCGTACACTTTTAACGGTGTTAAGAGTGGCTGTGTTATATTGGTGGGGTCTGAAATAAATACTTTGAGGGGCATAGCTGTGCGCTTTCATAAAAACGGAAGTGATAATTTGTCCTCGTTTAATTACAAGTTTGAAGCAAAAGCGCTTGCTATGTACCCAATCAGTTGAGGAGTGTGATTTTTATGTCAATACTAACTAAACCGATCCATTTACCTAAGTTGCCTAAGCCTGTCGGTATCACCATAAGAGTTGTACTTATCGCAATTGCGGTCTTGGCTCTTGTGTGGCTGGTACTGTTTATACACGCCATGACTTTCACCGCCGATTATGTGAACGCCACATCCCGACGACCGGCTCATGACGCCGATTACAATGCGTATCTTAAAGAGAATTCTTATGAAATAAACCTTCCTTTTTTTGGTAATTCTACGCTGCTTGCGGGCAACGGCGGAGGTATGGGCTACAGCGTTCCCGTTTATATGGAGGGCGGACTTGTCGAATACGCCTATTGGCAGATAATGAATGCCTACAATAGCATAAATTTTGTACTTGACTCATACACATTGATGATCGCCTACAAATACGATTGTCGTGCGAGGGTGAACTACACCGTCGAAAAAAATGATGGTCTGCTGACCGTGCGTTTTGCCGGAGAAGGGTACAATGAAGACGGTTCGCTTGCGGAAAATATCGACAAGGAGTTCGTATTCGATGTAAAAGGCGCGTCCGCGTTCAATTATCCCGAATGGGTCAACCGTACTCCCGAGGACGACTGGTTCGCAAGCGATTTAGAGCTGATGTGAAGTCCTCAAATAGCTGAATTACTGTAAAAAGCGGCTCAATAGAGCCGCTTTTATGCTTTGTACCGTTCCATTATCGCGACCGCGGTTTTGATGCCGTCGACCGCCGCGGACATTATCCCGCCCGCGTAGCCCGCTCCCTCGCCGCAGGGATAGAGATTATCGCAGCATTCGGCGACTGCGGCTTCGTTGCGCGGTATCCTCACGGGCGACGAGGATCGCGTTTCTATCGCGGTGAGTACGCTGTCGCTGTCCGAAAACCCGCGTATACGCCGCTCGAATTGACGTATTCCCTTGGCAAGATATTTGCTGACGAAATCGGGGAACAGCTCCCTCAGATCGCACGGCTCGACCCCCAACGGATAAGTAGGCACAACGCGTCCTGTCGAGAATGCCGTGCCGCCGCCGATAAACTCGCGCGTCAGCATTGCGGGAGCGGAGCCGTTTTTGCCGCGTGCCGCGCTCATTTCATACGCCTTGTTTTCCAGCCGCTTGATGAAATCCGCACCCGAAAGCGGCTCCGATCCGAAATCCTCGGGCGAAACAGAGACCAGCACGGCGCTGTTGGCGTTATCTCCCGCGCGGTCAAAATAGCTCATTCCGTTGGTGACGATACTGCCCGCGCTGCTTGCCGACGCGACCACAAAGCCCCCGGGGCACATACAGAACGTATACACGCCGCGCCCGTTCTCGCGGTGGGAGAGCGCGTATTCGGCGGGGGGGAGAGCAGGGTGTCCGGCGAATTTGCCGTACAGCGCTTTATTGATATCGGCTTGCAGATGCTCGATACGCGCACCGACGGAAAACGGCTTGGGGACAAGTTCCACGCCGTTTTTCAGCAGCATTTCAAAGGTATCGTGCGCCGAATGCCCTATCGCGAGCACAATCGCTCCGCATTTCATTTCGCCGCCGTTCACTCGCAGCGAACGGACGTGTCCGCCTTGTACCGAAATATCCTCCAACGGTGACAGAAACCTCACCTCACCGCCAAGCTCGATAATACGCTCGCGCAGGTTTTTGACGACGTTTCTCAGCTTATCCGTGCCGATATGCGGCTTTGCTTTGGTGAGTATCTCCCCGGGAGCGCCGAATTCACACAGCTTTTCGAGAACGCGCGAGCAAAGCGGGTCGTTAATACGCGTGGTGAGCTTGCCGTCCGAGAACGTTCCCGCGCCGCCCTCGCCGAACTGCACGTTTGTGCGCGGGTCAAGAGAACCGCTTTTCCAGTAGCTTTCGACTGCCGAGATACGCTCGTCCATTGCCGCGCCGCGCTCAAGAACCACGGGCTTGTAGCCGAATTCGCAGAGCGTGAGGGCGCAGAACATTCCCGCGGGGCCGAACCCCGCAATGACGATATCGCCGTCAAGCGGCTCCGTTCCGAATTTCACGATCAATTTCTCGTGAGTATACAGCTTGACGTTATCGTGCCTTTCTGCGAGCGCGCGCTCCCTTTTTTCGCTGTACAGCTCGATAATAACTGAGCTTACGAACAGCACCTCGCGCCGCGCGTCGACGGAGGTCTTGTAAATTTTCGCGGACTTTATCTCGTTTTCGGACAGCCCAAGCAGCGCGATCGCCTTTGAGATTGCCCGATCGCGCTGCTCATCTATGCTTGTCCGTATCTGCGAAACGATTATCGCCATTATTCCGACTCCTCGGCTTGCTGTCCCTGCTTTGCCGCAACGTTGATCGTCACCTTATATTCTCCCGATATCCAGTACTGCTGATTGGTTCCCCGCGTCTGAATGGTGACGCCTACGTCCTGCGAGCCCTCGTGCAGCGTCACTCCGAGCAGGTTGACGTTAACGGTGAGATCGTTCGCCGTAAGTCCCATTATCCTCGAGCTCGGACCTATCACCTTGAGCAGCAGCTCGTTGGTGATCATGGTCACGTCATAGTTGTCGGGAGGATTGGAGATATTGACGTTCTCCTCAGTCAGATTGACGGCGATATCCACTGTTCCGTAATTTTCGAGATCCCATTCGATACGAGCGTTGTTGTTGCCGGAAAGGTTTTTGTAGCCCTCGGGAAGCACTATCGGGATAACGGAGTTGCGGTTGAGCTGAATGTCCGAAATGTCGATAGTTCCGATATTGAGCTCGCTCAGACTGTCGATGGTATCGTCGGGAGCGGCAATGGTTATCGACTTCGGCAGTATCTCGTATTTAAGGCTGTTTATGTTGAAGTTGCTCGGATAACCTACAATGGAGAGCTTGAGCGGCAGCTCCTTGGTCTTGAGAATGTTTATGTTCACGAAAACATTGTTCGTAGACAATTCAACGTCATCAAGAATATCCTCTACGGGAATTCTTGTATTGTTGCTGTAAATATACAGCTCGCTGTTGGTCTGCCGCGACTCGGACAGCTCGCCGTGATAGAAGCTCCTTGCCTCGATATGCGTGATCTTTCCGAGCGTTTCCGCCGAGCCCGTAAGCGTGATCTTTTCGGGCGTTGCGGTAATGCTGTCGGCGTAATATCCCTCGGGCAGGCTGATATCCGGCGCTGTGCCCGTCAGCGTAAACTCCTTGGAGATTATTTCGTCGATCTTCAGCGTAACGGCGCGCGGCTCGAACCTTACAAGCTCGTATTCCTTGTCGGATTTTCCCGAGACCTCGATAGGCAGCGTATACGTGCCCGCGGAGCGCACTTCAGAGAGGTTGACGGTAGCAAAGAAATCATCCTCGGTGAGGTCGCTTATCTCGTAACGCCGCCCCTCGATCTTGATGTTCGCGAGGTCGGAAATGCCCGTGACTATCTCAAGATTGTTCTGCACCATGTATTCGGTGGGCTGAGCCTGTATGCCTATACCCTTTATGTCAATATCGGTAGTCGGGAACACCTGTATGGACGCGACCACCCAGAAGCCGAACGCGACAAGAAACGCGAGGATGAGCGTTTTATAGTTCTTTTTTATATCGTTGAGAAAGTTCAGAATTAGATTTTTCACGTTTTACCCTCCTCACTTGTTTTTAGAGCGCGATTTCTTCTTTTTCTCGAGTGACGCGCCGGGCATATATTTGCGGAGAATGGTTATAAGCCCCTCGCGGCTCTGATCGCGGGAGAGCTGTCCGTCGAGCGCCACGGAGATGGTTCCCGTTTCCTCGGAAACGACCACGACAAGCGCATCGGAGTTTTCGCTCATGCCTACCGCCGCCCTGTGACGCGAGCCGAGCTCCGTCGATAGATACTGATCCTTTTGCGTATTCGGCAGAAAACAGCCCGCCGCGTAAATTCTGTTGTCGCGGATTATCACCGCGCCGTCGTGAAGCGGCGCTTTGTTGTAGAAAATATTGCAGAACAGCTCGGGCTCACACTCGGCATTGATAATGCTGGTAGTCTCCTTTTCGATAATGTCCCCGAGCTTGGTCTGCCGTTCGATAACGATAAGCGCACCGGTTTTGCTGTCGTGAAGTCTCGCGCACGCGTCAGCTATGCCGAGAATGGCTCTGTCGCGCGCCGAAGCGTTTCCCGCGCTTTTTTCCACCGACTGCGTGAAGGTGCTCACCTTGGTGCGCCCCACCTTTTCGAGGATACGCCGCAGCTCGGGCTGGAACACGATTATGATCGCGATGATCCCGACCTGCAAAAAGTTGTCGATAATAAAGCCCATTACCTTTAACTGAAATATCTCGACCAGAACAAATATGGCAATGATGAAGAATATACCCTTTAAAAGCTGTATAGCGCGCGTTTCGCGCATAAGCTTTATCAGAAAATATACAAGCAGCGTCAGAATTAAAATATCCAGCACGTCGAAAATGTTGATGGACTGGATTATACGCAGGAAATTCTGAAAAATATCGCTGATAAACTCAACTGCTCTTTCCAAAGCGATGCTCCTTTACAATGTCGGAATGTCGTGGTGTCGTAATGTTATGGGGACAGTCACTTGCGCTCCTGTCCTCTGATTATAACGCCTATGAATTCGGGTCCCGCGTTGCAGCTTACTACAACGCCGCACTTTTCAACGAGCGTGGGCGCGTAGCCGATCTTTTTCGTCATTTTGTCGATGAACTCTTTTTCGAGATCGGGACGTGTTGTAGTGATCACACTGTACGGAGTTTTCGGAATCATACGCGAAGAGATGGTCTCCACCGCCGCCTCTATGACCGCCTTTTCTCCGCGCGCCTTTTTCAGCACCTCGGTTTTGTCGTCGTACAGGATTATCAGCGGCTTCAAGCCCATAAGCTCGCCGAGGAACGAGGCTGCCGCGGAAATGCGCCCCGACTTCTTCATATGCCGCAGCTCAAAGCCGATAATAAACGCCTCGGTGTGGCTCGCCCAGTCCTTAAGGTAGCTTACCACGCTTTCGACGGTCTGACCCTCGGATAGCTTTTTGCACGCCTCGAGCACGGGATAGCCGTAGCAGAGCGTATAGCAGCGCCCGTCGATAACGTGTACCACTAAGTCGGGAAATTCCTCGAGGAGATTATCCGCGGCAAGCTGTGCCTGACCGCAGGTCTGCGAGCCATGTGAGTTGATAACGTCGACAATAATGTCGCGGACGCCATCGGCGTACAGCTCGCGGTACTTGTCCTCAAACTGTATCGAGGTGATCTGCGAGTGCTTGGGTATCTCGTCGTTCTCTTTGAGCACCTTGTAGAATTCGTCGGGAGTGATGTCTATCCTGTCGAGGTAGGTCTCGCCGTTTATAGTTACCGCGAACGGCATTACGACCAGATATTTCGCCCATTCCTTTTCCGCTTCGGGCGAGATATCGCAGCCGCTGTCGGTGATTATTCTTACTTTCTCGTTCATATTTTTACTCCTTCTTTTGGTTGATTTACTTAAAATTACTTTACCAGTCCGAAATGCCTTGCAAGAATTCTAAGCGTTTCTTTGATTTTGTCAATATAACTTTACACAATTTTCTCAAAAAAAACGAGTTTTTTG
>CAJUMS010000111.1 GCA_910587465.1 uncultured Oscillospiraceae bacterium
TTTTTATTATACCTTATTTTTCACCAATTTGCAACAGGTTTGTGCGGTGTTGCCTCAAGTCTTTTTTACATATTCTTGACTAGACTTTTTCAAATCACAGGTTCTGTACCTCATCTAGATAGTATCAAAACTATCTTTCTGTTTCGTGCCGCATTGTTCATTTTCTACGATTACGGTGCAGGTTTGATTTCTGGCTTTTTTGCTTGCTTTCATAGCCGAGATTTCTTCTCGCATGCCAAGGAAGTGAACGGGGCATTAAATTTATCAATAAAAAACCAAACGCTTGATTTTTGAGATAAAATGTGCTATAATATAACTAAAACGAGAAATAAGGTGGTTAACATAATGAGCAACATAATCAACGCAATCATAAACCTCGTGACAGACCCCAAGATAAAGCTGCGCGAATACTCTGCCGGGCATAATCGCGCCAATGATATGGGCAAAGGACTTGAAGAATACATAAAGGACTTGTTTGCGGGAACGGTCAATGAAACCAATGAACAAATCCGCAATACTGCGTTAAGCAATGTGTTCAGCTACCTCGGCAATCAGAACAACCCACCCGACGCTATGCTGCGCGGCGGTGATGCTATCGAGGTCAAGAAAATTGAGTCCAACGGATCGTCCTTAGCTCTGAACAGCAGCTATCCTAAAGCAAAGCTGTTTTCTGACAATCCAATGATAAGCGCAGATTGCAGGACGTGTGAAAAGTGGTCTGTTAAAGATATGATATACACAGTCGGGATCGTGCCAAACGGCAGCGGTGTGCTTTCCTCACTTGCAATGGTCTATGGTGATGATTATTGTGCCGATAAGACTGTTTACGAGAAGATAAAAACCATTATCAAAAACGGAGTTCAGAGTATTCCTGATGTGGAATTCGCCGAAACGAACGAACTCGGCAGAGTAAATCATGTTGACCCTCTGGGCATAACATATCTTCGCGTTCGTGGAATGTGGGGCATAGAAAATCCGTTCGCCGTGTTTGATTATTTATTCAAACGCGACTTTTCTAAGAAATTCAACTTTATGTGTATAATCAATGAGGATAAATGGAACACATTCGATAATACAGCAGAACTGCTTGCTTTGTTGGGGCAAATAGACGGCTTGGCAATAACGGACGGGCAGATTAAATCCCCGAACAATCCTGCCCAACTGAAAAACGTTAAGCTGATTACTTTTGTGGTATAGGAGCAAAGAATGAACGTAGTAAGTTTATTTTCGGGAGCAGGCGGTCTTGACCTCGGGTTTGAACAAGCGGGCTTCAATATTGTCTATGCGAATGAATATGACAGTGCAATATGGGCTACTTACGAGAAGAACCATTCCGCGCCGCTTGATAAAAGGGATATTCGTAAAATCAAAAGCGAAGAAATTCCCGATTGTGACGGCATAATTGGCGGTCCGCCTTGTCAGTCTTGGTCGGAGGCCGGTTCTCTTAAAGGGATTGACGACGCACGGGGAAAGCTGTTCTATGACTATATTCGTATTTTAAAAGACAAACAACCGCTTTTCTTCCTTGCGGAGAATGTTGTTGGTATGCTTTCAAAGCGACACGAAACGGCGGTTGAAAATATCAAGAGTATGATCCGCGAGTGCGGTTATACACTTACAGTAACGCTTGTAAATGTTTCGGACTACGGTATTCCGCAGGATAGAAAACGTGTGTTCTACATAGGTATTAGAAACAATATTGGCATCACATTTAAGTTTCCCAAAGCCCCATATATCCACAAAACACTTAAAGACGCAATCTATGATTTGAAAGACAGTGCTGTTCCCGCGCTTGATAAAAATTACGCAAATCCTGATGTTCGCGTTCCCAATCACGAATATTTTACGGGAAGTTTTTCACCAATATTTATGAGCCGAAACCGTGTTCGGCAATGGGACGAATGTGGATTTACCGTTCAAGCATCGGGCAGACAAGCACAGCTTCACCCGCAAGCGCCTGTTATGCCAAAGATCGATGAAAACAAACACATTTTTGTCGAGGGTAAGGAACACCTTTATCGAAGATTGACTGTGCGCGAATGTGCGAGGTTACAGACTTTTCCCGATACATTTAAGTTTGTTTATGATAAGGTCGATGACGGTTATAAAATGGTTGGAAACGCTGTACCTGTTGAAATGGCAAGAATTATTGCCAACAGCATTCGTTCTCAAATTGAATGTGGTGAAGTTATTGACGATGATGATTTGCAATTGACGATCAACTTTTAAAACGGAGGTAAATATGTATTATAACAATAATTCTTTTTATGGCAATATCTTCAACCAGCAGTATGTTTCGCAAAGCAACTATATTCAACTTCAAAACGAAATTGCAAGGTATCGGGCTAATCAGAACAATGAAGTAGCTAAGGCTGTTAAGGCAATGCACGATTTATGCGAGGCAGTGAAAAATATGGACGCAGAACATCAACAGCAAGCGACAGCATTGTGTCTTGCGGAAATAGCACAGGAGTTCGGTTGGCAGCTTTAATGCAAAGTTTGGAAAAAGAGCGGCACTCCACACGGAATGCCGTCCTGTCATTATCTATGTAGCTTTTTATTGGGGTTAAGAAACGCTTGCAATTTCTCTGCCAACCCCAAGTCCTTGATGAAATTCATAACTCTGTCAAGTTTTCGCTGAAGATTATCCCGCTCCGACCGCAGCTTAGCAATAGCTATTTTCCCGCTCACCGACTGAAGTTCGCCGTTTTCTTGACGAAGTTCGTCATTTTTTGCTGTCAATCTTTCTTTTTCAGCTGTGAGGGTTTGATTTTGCGCTTCAAGTGTTGAAATCTGTGCCTGTAAGCTGTTCTCCTTGCTTTCGGCGGCAATCTGCTTTTTGGCTAGAGCTGTTACGTTGTCAAAATCCGCTTTTGAAACAGTCACGTTGCCGCCGAACAGCGTTTTCTTGGTCTGTATTCCGTCAATGTCATTGAGAGCGGAAACCTTTTCGGCGGACTTTTTTAACAACTCTTGATTTTCGGAAACGGCGTCACTCGTCTGCTCCAAAGCCGTTTGCTTTTCGGTAATTGCGCTCTCTAACTGTTCAACCTCGCCGCGCTTTTCAATGCACTCAGTACCGAGCTTGTCAAGGTCTTGCTCGGTACGCTCAATAGCCTCTTTGCGCCATTCAAGTATTAGTTCTTTATTGCCTATTTCGCCGTCCAAACGCTTGACTTCTTGCCGTTGATTATCCGCCTTTGCTTTCAGCTCCGCATATTCCTTGTACTGCTCGACCGTCAGACTTCCGCGCGACTTCTCCGGAGCGGCGATCTCGATGTCGTGAGCCTTGCAGATGCTCTCCAGAACGGAGCGCTCACTTTCCCGCCAACGGCTGATCGCGTCCTTGCCCGTACCGTAACCCATTTCTTTCAGAGCCTGCGCTATTCCGTTCTGGGTGTCTACGCCTTGCTTGTAATGCCCTACCGGTATGTAGTCGATGTGAAGATGCGGAGTTGCCTCGTCCATGTGGAGAACAGCGTTGAAAACAAAAAAGTTCAGGTTCCGTTGCTGAAAGCCGTTCATATACTCGGTCAGGCATTCGGCGGCAATGACCGCGTCCGCTGTTCCAACTCCTGTGTCGTCCTTTGTGCCTATCTGAACAACATCCTCATAGAAACTTTTACGTTTGTCCGCAGAAGTCACCACGGTCTGGGCGGGTGAGCGCTTGAAAACGTGTTCAAAGTAGTCGCACTTGATCTTCCTGTCGGAGCGTTTCTGCTTTGCGTTGTAACGCTCAATAGCCGCGCCGAACAGATCATCATATGCATCAGCTATTGGTTGCTCAATGAATATGATGTTATCCTTTGTGCGAGAGCTGTCCACGTTCTTCGCGGAAAATCTGCGGTTGTTATGTGTAAGGCTGCCCTTGCCTTGACAGTGCGAAATGGTTTTAGCCATAGTCATTCTCCTTTCTGTAATGGTTATAGCGTTCTCGCTATTCTTACTTTCGCGTCGAAAGTAACGCCATAGTACCTTTGACAGCGATTTCCGCTTCGGTCCAATCACTATCAAAGGTACAGGCGCTCTCCGAGTGGCAAAGGGGCGTTAGCACCCCCTCTGCACTCTCCCGCCCCCGCGGCTTACCTACTTCACAACCTGGCCGAAAATCGGCACGGCTGAAAAAAGGAAAAGACGCGGGAACCGCTTTTCTTTTTCGGACTTGCCTAATCGAACAGGCTGCCTATCTCGCCGCAGCGGTTATCTTCGTAGAGTTCCGCGAACGTCATAGGCTTGCGCGTTCTCCGAACGGACAGGCGAGAGAGGAGAAGAAGTACTGCTCCCGCACCAACCGTTATTGTTGCAATTATCATTCGTTTCATCAGATACTCCTTTCCAAGACCGCGCGTCTGCGGTCTTTATCAACATTGCAACATTGTAACTTTCTAGAAATTCGCAATGTTGCAACCTTCATTCGGCAAGTACCAAAACCACGGTGCCCCCTCTTTTTTTGAGATCACTCCGAGGGATTTTTTCGCACTGTCAAGCACTCGCTTGCTTATTCCCATAAGCCGCGCTCTTTCCAATAGCTCCGACTGCGCGACCTTTCCGTTCGCCAAATTCTCACGGAGAAATTGCTTCGCAAGCTCCGACTTGCTCTCGTGAGAAAACCCATTCAGCAATTCATCAATTGAAATATCGTATTTCCCGATCCAATGAAAACCGCTTTCCCTGTTGAGTTCAAATGCGATAGGCGCACCCTCGGGCGCGAGAGAAGATTTGTCCTGTGCCATTATTCTTATCTGTGGGTCATCGCGCAGCTTGCCGACTATGAGAACGCTCCGCGCCGACGCTTGAAAATCGATTGAACCCAGACCGCGATAGGAGGACTTTCCCCCAAACGATTTATTCAAATGTCCGACCAGCACAACTGCCGCCTTGTATTTTTCGGCAAGCCTGCCTATCGTTGACATCACCGTCCGCACTTCGTTCGCGCGGTTAATGTCCACACGCGAACCGACATACGCTTGGATGGGGTCAAGTATAACGAGCCGCGCTCCCGTTTGGATGATTGCCTGTTCAAGCCGTTCATCGAGCATATCAAGCGGAGTTTCGCTTTCATCAATCACCTTGATCTGTGAGCAGTCCGCGCCGCCCGCTTCAAGCCGCGGCTTGATAGTATCCGCAAGACCGTCCTCGGCGGTCTGGTAGATGATTTTTATCTGCTCACGCGGAGCATTGTCCTCGGGCAAATTCTCTCCTTTGGAGAGCAATGCGGCAAGTTGCAGCATCAACGTTGTTTTGCCGCCGCCCGGATCGCCCTTAATGATCGTGATCTTCCCAAACGGAATATACGGATACCATAACCATTCCACCTTTTCGGTCTGGATCTCGTCCATTCCAATAATCCGCAAAACGGGCTTGACATTTTCCGCGTAAGGTGGTATAATATTATCGTAGCACATTGACTGTCCCTCGCTTGCGCCAACAAGCGGATCGGGGGCAGTCATTCTTTTTTCTGTCATTCATCTTCTCCTTTCGCGCCGCCGAGAGTGATATTGATAAGGCGGATAATTTCAAGCAGATCACCGTCAACCCCACCGCCGCTATCAATTCTTTTCAGTTCTGCAAGCACCTCGGAGAGCGTGTCTTTCAGAGCCTTGTAAACTCGCGGGTTCGGCTGAACGACGATCTCGCGGTTCGTGACCTTGTTGATTATGTAATCTTGCTTGGTAAGCTCCGACAGCTTGACCGCCGCGTTCAGCAGCTCGTTTTCTTCCTCGGAACAGCGGAATGATACGATCTTACCGCGAAAACGACCCTTGCCGTCATATATTTTAGCCGACATTCTTAACATCTCCTTTCTCTATCTTCGAGCGCTCAACATCGAGTTTATTCGCCATTTCCAACTGCTTTGAGGGGAAAAGGTGTGCGTAGCGATAGGTGATGTCAATGCTCTCGTGACCCACTCTATCCGCGATAGCAAGCGCCGAAAACCCCATTTCTATCAGTAAACTTACCGCGCTGTGTCGAATATCGTGTATTCTTATCGTTTTAACACCGGCAGCCTTTGAGCCGCGCACCATCTCGTGCTTCAGATAATGCTTGGTAATGGGGAATATCCGCTCATTATCCGCCTTGCTATAAAACATACCAAGATACTCCTGCATTTCCTCGCACAGTATCTGCGGCATTGAGATCGTGCGGTTGCTTTTCTTGGTTTTCGGCGAGGTTATCACGTCTTCGCCTTTGAGCCGCTGATACGACTTGTTGATCGTGACGGTTCGCGCCTTGAAGTCGAAATCCTCTGCGGTGAGGGCAAGCAGTTCACCCTCGCGTATCCCACACCAATAGAGCATTTCAAACGCGTAAAAAGACATAGGCTTATCCATAACCGCTTCGGAAAACTTTTGATACTCCTCTAACGTCCAGAACAACATCTCCTTATGTTCCTCTTTACCCATATTTCCCGCTCTTGCCGCAGGGTTGCTAGTCAAACTGTAATACTTAATCGCGTGATTAAACATCGCACTCAACTGATTATGTATGGTCTTGAGGTAGGTTTGTGAATAGGTTTTTCCGCGCTTATCTCTAAGACGTCTGATCGTATTCTGCCATTCGATAACGTCTTTCGGAGTGATTTCACTCAACTTCCGCTTAGCGAAGTAGGGGAGAATTTTGTCTTTGATAACGCTCTCCTTGCTCAGCCAAGTGTTCAGTTTCAGGCGCGGCTTTACATCGTTCTCGTACATCTTGTAAAAACTCTCGAATGTCATATTCGGGTCGGATTTTTTCTGCATAAGAAACTCGCGTTCCCATTCCTGCGCGTCGTGCTTGGTATCAAATCCGCGCTTCAACTTTTGCTGCCGTTCGCCTTGCCAATCGGTATAGCGGAACTGAACATACCAAGTGCCGTTCTTTTTGTCCTTAAATGCCGCCATAAATTAGTCCTCCTTTTTCTGTTCCGTTGATTGCGTACAGTAGAATTTCTCGTGAAAGAATTTTCTGTCGATGCGCCCCGCAATCGTTATGCTCCCCGTTTGCTCCAGCTCCTTGTTGAGCTTGCGTATAAGCTTGTAGGCGTAGGGAACGGACACTCCCATTTCCTCGGCTACCTCCTCAACCCGCATAAACATTGTGTTTGCCATTGTTCATACCACCTTTCTGTAAAGTTAATTATTAGCATCTTAACGCTATTTGCTATGGATACTTACATTCTACCATATATATTTTTGTTTGTCAAGATTTTTTTGAAAAAAATTTAACTTTTTGCGTTAAAATATACTTGACAATATTAAACCTATATGCTATACTTATTATAAAGGAGTTGATTTGTATGGCAATAGGCGAAAGAATACGGTTTATACGCAATTTAAGGGCAATGACGCAGAAATGGCTCGGCATCGCGGTGGGCTTTCCCGAAAAGACCGCCGATATTCGTATGGCACAGTATGAAAGCGGCTCACGCTCTCCGAAAGAAGATTTAACGGAGAAGTTAGCCGAGGTTCTGGACGTATCCCCCGCAGCGCTCAATGTTCCCGACATCGAAAGCTACATTGGCATAATGCACACGCTGTTCACTCTGGAGGATTTGTACGGCTTGAAGATCGACGAGGTTGACGGAGAGCCTGTCATTCGTCTGAACAAGAGCGCGCCCGAATACCCCAAGATGTTCGAGATGTTCCTCGCGTGGCAAAAGCAAGCGCAGATGTGGCGCGACGGCGAGATAACCAAACAGGATTACGATCAATGGCGGTATAAGTACCCCGAACTCGACAAGTCCAACAAGCGGCGGCACAAGATGACCCCCTCGTCCAAGCTTAATACTAATCTCTAACCAAGATATAGACAACCGAGAGAAAATATGATATAATAA
>CAJUMS010000112.1 GCA_910587465.1 uncultured Oscillospiraceae bacterium
CGAGATTCGAGTGAGTGACTGGAGTTCAGACGTGTGCTCTTCCGATCTGCGCAGGAGCAGGCAAACCGTGACGCCTCTGTCGTATCAGAGATACAGGTTCAGTTCACCGATATCAACGCGCAGACAGACGAGTCCGTAAACGCGATAAAGAGCCTTACAGACAGCTTTAAAAATATCGAGGATACCGTTGCCGCAGCAGCAAGGGCTGTCGCGAGCACCGACAATATCATCAAGACCATTGAAAACGCTTCTACACAGCTCACACTGATAGGTTTTAACGCGTCAATCGAGGCAAAGCGCGCGGGCGCGGCAGGTCAGGGCTTTAACGTTATCGCGCAGGAGGTGCGCTCGCTCTCCGACAAGAACACAAAGCAGACCGCCGAGATTGAGAAAACACTCAATGGTATCAAAAAATCCATGACGAATATTCATGAGCAGATAAACGGCGTTCACTCCGCTATCGAACAAAACAACGCTGTGATCGAGAAGCTTCGTTATATGCTGGAGGATGCAAACGCGCTTATCTCAAAGATAAAGTAAACCGTATCCGCATTTGTGTGGAAAATATAAAATATATAACGAAAGGAATGTTTGTTATGAACCGTTTTATTCTCAATGAGACCTCGTATCACGGAAAGGGCGCTGTTGCAGCTATTGCCGACGAGGCAAAAAGCAGGGGCTTTAAAAAGGCTCTGGTCTGCTCCGACCCAGATCTTATCAAGTTTGAGGTCACGAAAAAGGTCACGGATATTCTCGACAATGAGGGGCTTGCGTACACCGTATTCTCGCAAATAAAGCCCAATCCCACCATTCAGGACGTACAGGCAGGCGTTGCGGCTTTTAAAGAATGCGGCGCGGACTATATCATCGCTATCGGCGGCGGCTCGTCTATCGACACGGCTAAGGCTGTCGGCATAATCATCAACAATCCCGAATTTGCGGACGTTAGAAGTCTCGAGGGCGTTGCCCCCACGAAAAAGGCTTGTGTGCCGATAATCGCCGTTCCGACTACCGCGGGCACGGCGGCCGAGGTCACGATAAACTATGTTATCACCGATACCGAAAAGAATAGAAAAATGGTGTGCGTTGATCCGCACGATATCCCGCTGGTTGCCGTTGTTGACCCCGACATGATGAGCACTATGCCCAAGGGTCTCACCGCCGCGACGGGTATGGACGCGCTCACTCACGCAATTGAGGGTTACATCACCAAGGGCGCTTGGGCGCTTTCGGATATGTTCCACCTCAAGGCAATAGAGATTATCTCTAACTCGCTGCGCGGTGCGGTAAACAATGATCCCGAGGGACGCGAGGGTATGGCTCTCGGTCAGTATGTTGCGGGAATGGGTTTCTCGAACGTCGGTCTTGGTATCGTCCACTCCATGGCGCACCCTCTCGGAGCGCTCTATGATACGCCGCACGGCATTGCGAACGCGATAATCCTGCCAACCGTTATGGAATACAACGCTCCCGAAACGGGCGAGAAATACCGCGATATCGCCAAGGCTATGGGGGTTAAGGGCACGGAGAATATGTCGCAGGAGGAATACAGAAAGGCGGCTGTCGAGGCTGTAAAGCAGCTGTCCAAAGACGTTGGTATTCCCGACAATCTGAAGGACATCGTAAAGTCCGAGGACATCCCGTTCCTCGCGCAATCCGCGTTTGACGACGCCTGCCGTCCCGGCAACCCGAGAGATACCTCCGTTGAGGAGATTACCGAGCTTTACAAAAAGCTTCTGTAATTGAAAAAGCTTCGCCGCCGAAGTCGTTTCGGCGGCGGTTATTTTGTTTGTATTGTGAATATTTGACAAAAAAGGAAAATCGGGATTGACAAAACCGTTTCGCCGAATTATAATAACATCAAGCGCTCGGCACGGGCGAAAAATTGAAAGGTAAAATATCATGAACGGAAACAACAAGTATACATTGTCAAATCCGGGCTCAAACGAGAGGACCCGAAGAATATTCGAGTACATTTGCGATAATTTCGGCACCAATATTATCGCGGCTCAGCAGGAGAGCATATGGGCGGGCTCGCCCGAGTATGAGATGGACCATATATTGAAGGTCACAGGAAAGCTTCCCGCTATGAGAGGGCTGGACTTCAAAGCGAACGATTTTGACGGCGTTGTGATGCGCTCGATAGAGTGGACGAAGCGCGGCGGTCTCGTGACTATCTGTTGGCACACGGGTGTTGCTATAAGCGATTATCCCGAGTCCAAGGAGGATGATCCCGATTTTGAGCGGCTGTTCACGGAGGGCACAGCGGAGAACACTACCCTTATGTCAAGCTGGGACAGGGCGGCAAGAGCGCTCCAATATCTGCGCAGAGCAGACGTTACCGTACTTTGGAGACCGTTCCACGAGTTCGACGGTCAATGGTTCTGGTGGGGCAAGGGCGGCTCGGAGAATTTTAAGCGCCTTTGGAAACTGATGTACGACAAATTTAAAAATGAGTACAAGCTCGATAACCTGATCTGGGTGCTCGGTTATGCGGATTTCGTCAAGGACGGGTGGTATCCCGGGGACGAATATTGTGACATCATAGGCTCGGATACCTACGACAACAGCACTCACAAGGCGGGTTGGGAGCTGCTTAAAAAGCTGACCGGCAAGCCTATGGCGTTCCACGAATGCGGAAACGTTCCTCCGGTCGGCGATTTTGTACGCGACGGCGCTGTATGGGCGTGGTTCATGACATGGCACACCCAATACCTTATGGCAAACAATAATGATACGTTGAGCGGGGTGTATAACGATCCGCGTGTTATAACGCTCGATAAACTGCCAGCGGGCTTGGTTAATTGAAACAAGTCTAATATATATTTTGCAGTTGACAAATTTTCAAAAATATGTTATAATGACAGTAAGTGCAAAGAAACCGAAGGGGGGCAGTAAGAGAGCGGGATCGGGCTTTTGCCGTTTGCGAAAATGTAAATAACTGTAAGCGATCCGCTGTTATTCACTTTATGGAAAAAATACTTATTGTTGACGATTCCGAGATGAATCGTGAAATTCTTACCGATATGCTTGCCGATGAGTATGAAATATTTGAGGCGGCGAACGGAAATGAGGCTATAACTCTTCTTAATGAACACAGTACCGAAATTTCTCTTGTGCTGCTGGATATGGTCATGCCCGTAATGAATGGGCTGGAAGTTCTTGATATCATGAACAAGAACGGCTGGCTATCCGATCTTCCCGTAATTATGATAAGCTCCGAGGATTCGGCGGAGGCTATCCACAAGGCATACGAGCTTGGCGTTACCGAGTTTATACGCCGCCCGTTCGATTCGCTGATCGTACAGAAACGCTGCCGCAACATCACCTCGCTGTACGCAAAGCAGAAAAAGCTCGCGGGACTTGTCGCGGACCAGTTTTACGAGAAGGAAAAGAATTCGCGCGTCATGATCGAGATATTGGCGCATACTGTCGAGTTCAGAAACGGCGAATGCGGTATGCACGTCATCAACGTGCAGAGCTATACCGAAATACTACTCAGAGAGCTTATCAAGATAACCGATCGGTATAAACTTACAGAGGCGGATATTTCGCTTATTTCCACCGTTTCCGCGCTTCACGATATCGGGAAAATCTCTATCCCCGACGAGATACTGAACAAGCCTGGCCGGCTAACCAATGAGGAGTTCGCGATAATGAAGTCGCACTCCGCCGTGGGTTCGCAGATGCTGTCCGAGCTGCCATTCTACCGTGACGAACCTATCGTCAAGCTCGCGTATTCAATTGCGCGCTGGCATCACGAGCGTTGGGACGGACGCGGCTATCCCGACGGTCTGGCCGGCGATGATATCCCGATCGCGGCACAGGCCGTATCGCTTGCGGACGTTTACGACGCGCTCACAGCGGAGCGTGTTTACAAGAAGGCATTTTCGCATGATACCGCTATCGAGATGATCTCCAAGGGCGAGTGCGGACAGTTCAATCCGCTGCTGCTCACCTGTATGAACAACTGTGCTGAGGAAATGCGTCTTGTCAAAGAGGGCAACGGCACGAATATCCGCGGTGAGGACGAGATCAAAGAATTCGCTCACGAGCTGCTGAAGAACGACGCTATGTATTCCTCCGACAGACTGCTGCATCTGCTTGAGTACGAGAAGATGAAGAACCGTTTCTTTGAGGGCATTACGGGCGGATATTCATTTGAATACAACGCTGTTTCGGATATGCTTACTCTGTCTGTTAAAGGCGCGGAGGTCATCGGCACCGAGGAGACTATCATTGATCCCGTCCATAACGATACATTGATAAATGTGTTCGGGCATAAAACTCTTGCCGAATTATCCGCAAAGTTCAGGTCTTTGTCGGCAGAGCAGCCTATCGTACAATTCTACGTACATCAGCTCATCACTGTAAAGCCCGGCAAGGAGATGCCCGTGAAAACACTGAGAATAACAGACACTGCCGAGGAACACCGCCGCTATCCCGCGGATACTCACTGCAATACCTATAAACTGGTATGCCGTACTACATGGACGCTTGAAGAGCCGCAGAGATATACGGGCGTTATCGGAAAACTTGTTCCTACGGGGAACGCTTACGGACTTATGAAAGGAACGGACAATAATGACTTTAGAAGCCTTTTATAACGAGATCGGATCGAATTACAGCGCCGCTCTTATGAGAATGGGCAATTCCGAGAAAATGTTGGGGAAATTTGTAAGAAAGTTCACCGGCGACAAGACAATGAGCGAGCTGAACGCATCGTTTGACAGCGAAGATTATTCCACTGCGTTCAGAATGGCGCATACGCTTAAGGGGCTTTGCGCGAATCTGGGTCTTGACAAGCTCCAGAAATCATCCTCCGAGCTTACCGAGGCGCTGCGTAATGGCGTTGCGGACAATGCCGCGGAGCTGATGGGGCAGGTTCGCGCCGACTACGATATGACGATTACCGCTTTGGCACAGCTTGATGAGTGACTATTACAGAGGTGAGTTCAAATTGACAGCGTCCAATAAAAAGAAAACTACAGGATTTCTGCTTACCAGTCTGGCTCTGCTTGTTGTTGTGATTGTAGGCTCGCTTTCATTTTTCGTTCTAACTATGGAACGCGAAAGCCAGCAGGTTATCAACAGTGTCGGAACTATCTATATGCAAGGCATGAGCGAAAAAATCGCAATGCACTTTGAGACCACTATAAGTCTTCGCATGAATCCGCTTGAAACCATGGTCATAAATATGCCGCCCGAGGACACGGAATACGACCGTGAGCTGATTAATGAGCTCACATATGAAGGCACTATCCGCAACTATGAGTATCTCGCCTTTTTTGATTGGAACGGTAAGTTTCATATGATATACGGTGACGAGGTAGAACTGGAGGATACCTCGTCGTTCCTAGGGTCGTTGCGCAACGGAAATAAAAAGATCGCCGTGGGGCATTCCCGCACCGAGGAAAAGATCGTAATGATGGGTATTCCCGTTGCTTATCCGATGGAAAACGGAGAGAAAAGTATTGCGCTTGTTGCGGGAATTTCTGCTTCGTATATAAACGAGGTATTGTCGCTGGACACTAATAATGCGCTTACATATTCGCATATCATACGCTGCGACGGAAGCTTTGTAATAAAGAACATAGATCTGGAAATGAATAACTACTTTGACAGGATACGCGCCACATTTGCAGAGCATGGAGACAATGGCGCGGACGAGTTTATCGACGGGTTGCGCGACGCAATGGAGAAGCACAGGGACTTTTCGTCCGTAATGCCTGTCCTTAACGAGCGCAGTCATGTTTACTGTACTCCGCTGGCTCATTCGGAGTGGTATCTCGTGACGGTCATGCCTTATGGTGAGTTGGACAGTACGATAAACGCTCTCGACCGTGACCGCACAATGCTCTTCGCGGTGTGTATGGCAATCAATCTGGCAGTGATAGGTATTATATTCTTTTTGTATTTCAGGAATAATCGTAAACAGATGCAGCTGCTGGTTGAGGCAAGGCAGGACGCGGAGCACGCCAATAAGGCGAAAAGCGAATTTCTGTCTAATATGTCGCACGACATAAGAACACCTATGAACGCCATCGTCGGTATGACAGCCATTGCGACGGCGAATATTGACAACAAACAGCAGATTGAAAACTGTCTGGGTAAGATCGCGCTATCTAGCAAACATCTGCTGGGACTTATTAATGATGTACTAGATATGTCGAAGATCGAGAGCGGAAAAATGACGCTTTCAATGTCCGAGATCTCGCTTAGGGAGGTCATGGAGGCGATCGTCAGCATTGTTCAGCCGCAGGTGCGCTCGAAGAAACAGAAGTTTGACGTGTTCATCTACGATATCGAGACGGAGAACGTTTACTGCGACAGCGTACGTCTGAATCAGATAATAATCAACCTCTTGTCAAATGCCGTAAAATTTACTCCCGAAGGCGGTACTATTGAGGTAAAAATGTACCAAAGACCGTCTGAAAAGGGCGATGAATACATACAGGTAAACATTGAGGTGCGGGACTCGGGTATCGGTATGACCGAGGAATTCAAAAAGAACGTGTTTGAGGCGTTCTCACGTGAGGACTCCAAGCGCGTTCAAAAAACCGAGGGTACGGGTCTCGGAATGGCGATAACGAAATACATCATTGATGCTATGGGCGGTACGATAAACCTTGAGACCGCTCCGGGAAAGGGTACGCACTTCTTTGTTACACTCGACCTCGAAAAGGCGGAGCTGCGCGAGGAGGAAATGATACTTCCGAGCTGGCATATGCTGGTCGTTGACGATGATGAGCTGATCTGCCGCAGCGCCGCGGAATCTCTGAAAAATATTGGTATTGAAGCGGAATGGACGCTCGACGGCGAAAGCGCTGTGAAAATGGTTGCTCAAAAGCAGAAGAGCACTGACCCATACCATATTATCCTGCTTGACTGGAAACTTCCCGGTATTGATGGCGTTGAGACCGCTCGGCAGATTCGTAATACACTCGGAGACGATATACCTATCCTTCTGATCTCGGCATATGACTGGTCGGATATTGAGTGTGACGCGCGCGCGGCGGGCATTTCGGGATTTATCTCGAAACCGCTGTTCAAGTCGACACTGTATTACGGGCTGAAACAGTTCACGGGCAGTGAAATGCCGTCCGCCGCCGACGCGAATAATGTTGTTGACCGTCACGTTGATGAAATAACATTTGACAATTTGAAGATACTTCTTGCAGAGGATAACGAGCTTAACTGGGAAATCGCAAACGAGTTGCTGTCCGAGCTTGGGCTTGATATCGACCACGCCGAGAACGGAAAGATATGCGTTGAGATGTTTAAAAACAGCGCAGCAGGCTATTACAAAGCGATACTTATGGATATCAGAATGCCAGTCATGTCGGGCTACGAGGCTGCCGAAGCGATACGAGCGAGCGACCGTCCCGACAAGGACATTCCGATTATAGCGATGACTGCGGACGCATTCTCGGAGGACGTGAAAAAGTGTCTCGACGCAGGAATGAACGCACATACCTCCAAGCCTATTGATGTCAACACTGTTGCCAGACTGCTTGACAAGTACATAATAAAGCGATAGCAAAAAGCGTTAAAAATATCAAAATGTAATTTTTTCTGCTTACCGTTGCGAAATTCAATTGCATGATATTGAAATTTTATAAAAAGAGCGCCCGAGAGGTTTTTTAATATAATCCCCATAGAACAGACAGTTGAAAAAACAAAAAGGTCTGAACTATGGG
>CAJUMS010000113.1 GCA_910587465.1 uncultured Oscillospiraceae bacterium
CAGCCGAACACCCTTTTTGAGCGGTATGCCGAGCGACTTCACCGCGTTCATAGCCCACAGCGCCGCCAACGCGGGACCCTTGTCGTCGATAGCGCCGCGCCCGAACAGCGCACCGTTCTTCTCGGTGAGCGTGAACGGATCGGTGTTCCAGTTGTCCTCCAGCGCGGGAACAACATCGAGGTGTGCCAGAATGCCCAATTCGGGGTTTTCGCCGTAGTCGGCGCACAGCACAGCGTCGCCGATCACCGACGTTACAAAACCCATTTTTTGGCAGTACTCCTCCGCCTTGAGCAGCGCCCTCTTAGTCTCCGCTCCAAACGGTGCGCCGCGCTCAGGCTCATCGAGAACGCTCGGTATAGCAACAAGCTCCGCCAGATCCTTCACTATCTCGTCCTTGTGCGAATAAATAAACTCCTGAATTTTCTCGTTCATATTTCCTCCTTATTTTATAGAATTTCAAAATCTTGTCTAGTCTGCTACGCTTCGCTTCGGTCGACACTTTTTGAAATTCCTGCATCACCGATAGGTGCACTTGGGTAATGCCGTTCACAGTTGTGATTTATCATTTCGGCGAATTTTGCCACTGCGATATTATATGTTTCCGCTTCGTTCACCTCACTCCGCCTTGCTATGCAAAATTACATCACTTTTTCATCATTTCGATCATCATCTCGGCGACCTTGTACACGTCACCGCAGCTGGTAGTAATTACCAGATCACCATCCTGAACATTATCCACAACGTGCCGCGCAACCTCCTCAAACGTCGGGAACCACACACAGCCGTCTATCTTAGCGGCTAAGTCCTTTGAATAAATATTATACGTGTTCTTTTCGCGGCTGCCCATTATTTCCGTGAGCACTACCTTATCCGCTATGGAAAGCGCATCGGCAAACTCATCAAGCAGCGCTGCAGTCCTCGAATACGTAAACGGCTGATGAACGCACCACACGCGGCGGAACGACATCTCTTTCGCGGTTTTCAGCGTCGCGGCGATCTCGGCGGGGTGGTGACCGTAATCGTCCACAAACGTAACGCCCCTTATCTCGGCGAGCTTCTCGAACCGCCGCATAGCGCCCGTAAAGCTCTCCATACCTCTCTGTAACGCGTCTGTCGGTATCCCCGCGGAATACGCTGCCGCGCAAGCCGCGACCGCGTTATATACGTTATGAAGTCCGGGAACATTGACCTCGATACGGCACATCTCCTCGCCCTTGTTCATAAGAGTGAACTCTCGCTTAAAGTCGGATATCTGCCGTAAATCCGCAGCGTAAAAGTCGTTGGTATTCCCCGCGCCGTATGTCACGAGACGCGCGGCGGTATTGCACCTTCTGATGACTTCCATTGTGTTCTCGTCATCGCCGTTCGCGATAATAATATCTGTTGTAATATCGCAGAACTTCACAAACGACGTTTTGAGATTGTCCATGGTCTTGAAATAATCCATATGATCCTCGTCGATATTGAGAATAACGGAAATATTCGGAAACAGGTGCAAAAACGTATCCTTGAACTCACACGCCTCGCACACCATATACTCCGACCTTCCCGCGCGTCCGCTGCCGCCGATAGCACGAAGCTTACCGCCTATCACAGCCGACGGGTCGACGTCTGCCGCCAACAGTATCGACGTGAGCATTGACGAAGTGGTGGTCTTGCCATGCGTTCCCGAAACGCAGAACGCCTTTGAAAACTGCTCCGTCACCAATCCGAGCAGCTCCGCCCTCTCCGCGAGACGAACGCCGTTTTCCGCAGCCTTGCGCGCCGCGATAAGCTCGGGATTGTCCTCCATTATCGCCGCCGAGAACACGATCAAGTCCGCGCCCTCGATATTTTCCGCGCGCTGACCGAGCGTTACGGGAATGCCCATTTTCCGTACAGCCTCGAGCGTTGAGGTCTCGTTATTGTCCGAACCCGTGAGGTAATACCCCTTTGTATGCAATATCTGCGCCAGCGGATACATACCGCTGCCGCCGATACCTATAAAGTGTATATGCTTTTTGCCCTTAAGGAAATTTTCCACAGCAAATTCCTCCTAAAGATAATATCCAAAAAATATATGCCGCGCTCGGAAAATTTATGAATAATCCGCCGCACAATTTCCAAAAATAGTATTGTCAAAATTCTTTTAAGGGATACGGAGGTCAAAACACAGCTTAACACGGGTGTTTTGACCGAAGTTTCCTTGGTTTACGGAGGAAAAAATGGAAATCAGCGACATCAAAATCAGAAAGACAATGCACGAGGGCAGGCTTCGCGCGGTGGTCTCGATAACCATCGACAACGCCATTGCCATACACGATATCAAGCTCGTTCAGGGTGACGAGCGTATGTTCGTGGCAATGCCCAGCCGCCGCGAGGACAGCGGAGTTTTCCGCGATATCATTCACCCTATCTCCTCGAATATCCGAGAGGAGATCGAGAACAAAATCCTCACTGCCTACAACGACTATATCCAGTAGCACAGCGGCCTCACTTAGCAAGCAGCAGCTTGGTTTTCAAAATGGCTGTCTGCGTTTTTGCGTCTCCAATTTCGTTATTCATTATCATTTCCGCCGCTTTTTCAAGCGGTATTTTTTCTACGTCGAGGAACTCATCTGCGTCAAGCTTCTGAGTACCGTAGTGCAGTCCGCGCGCCAGATACATATGTATCACCTCCGTGTCGTAAGCGGGGGTGGGGATAAGACAGCCAAGATAGTCGAACTTGTCACAGGTGCAGCCCGTCTCCTCTTTGAGCTCGCGAAGTCCGCAGGCACGGTGATCCTCGCCGTACTCCAGCTTGCCCGCGGGTATCTCCAACAGCACCTTTTGATGCGGATAGCGGAACTGCCTCACAAACAGCACGTTATCCTCCTCGTCGAGCGCCACAACGCACACGCCGCCCGGGTGCTTTATCACCTCGCGTATTACAGTCTCTCCGTTCTCAAGCTCCGCCTTGTCCACAAACAGCTTAACTATCTTTCCGTCAAATTTCTGCTCGCTCTCAATAGTTTTCTCATTCAAGTGCATAACTTTAGTCTCCTGATCTAAATTTGAAAATCCATAATCCCGTCACCGCATACTCACTCCGCGCTTCGCGCTCCGTTTTGCTGCGCTGACGAGACAGGTCTCCCTGCGCTTCGCTCCAGTCGACACTACTTTGGATTTTCCTTAAACACCGTAAGGCTTATGATTTTTACAGCGCGCCTTAACTGCGCCGTCTGTCATGCTGCTTTTGATTATAACGCGCTTTGCAATACGTTATTGGCCGTCATTTTTCCCACTGTCAAGCTCCTTCATAACACGGTCTGCCTCACCGTCCTTGGATATCTCGCCGGGACGGATACTGTTAAAATCACAGCGCTCCGTGTTCATAAAGCTTTCCTCTCTTTCCGGGAACTTTATCACAACATCGTCCGATTTTTCATCGCGCTCGGGGCAGTCGTATATCTGCCGCGTAAGCGTACCGATATAGGATTTATGCGCCTTTACGCCGTCGACCTGATCCTGATCGTACAGGTGAACATACGAGAAGCCTCTTTCGCGTCTGATGATCACAAAGAACACGAAATACGCCGCCAGCAGCAGAATTCCGATGATCGTCGCGATAACGCCGTACTTCAGCCCCGGGGTCTCGTACTCGAACGATATCTCGCAGATACCCTCGGGAACGCGTATTCCGCACAAGCCGCCGTTTATCTTGTCTATCTCGGCGGGAGTGCCGTTCACAGTCGCCGACCAGCCCTTGCACCACGGAACGCTGAACACCACAAGCTTTTCGCTGTCGTAATCGCTCATCGCGGTAAAGCCCTTTTTATTTATGCTGAACTGCTTTACACCGCTGTCGATACGCTTCTGAGCGTCGATCTTGAACTGTTCGAGCGATATATCCCATGCGGAATCATTGTCGTGGGTGAGTATATCCGAATACTTTTCCGCCTGCTCATCGGTAAGAACAGCGCAGCGCACCATAAGGTTATCCACCTTTTTGTTGCCTTTCGCCTCGGATCTGAGAAAATAACTGTCGTAAGCAAATCCCATAGGCAGAGCATAATCGGTCTTGTATACGTCGTAAAAGCCCTGGGTGTTCATATACTCGTAAATAGCCAGATCGTCCAGTACCGTATTGCGTCTTGAATCGCTCATATCCTGCGGTATCATTATATATTTTACGCGGGCAAACGCTCTGAAAGCGTAACGGTTTGTTTCGGGCGCGGAATTTACAGAACGCGCACCGTTGTCTTTCATGGGTCTTATCAGCTCATACAGATCGAATGTTGAACCGGGAACGATACTCGTAAAGCTTTTGAGCGAGCTCATATTCCAGAACATATTTACGTTATTGGTCTCGTCAACGCCCTCGATACGGTAAAAGTCGGGATCGTCGATATTGAACTCCGCGTCCACCATTTTATTGAATCGTCCGACCTTCGGACCAATGATCCTGCCATAATCGAGGAAGTAAAATCCCAGTATCATTGAGCAGAAGATTGTAACCGCGGTAACTTTTTTCAAGAACACGTCCGCCAATACCTTTTTGCGCATACGGATAACAAGCCACAGTATCACAAGGAACGCCGTTGCCATAAACAGCATGACCCAGACTGCAGGGCTCATATCCGTCATCAATCTCAACACGAGAATGGTTTCCTCATTACCTTCGGAGTTAGTGATCCTCTTGCTGAACGGCGCGAGAACCGCAAGCGAGCCCATTACCGCCACACAGACCGCGCAGACTCTCATACCGAGCTTGAGGTCAAGCTCCTCATGCTCGAGAGTGTACACCGTCGCAAGACAGCATATAAGCTCGGGCATATAGAACCATCGCGTGTAGAAATTGTTGTTGAACATCGTGAACGACGCGTTCAGCCCCGGCACCATCGCGAACAGCAAGCATATCGGCAGAAGAACTCTCGCCCAATGCCCCTTAGCGCCCTTTACAAACGCGATAACGCCCGCCATTCCGAACAACGGAAGATAGAGTGCCACGCTTGACCACTTCGCGTTCGCATTGCTGAACATCGCGTTTCTCGCCGCAACCTCGGGCGGGAAGAACATACTTTCGAGAATGAGACCGTAACGCTGCTCGTTGCCGTAAAACAAGAAGTCCCAGTCGGTGAGCATATTCGTCGAACGCGGCACGTCGAGCACCTGATATATCGACGGTATAAACAGCACTCCCGCTATCATCACGCCGACGATACTCTCAAACGCAAGACATAAAAAGCCCTTGAGATTCAGAACAAACCGCTTGTCCATACCGTATCGTACTAAGAAGTAAATCACAAGGAATACGCACTCGCCGATAAAGAAGAAGTAATTCGCCAGACAATTTATCGCGACGGTCAGCGCGAACACGGCGTGACGCTTATTTATAACAGCCTCCTCCAGACCAATAAGCAGCAACGGAAACCAGATGATAGCGTCCTGGAACTGGAAGAAGATATTGTAGAGGTTAAAGCTCGAAAACGCGTACAGAATACCGCCGATAAGCGCGGTCTGCGGCTTGGTGACGAACCGCCGTATATACATAAACGCAAACAGCGAGAACAGCGCTATTTTCACGCATAGCAGCGGAGCCATAAGGTACTCCGAAATTGAAGCGGGAAACAGGCACATAAACCAGAAAAACGGGCTGCCTAAAGTGTAATACGAATAGCTGCCGACAAAATTCGCGCCAAGGTCGGTGTGCCAGTCCCATGCGGACAGACCCTCGTGAACCGCACGCACGCACATTTTGAAAAACGGTATCTGCTGGGCGTTGTAATCGCCGTAAAAAATGAAGTATCCGCCGTCGATTATAACCAATGGCAAGAACATTATCGCCGCCATTGCCAGCGCGACCAAAAAAGCTTTTTGATAATATTTTTTCTCCTGTTTGTACATAGTAATTTGTTCCTCCGATATTTATGAACTACATTTGATTTGTTTATTATGAATTATTTACATCTTTTCGGGCGCTTCTATCTTCAGCAGCGTCAGAACATTATTGATTGCAGTCTTGACTGCTGTGCACAGCGCAAGGCGCGACAACTTTACGTCCGTCTCCGCGTCCTTTATCGGGCAGCTGTCGTAGAACTTATGAAATATCTGCGCAAGCTCGTATACATATTTTGTCAGTTTAAACGGGCTGTATTCCTCGGCGGCTTCATTTATCAGCTCGGGGAGCGCCGCTATCTTACGTATAAGCGCTAATTCGGGCTCTTCGGTGAACTTTACCGCGCCACCCTCGTACTTTGCGCCGCCGTCCGCCATTTTCTCGAGCACGCGGCATATTCTCGCGTGAGCGTACTGCACATAGAACACGGGGTTCTTAGAGCTTTCCTCGACCGCCAAATCAAGATCGAAATCTAGATGAGTATTCGTATCGCGCAGATTAAAGAAAAATCTCGCGTTGTCTATCGGTACCTCGTCGAGCAGCGTTGAGAGCGTTATCGCTTTGCCCGAGCGCTTCGAGAGCTTTACGACCTCTCCGTCGCGGACAAGGTTCACCATCTGGCACATTACCACGTCAAGGCGCTTCTCGTCGATACCCATTGCCTGCAGGCATATTCTCATGCGCTTTACGTAGCCGTGGTGATCGGCGCCGAGCACGTCGATAGCCTTGTCATAGCCGCGCGTCACGAGCTTGTTGTAATGATACGCAATATCGGGCACTATATACGTCGGGAAGCCGTTAGAGCGCACAAGCACGAAATCCTGCTCGCCGCCGAAATCGGTCGCCCTCAGCCACAGCGCGCCGTCCTGCTCGTAGGTGTGACCTCCCGCCTTAAGGTGCTCAACGACCTCCTTTACCGCGCCGCTGTTGTGCAAACTGCTCTCCTTAAACCAGTTGTCGTACTTGATACGGTATTTCAGCAGATCTGTTTCCAGTCTCGCCTCGTTTATCGGCAGAGCGTACTCGACGAGCGCCTTCTGCCTGTCCTCCTCGGAGCAATTCGCGAATTTGTCACCGTTCTTATCGTAAAAATTCTTGGCGTGCTCGATGATATCCTGTCCGAGATACACGTCCTCGGGCATGGGGAACGTATCCGTATCGCCATATATCGCGGCGGTGAACTTCTCCATATCGCCGCCGTACTCCACGACGATCTTCTGACCGTCAGCGCCGCATATCTGCATATAACGCAGAGAAAGGCTCTTGCCGAACTTGTTTATCTGATTGCCCGCGTCGTTGATGTAGAACTCGCGGTCGGCGGTGTAGCCCGCCTCCTGCAGCAGCGAGGCCAAGCAGTCGCCGATGGCGCCGCCGCGCGCGTTGCCGATATGCATGGGACCCGTAGGGTTTGCCGAAACGAACTCGACCAGAACGCGCTTTCCCGCGCCCAGATCGGTCTTTCCGTACTCGCCGCCGAGCTTAAGCGTATTCGTGACCACGCCCGAGAACCAGCTCCCGCCAAGGTAGAAATTCAAAAACCCGGGACCCGCGACCTCGATCTTATCAAACCCCGTGCCGTCGAGCATGATCTCGTCGACTATCATCTGCGCGAGCGCTCTCGGGTTGGTTTTCAGCGCCTTTGCCGAAACGAGTGCCGCGTTCGCCGAAAAGTCGCCGTGAGCGCTGTCCTGCGGCACCGTTACCTGAAATGCGGGCAGCGGCTCGGCGGGGATTTTTCCCGCGCCGATAAGCCTGCCCATTGCATCCATTA
>CAJUMS010000114.1 GCA_910587465.1 uncultured Oscillospiraceae bacterium
CAAAAAACTCGTTTTTTTTGAGAAAATTGTGTAAAGTTATATTGACAAAATCATTGCTTTACGCATACTGGAGCGTTCGCGCTGAATGCCGCAGCGGCAGGTGCTAAGCTGGTCAATGCGGTCGATATCAGCGAGGACGCGGTCGAATTGACAAGAAAAAACGCCGCGCTGAATGGCTTCACGAATATGCAGTTCACTATCGCGAACGTTTTCAATCTGCTCACCGATCTGTACAAGGCGGGGAATAGATCCTACGACTTCATTATCCTCGACCCGCCCGCGTTCACGAAAAGCAGCGGAACGGTCAAGAACGCAATACGCGGCTACAAGGAGATCAACCTCAAGGCAATGCGTATGCTGCCGCGCGGCGGCTATCTCGCGACCTGCTCCTGCTCGCACTTCATGACCGAGCCGCTGTTCAGGCAAATGCTCCATGATGCGGCGGCGGATGCGGATGTTTCGCTGCGGCAGATTGAGGCGCGTCAGCAGTCGCCAGACCACCCGATCTTGTGGAACGTTCCCGAAACGGATTATCTGAAATTTTTCATCTTTCAGGTGGTTTAATTTGCGGGTTAATCAAATATAACGGGGGAGTGTAATGCTGAATTTGTTGGAGTTGGAGAAATGCTTTTTCAGGTACTCCTGTATTTCAGACAGGGCATGGCTGGAAAAAACACTCCATAATGATTTTATGGAATGTTGAAAATCGGGTCTGCTGTCCGATAAGAAGGATATGATCCAAAGCCTGTTGGAGTGCAAAGCAGGCAGGAATATTGAAATTTACAGCTTTGAGTGTCGGAGAATTGATTATAATGTATGGATCGCACACTATATTACAAAGACGGATGAAGGAGAGTTGTATTATCGCACCTCCGTGTGGGTTGTTTGTGATGAACCGCAACTGTATTTTCATCAGGCAACGCAGTTGAATGAAAAGGTCGATCTTGTAAAATATTGAAAAAATCGCTATGCGTAATCAACAGCATAGCGATTTCATTTTTACAATTATCTCACAACACCCACAGGTTCGTATCTCACGCGCAGCTCGGGCATTTTCGTCATTTCGGCGAAGTAGTTGAGCGTATCGTCCCCGTTTACGCCGTCCGCAGGAGTGGCGAACATCTTTAGCGTCAGCTCGCACGCGGCGTTAAGCGGTTTCTCGTAGAACGCTGGCATAAGGTCGACCGTTTTGGTGGTGGGCGCTTTGTAGAACCAACGCCCGTTGATCTCCATCATCAGACACAGCGGCTCGTCAAATGTGATCTCGCAGAACACAGGATTACCCTCGAACGATACCCTTACCGCAACGCCATCCGCATCCTCCGCGCCGCCCCAACGTAGCCTGCATGGAAGCGAAAGCTCACTGCCAATATCCGTTTTGGGCATGAAATACGGGTCGTTCAGCACCTTTTTGTACTCGCGCATTATAGGCTGCGGGATACCGATCTGCGAGTTGTTCGGGTCCTCAATCTCCAGACCGAGACGACCTCTGTCGCGGAACTGATAGAACGACACCGCCTTGAACCAATCCGCCTTTTCGTCGCGTATCTTCTCATAGAAACGCCGAACGGAATCGCCCTGATACGCCGCGCCCGAAACGTCGCCATCGGTATTGATCTCGGCGGTGATCATAGGCTTGGGAACGCCGTTGTTGAGCCAGGTAAGGCGCTCATAGGTCTTTTTGAACAGGTTGAAGTTATCCTCGACACAGCCGCAATTCCAGCCCTCGCCGCCCTTTTCGGCAATTCCATACGGCCACGCGTAATGCAGCGCCAGATACGCGTCCGCGCTCCATTCGTCGGCGATGCGGTACGCCTCGGTGAATTCCGCCTCTTTCTCAACCGAGCCGTCCTCGTTGCGCGCCATACCCGCGCAGAAGATCGTCGTGATATTCGGAGCCTCTTCCTTGATAATATTTGCGAAACGCACGAAGAATTTACCGACTTCCTCATACGAATACCGCTGATTGTGCATAAACCAAGTGCCCGAGCACTCGTGATTGATACGCAGTCTGAGCCGCCCATAGGGCTTTAGCTCCCGCGCGATTTTTCTCAATTCCTCATCGTCAAGCGAGCAGTCGAGCGTCAGCGTGAGGAAAACGTCCTGACCGTGACGGCGGATATCATTCATCTGCTTAAACGGCTGACCCTTTTGTCTGTACGGGAAATAGTCGTCGTAGGGATAGTCCCACTGAAAGCCGATGTCCATATCCTTGCAGGTGATGGAGACCTTCTCGGCGCTCCACTCCTTGTCCTTGGGGTAGTAGGTATACATCAGTCCGACCGAGCGGTGCGGTCTGCCGAGGACGTTCAGAATGTAGTCCTGACAAACATACTCGCCGCGTTCGCTGCCGTCGCCGAGATCAAGTGCGCAGTCGGCGGGGGAGAGGGTAACTTTATATAATTTATCCATTTTGTATATACTCCTTAAATGTTGATCGTTACGGAGACGCTGCCCGGCTGTACGGAAACGCTTTCTCCGCCCGCTACCTTAACGCTGAATGCCTTGTCGGTCTTATCGAACTTCACCTCAACGGTGCTGCCGTGACGTACCGCGGTAAGCGTGAACACCTTGTTTGTCTCAATGTCGAAGATGTCACAGGTTATTTCCCTGCCGTCCTCGGGCTGATAGATGACGAACTCTGTATTCTCAAGGTAGTCATACTCAAAGCCGCGCTTAAAATCGCCGTAAGCGATTATCGAATTCGGCTTCGCGAGACAGGGAAGTCCGAAGTAGTCGTACTTCTCGCGGTAGAAGCGCCCGCCCTCGTAGATCTTGCCGTTCAGGATATCCGTCCAGCGACCTTCGGGGAGGTAGAACTCGCCGTCGCCGCGCTCGTTGCAAATAGGAGCGACCAGCAGATTATCGCCGAACATATACTGCTTGTCGAGCGTAAGGCAAGCGGGGTCATTGTTGTAGTCAACTACCATTGCCCTCATCATGGGAACGCCCGTGTTGTGGGTCTTTATCGCCTGCGCCCAGAGGTACGGCATAAGTCTGCCCTTCAGCTTTGTGAAGTGACGGAGCACGTCGACAGCCTCATCGTCAAACAGCCACGGAACACGGTAGGACGAATTGCCGTGCAGTCTCGAATGCGATGACAACAGACCGAATGCCGACCAGCGCTTGTAAATGTCGGGAGTAGCCGTTGCCTCAAAGCCCGAGATATCGTGGCTGAAGTAGCCGAAACCGCTCATGCAGAGCGACAATCCGCCGCGAATGGTCTCCGCCATTGACGTGTACTCTGCGGAGCAGTCGCCGCCCCAGTGTACGGGAAACTTCTGACCACCAACGGTCGCAGAACGCGCAAACAAACAAGCCTTGTTCTCGCCGTAATATTCCTTGAGAACGTTGAACACGGTCTTGTTGTAAAGATAGGTGTAGTAGTTGTGCATTGCGATAGGGTCGGCGCCGTTAAAGTATTTTACGTTTGTCGGGATACGCTCGCCGAAATCGGTTTTGAACGTGTCAACGCCCATTTCGCAGAGCTTACGCAGCTTGGACGCATACCATTCGCAAGCCGCGGGGTTTGTGAAGTCGACGATAGCGAGCCCGGGCTGCCACATATCGCACTGGAACACGCTGCCGTCGGGATTTTTCAGCAAGTAGCCGTTCTCCTTACCCTCGCCGAACAGGGGAGAGCGCTGACCGATATACGGGTTTAGCCATACGCAGGTTTTCAGACCCTTTGCTTTCAGGCGCTTGAGCATTGCGGGCGGGTCGGGGAACTGCCTCTTATCCCACTCGAAATCGCACCACTGGAACTCCTTCATCCAGAAGCAGTCGAAGTGGAACACCTCAAGCGGAATATCGCGCTCCGCCATACCGTCGATAAACGAGGTAACTGTCTCCTCGTTGTAATCAGTCGTGAACGAGGTGGTAAGCCACAGACCAAACGTGAACGCTGGCGGCAGCGCAGGCTTGCCAGTAAGATCAGTGTAGTTTTCAAGCACTTCGGCAACGTTCTCGCCGCCGATGACAAAATATTCCAGCCGTTCGCCAGCCACCGTGAACGATACCTTTGAAACGGTATCGGAGCATACCTCGAACGATACCTTGTCGGAGCTGTTGACAAGAACGCCGTAGCCCTCGCTCGATACATAGAATGGTATCGATTTGTACGACTGATCGGAGCAGGTGCCGCCGTCGGAGTTCCACACCTCGACATTCTGACCGTTCTTGACGAACGGCGTGAACTTCTCGCCGAAGCCGTAAAAGTACTCGCCGACGCTCATAGAGAGCTGCTCGCGGATATAGGTCGACTTTTCATAGCGCGGGTAATCCCAGAACGTATTATCGCGGGTAGCCTCGAGACGTGCAGCCTTCAGGAATTCGCCCTCGTTGATGACCGACGCGCTTCTCCAAGCGCCGCCCGTCAGCCGCTTATCCTTATAATAATACTGAACGCTCCACGAGTGCTTGCCGATTACCACCTTAGTATCGCCCGAAACAAGCTCCCAGCAGTCATCCTTTTCGATGACGGTCGGCTTAAAGCCCTGATCCTCGTTAAGCTCGAACTTAGGCGTATTGTCAAGTCCGCCCTTGTAGTGTACGATCGACACCTTGATAACGTTCTTCTGCATGGAAGTAAACGTGATATCAAGGCACGGACCGCCGAGGGTCTGTCCTCTGTTCTGAATGTACTGCGTGGGTACATATACGTTAAGTCCGTTCTCAACGGGAGTTATCTCGTATGCCTGCGACGCGTAGTTTACCTCGTAGCCGCGCTTGTTAAGCCAAAATCCGTCCGAAAATTTCATAGTTTATTATGACCTCCGTTATTCTTAGGGAAAAATTCCCGTTTGATCGTTTACAATGATATAATACTATAAAAAAACGCCCGTGTCCAATATAAAAATATGCAATATCGATACTATTATACTTTCTTTCGGTATTCATTGGGTGTGCACCCCATAAGCCGCCTGAACTGCCTGTTGAAATTCGACAGATTGCGAAACCCGCACTCAAAGCTTATCTCCGACACGGTTTTAGTGCTTTCGGCGAGCGCGGAGCAGGCGGCGCGTATACGGAACTGCGTGATATACTCGACGGCGCTCACGCCCGCCGCCTGCCTGAAGCGGTTCATAAAGTAGCTTTTGCTGAGATGAACGGTCCCGGCAAGCTGCTCTATGGTAATGTTTTCGCTGTAATTTTCGGCAATATACTCCAGCGCGGGGCGTATAACCTCGCTCCTGTTGACCTCGCTGTGCGTTTTGCAGTCGATGTCGCCGCTGTTCTCCAGCAGCCAGAACAGCCGCAGCAGTTCGCTCTTCATCAGCATATCCAGCCGCGCGGTGTTGCCGACGGCGCACGAGATGATATTTTCGGCGGTGATCCTCAGTTCATTATAATAAGTATGCGCAGGGGTGATGTGTATTGAGCAGAAGCCGTCCGCTATCGGGCGAATGCACTCCGCCGCCGAACGGTCATTGTCCGACGCGCCAAGCATATCCGGGCTGAATACCACCGTATCATACCTCTGAACTGCGCCGCTATGCGGATACATTGCGTGAAGGATATTCGGCGCGACTATAACGATATCCTCCTCACACGCGAGATACTTAACGTCACCGCAGATGTATTCCATGCAGCCCTCCTGCATTATGCTCATCTCGAACTCGCTGTGCCAGTGCAGCGGTACGGAGGTGAAGTAATCGGGCAATTTGCAGCGGTAACAGCTGAACGGAACGAGCCGCGAGCTGTGACACTTTTTTTCTTCGGTATCGGTATTATACATTTGCTCACCTCGCAAAGCGGTATAGTATCAAAATATTACGATATCTTGATGGAATAAAGCTTATTGAAGTATTATATCATACGTAACAGAGAATTGCAAGGGCATTTTAAATATTTTTTCCAAAAAGAAAAAGACGGGATACGAACCCGTCCTTTGTTTTTATATGCGGCTGTCAATCAGGCGCGGACGTTCAACAACTGTCCTCTGCCATCGGGAGAGGGAATATTGTCTATCATATCGGTAATGATCTCCATGCTCTGTTCGGACGATTCCATAGTCTTTTTGAGCATACCGATAGACAATGCGTCCTGCATATTCGACATAGCCATCTGCATAGACATTGACGCAATAGCCATTTCCATAGGTGATACCCCCTTCCTTTTTTACTTATAATACCACATATAGTTCCTTTTGTCAAGGGCTTTTCAAGAAATATTTGAAAAAATACTTAAATTTATATATAAAATCTCTTGATTTTTTGGAAGTAATGTTGTATAATATAAGTGTTAAGTAATGGCTTGTCATAAAATACAGTCATTATATGTAAAAAATACAGCGATCCCGCGGGCGGGTCGGTCTCGGCGGAGCGGATGAAAAGTGTTCGGTCGGACGGCGTGATTTTGAGGATACGCAAATTAAAATAAGGAGCTTTTTAGATATGGAAAACAATATTCTCCTTGAAAGCGGCACTAACGAGCTGGAAGTGCTGGAGTTTATGGTAGGTGCGCAGAGTTTTGGCATCAATATCGCCAAGGTCAACGAGATCATGAATTATCAGCCCATGATCCCCGTTCCCGATTCCCCTCCCGAGTTTGAGGGCGTGTTTACACCGCGTGACAAGGTCATTTCCGTTATCGACTTACATAAGGTGCTCGCTAAAGAGAGCGCTGATCCCACCCACGATCTGCTGATCATCTGCAATTTCAACCAGATGGATGTGGGTTTCCATGTGTCCTCGGTAAAGGGGATTCAGCGTATTTCGTGGGAGGATATCGAGAAGCCGCCCAGAATTTCGGGCGACGGTGTGAACAATATTGCGACAGGCATCGCAAAGCTTTCCGACAGAATTATCCTCGTTCTTGACTTTGAAAAGATCGTATCCGATATAAACCGCTCCGCCGTTATCGACCCGACTGGCGCTACCCAGGCGGATTCGTCCAAGACGAACAAGCATATCGTTATCGCGGAGGACTCGCCGTTCCTGAATACTCTTATCCAAAGCACTCTCAGCGAGGCGGGTTACAGTAATATCGTTTCGTTCGATAACGGTAAGGACGCATGGGATTACATCAGCGGGCATAAGCACCTCAGCGGTGATATTCTCGATCAAGTCTCCTGCGTTATCAGCGATATCGAGATGCCGCAGATGGACGGTCATCACCTTACAAAGCTTATCAAGGATGACGATACTTTGCACCGTATACCTGTGTATTTGTTCTCCTCGCTTATCAACGAGCAAATGAGGATCAAGGGCGAAAGCGTAGGTGCGGACGCGCAGTTTTCCAAGCCGCAGATAGGTGCGCTTATCAATTATATCAACGAGCATATCTGATTTAAACAGTCGAAGGAGCTTTATATTTTTGGAGTCGGCAATATGTCTAACAATGCTGAAATGATCGTGGACTTCAAAAAATTAACCGAAAAATATGAAGCTATCTGCAATGAACAGAGTTGGCATCCGCAGCATTTGAAAAAATCATAACCACGCGTGAAACGCGTGGTTTGCACTGGCGCTTCAAGCGCCTGGT
>CAJUMS010000115.1 GCA_910587465.1 uncultured Oscillospiraceae bacterium
GCGCGATAGCTATTGCAGCCGAGTTCAACGGACAGCCCGCGGGCTACGTCAGCGTTTACCCAAACAACACATGGGGCGCTTTCGGAGGAATGGGCTATCCCGAGATCGTCGATTTCGCCGTGCTGGAGAAGTACAGGCGGCACGGGGTCGGCTCGCGGTTAATGGACGCGGCGGAGACTATCGCGGGGAGCTATTCCGATACCGTGTATCTCGGAGTGGGACTTCACAGCGGCTACGGCGCGGCTCAGCGAATGTATGTGAAGCGCGGGTATATCCCCGACGGGTCGGGAGTATGGTATAAGGACCGCGTCTGCGATCCGTATGCCAAATGCGCAAACGATGACGATCTGGTGCTGTATCTTTCAAAAAAGCTGCGGTGAAAGGAATTTCTTATGAATATTACACTGGCGAAAAGAGAGGATCTGCGGGATATTCTCGATCTGCAATATCTCGCCTACCAAAGCGAAGCCGAGATATACAACGATTATAACATTCCTCCGCTAAAGCAGACCTTGGAGGAGGTCAAGCGTGAATTCGACAAAGGCGTTATTCTGAAAGCAACGGACGAAAGCGGAAATATTATCGGTTCGGTGAGGGCATTCAGCGAAAACGGCAGCGTTTATATAGGCAAGCTTATCGTTCACCCGAATAGGCAGCGGCAAGGTATCGGAACGGCGCTGCTTTCGGCGGTCGAGGCGCATTATCCCGACCGGAGATTCGAGCTGTTTACGGGGAGCAAAAGCGCGGGGAATATTGCCCTATATGAGCGGTTGGGTTACAAAATCTTTACGGTAAAGAGGATAGATGAAAACTTGGAATTTGTTTATCTGGAGAAGCGGCGTATTCTGAGATTGAGACCATACAGACATAACGACGCAATTCAGATCGTGAAGTGGTGTAAAGACGAATACGCGTTCAGACAATGGAGTGCCGACCGATACCCGAAATTCCCGATTACTGCCGAGGATATGAACAGGCTCTATGACAGCTTGGATATATGGGGCTTGACGGCTTTTGACGAAACCGGCATTGTCGGCCATCTTACAATGCGTTGTCCTAACGGTAATTTTGACGAAGTACGTTTCGGGTTCGTTATCGTTGACTGCGAAAAGCGCGGGATGGGTTACGGAAAGAAAATGCTTTCTTTAGCGGTAAAATACGCGTTTGAGTTCGTTAAGGTCAAGAAGATATCGCTGGGCGTTTTTGAAAACAACACCGCCGCGCTGCAATGCTATAAATCGGTCGGGTTTAAGGTCGTCGAGAGGGATAAGACCGAAAGCTATAACTGCCTTGGCGAAACGTGGAACTGCATTGAAATGGAGATAACCAATGAAAACGATATATCTTGCGACGCTACCGAAGCGTGAAGTTTACCACTATGAGTTCACTTGTCCGCATTGTAATACTAAAATATTGCTCGCGACGGGCGTGGGAAGATACGGAAATCTCGGGGGATTCGGCTGCACCGACTGCGGCACGGAATATTACGCAACTATCGACGATCACCCGCGCCCTAAGCTCTCATTAACCCTAACGGGAAACAGCCCGCAGGCTATCTCGGCGGGAACGCTCACCCGCTGATAACGCTTGACGAGCGCGACGGAAAGGACTGACAATGAAGATCGCTATTTTAGGTTACTCGGGCGCTGGAAAATCAACGCTCGCGGCTCGGCTCGGGAAGCTGCACGGCTTGCCCGTGCTTCATCTGGACTGCGTGGAGTTCATGCCGAATTGGGAGAAACGAAAGCTCGACGAAAAACAGCGTATCGCCGCGGATTTTATGTGCGATAACGACGGCTGGATCATTGACGGAAACTACTCGAAACTGTTCCGCGCCGAGCGGCTGGAGCAGGCGAATATGATCGTTATGCTGCTGTTTAACCGCTTCAGCTGTCTGTGGCGCGCGATAAAGCGTTACCGCAGCTTCAAAGGCAAATCTCGTCCCGATATGGGCGACGGGTGTATTGAGAAGTTGGATCTTGAATTTATTCGGTGGATACTTCATGGCGGTCGTATCAAAAAGAAAAAGGCTGACTACAAAGCAATTCGCGACAAGTACCCCGAAAAGGTTACGGTACTGAAAAATCAGCTGCAGCTTGACGAGTTTTTGGAACATCATAAGCAATTGGAAAGGAGCATTGAACATGATAACGGATAGCTTTGACAGTAATTCAAAAGCGATAATCAACCCATATGTAAACGAAAACGCGCCTATGGTCGACGCGTGTATTTTGACGTTCTCGGATAAGATAGAGCGCACCGTGCTGCAGAATTTCGAATGTAAGGAGATCGGTCGGTTCAACTGCGCAACGCATGATACTTCCGTTTATCTGCTCAAGCACAACGGCAGGCAGTTCGCGTTTTACAAGACGATGATAGGCGCGCCCGCCTGTGTGGGAACGGTCGAGGATTCGTTCGCCGTGATAAAAACTAAAAGGTACGTCGTATTCGGCGGCGCGGGCTGTTTGGATAAGGAGATAGTTCACGGTAAGGTAATGATACCGACCGAGGCTTACCGCGACGAGGGAACCTCCTACCATTACGCTCCCCCGTCCAACTATATCGAGATAAAGAATTCCGCAACAGTCGCACGGTTTATGGAGGACAAAGGTATCCCCTACATTATGGGAAAAACGTGGACCACCGACGCGTTTTACCGAGAGACCGAGGATAATTTCCGCAAGAGAAAGGCGGACGGGTGTATTTCCGTGGAAATGGAGTGCGCCGCGCTTCAGGCAATGTGCGATTTCCGCGGTCTGGAATTTTACACGTTCTTTACAAGCGCCGATCTGCTTGACGCTCCCGAATGGGATCCGCGGCACGAAAAGAGTGAGATCAAGGATACTCAGCACGATTCAGGGCATTTTGATATCGCGCTGGCACTGGCGGAGTATATCAGCGGGTGAGCGGCTGTTCCCTGCTCTCAGTCCTTTTCGCGAACAGTTCACGCAATCCGAAAGCCAGCAGAAACAGCGCGAACAGCTTTCGGAGCAGTTCGTTGGCGATGACCTGCGAAACGAGCGTTCCGACTGCCGCGCCGAGCAATCCCCCGACCGCGAGCTTCTTTACAAGCGTCTTGTTTACCAAGCCGTTTTTTAGGTGCATTATCAGCGAAACGAACGCTATCGGCAGGAAAAACAGCACGTTTATCCCCTGCGCTGTTCGCTGCTGAACATCGGCGAACAGCGTCAGCCACACCACGAGTACAAAACCGCCGCCGAGCCCCATTGACGCCATAACGCCTGTCAGAAATCCGATAACCGCTTCCATCATGAAAACAACATCCTCACCGCCGCGGCTGTGACAACTCCGCCGAAAAGCCGTTTCAGCCACTGCGCCTTTATTTTTTTAAGAAATATCGAGCCGGTCACCGCGCCGATAACTCCCCACGGGACATACTTCCACGCGACCGCGAAGTCAAGTGCTCCCGAAAAGCCGTAGAACGCCGCCGTCAACAGACTCAACAGGAATATCAGCGCTACCGAGCTTGCGTGAGCCTCATTGGGCGCACAGCCCTCTTTTTCCAAAATCGGCACGGCGACCACTCCCCCGCCCGAACCGAAAAATCCATTTAAAAATCCGCATAGCGTTCCCTTGAAAAATCGCCCCATAATTTCACCTCGAAGGTATTTTGTGCCGTTCGGGGATTTTTATTGCCTATTTTGAATAGGTAATTTGCACAAAAACTTTTGACATCTTCTGCCAAAACGACGAAAAAAATTTTCAAAAGTAGTTTCTCCGAAAAAAATAAAGCATTATGTCGTTGACAACATAGCAGATATGTGGTAAAATAATAATTAAGTATTGAGAAAAATAAAATATGATACAAAGGAAGGAGATATGAAATGATATTATCTGGTTCTGACATAATTGTCGAGTGTCTTCTCGAACAGGGCGCGGAAACCGTTTTCGGCTATCCTGGGGGCGCTGTTCTGAACATTTATGACAGTCTGTACAAGTACAGCGATAAAATTCATCATATAATCACCTCTCACGAACAAGGCGCATGCCACGCTGCCGACGGCTTTGCGCGCGCTACAGGCAAAACGGGCGTTGTTATCGCAACCTCGGGTCCCGGCGCTACAAACCTCACTACGGGTCTTGCAACCGCGTATATGGATTCGATTCCGCTTGTGGCAATAACCGGCAACGTTTCTTGCAATCTTCTCGGTCTGGACAGCTTTCAAGAGGTCGATATTACGGGAGTTACTATTCCAATCACTAAGCATAATTTCATTGTGAAGGATATCGCTGACTTAGCCGATACCTTGCGCTTGGCATTTGAGATTGCGGGCAGTGGCAGAAAAGGTCCCGTCCTTGTGGACATCCCAAAAGACATCACCGCAGCAAAGTGCGAATATACACGCGCCGACGCTTCCGAAGCCGATAAGCCGCTCACTCTAAACGGTGAACTATTGGACAAGATAGCGGGGCTTATCGCGCTGTCCGAAAAGCCCTACATCTACGCGGGCGGCGGAGTTATCTCCTCAAACGCGGAAGATGAGCTTAAAAAGTTTGCGGAGCTTTGCGACGCCCCTGTTTCCTGCTCGCTTATGGGTCAGGGCGCTTACGATCAGACCGATCGCCGCTACATCGGTATGCTTGGTATGCACGGCACTGTCAAGGCGGCTGCCGCACTAAACGATTGCGACCTATTCATAGGCATAGGCACACGTTTTTCCGACAGAGTTATCGGCGACCCTACCGTATTCGGCAAGAATGCCAGGATTATCCATATCGACATAGACCCCGCTGAATTCAACAAAAACATTGACGCGTATACCGCCGTACAGGGCGATGTCAAGATGGTGCTCAGCGAATTGTGTAAGCGCGTTGTTCCCAAACAAAACGTCTGGACAGACAAGATGATCTTAATGAATTTCGGCGAACCCGTTCAGCATGGTACGGAGGAATTCCCGGTTACCCCGCAGGAGCTCATCGAAAAGTTGGACGAACTGACTGACGGTCGGGCGGTCATTTCCACCGAGGTCGGTCAGAACCAGATGTGGGCGGCGCAGTACTACAAGTACAGACAACCTCGCTCATTCATTTCTTCGGGCGGATTGGGAACTATGGGCTTCGGACTTGGAGCGTCGCTCGGCGCTAAGGTCGGCTGTCCCGACAAGACCGTTGTCAACATAGCGGGCGACGGCAGCTTCGCTATGAACCTTAACGAGCTTATAACTGCGTCCGCGCATAATATCCCGATAATCGAAATAGTTATTAACAACAACGTTCTCGGCATGGTACGCCAGTGGCAGCGACTGTTTTACGAAAAGCACTTCTCACAGACTACGCTCGACAACCGTCACATAGATTATGTAAAGCTTGGCGAGAGCTTCAATATACAGACGTTTGTTATCGCGAAAACGGAGGATATTGAGCCTGTACTGAAAAAAGCATTGGATATCTCGAAAACCGCACCGTGTATGATTGAGGTCAGAATCGACCGCGACATCAATGTGCTGCCGATGATCCCCGCGGGCAAGCCTGTGGTTGACCCGATCACCGAGATAGATTTGGAGGCGTAATTATGCAGGAATACGTATTATCCGTTAAGGTTGATAACAATAACGGCGTTCTGCTGCGTGTGGCGGGACTTTTCAGCAGACGTTGCTTCAATATCAAGAGCCTGAACGCCGCCGAGACCGAAGAACCGAACATCTCGCGGCTGACAATAGTTGTTGCGTGCGATCTGAGGGTGCTCGAGCAGATCAAAAATCAGCTTATGAAGCTGTACAACGTTCACGAGGTGAGAATTCTTGATGACGCGGTAACGCGCGAGCATATTCTTATCCGCGCGGGCAAGACATCCGAGGATCGTCACAAGATCATTGAAATCGCAAACCTCTACCGCGCAAAGCCCGTAGATGTTGGCGCGGACTCCATTATGCTGGAACTTACGGGCGAGCCTGTAAAGATCGATAGCTTTATCGACCTTCTGAAGCCGTTCGGCATAATTAAAATGGTGCGCTCGGGAATTACCGCTCTGGAGCGCGATTGACGTAATTTACGAAAGGAATTGAAATGCACAAAAAAGTCTTAGCATTGGTTTTAGCAACGGTTTTACTCAGCGGTTGTGAAAGAAGCGGCGAGGAGAGCAGTGTTTCCTCCGAAAGCTCTTCTTCCCCGATAAATTCCGACACCTCCTCCGAGCAGACGTCGGACAGCAGCGCTTTGCACGTGAAAACGGGGATGCCCGAGGAAATTTCCGACTACATCAGTTCTCTGGACAACGGTGATTTTATTTTCGTGGATTACACTTTCGATAAAGAACGCAAATTTATCAAAGCCGTTACAAATTTTAATAATCCTTGGAGCATGACTATTGGGGCTTTAATGGAGACCGACGATTACAAGAGCTTTGCCGCCGACTTCGCTAACGCGGAGGCTTTTGGCAGGTTTACCGATAAACCGGAGGCGTTTCTAGATCAAGACGGCGAACCCATGCCGTTATATAAGGGAACGATAACGGACGATTTCGATAATGACGGCATGGACGAAAGCTTTGTGATAACGGCTATCGCCAAGATACCCGACGATACCGAGAATAAGCGCTGGTACGAACGGGAATATCTCTTTTTCGCTGATGAAAACGGAGCGGTGCTTCTCGATGAATATTTTGATGCGGAAGTAAAAGCCGTTCTCGATTACGGCTGCTGCAAGCAGTTAATAGTGACTTCCTCGGGGTGGTCGGGCAACGACAGCAAGTCCGCAGTCTGGGGCGTTAAGGACGGAAATGCTGTCAAGCTGTACAGTGGACGGCTCGACTACTCGAAAACGGATTGTTTCCTGTACTCTACGGGGCAGCAGCTTATTGGCGACTTTGCGGTGTATGATATCAATAAAGGCGAATATCTGGCGATACAGGGTAAGGAGCTTACCGCCGAGGATATCCTCGCTATGGATGCCGATAATGTTATTGGCGGCGAATACGACAACATTGTAAATGCCGTATTGATAGGCGGGAAATACTTTGTAATCAACCAAAGCGGCGTATATACTTACGAAAACGGCAGGTTTAAACTCTCTGACAAACTTGTTCGCAGTTCCGCAACGCCCGGACTTACTGGCGACGCGCTGAATACCTTGGTTGACATTGATTACGACGCGGCTCTGGCTTCAATGATCACTCCGGAGGAAAACAAAAGCGACCCGGTCGTTAAAGAATGGAAACAACTGGCATTGGTTGATTACACGCTGACTAAGAACCCCAAGAGCGCGGAAGCCGCTGAAGCTGCGGAGTATATCGCTAAGGCAGAGGAAGAATTGCTGAAATGCGATACCTACAAGCAAAGCGCAGAGTATTTCACTCTTGAGGTTTTGGCGGACGAAAAGCCTCTTGTTGAAGAGCCCGAAAGGTTCTTCGGTGAGGACGGAAATCTCAGACCGATCTT
>CAJUMS010000116.1 GCA_910587465.1 uncultured Oscillospiraceae bacterium
CGCCCGTGCCGAGCCTTTTAAGAGTGTGTGCGGTATCTCCGCTCTTTGTAAACAGAAACAACCCGTCAACCGTACGTATCTCAAAACACCTGTCAGGGTCGTTCTCAAGCAGTCCGCGAAACCGTTCCAGCTCGCCCTCGCACTTCCGATACACCGCCGTCGAGCAGCTTGTCCAATCCGGATCCGGTACGCCGTTCACCAGTAGAGTTCCCCCGTTACTGCACAACGCATACTCTGGCGAAAACCCCGCGGGGAACCTTATGCGCCGATACTGTTCCAAGCTCCGCGTAGTCACGGGGATAATACACCGTATATCTGGCAGCAAGTCAGCTTGCCGCGGAGTGATGCAGGACACCGGTTCGCCGCGTAGACTGTCGGCAATAATATCTCCGACCCGTCGGCGTTTTGCGGAGAAGATAAGAGTTCCGTCGAGGTCGGAGAATAAAATTTTAGACTTCCCAGCTTCCAAGATACTTCTCCTGGTCGGGAGTGAGCCTGTCGATCTCAAAGCCCCACGCATTCAGCTTGCGCTCGGCAACTTTGCGGTCGATATCCTTGGGAACGTTGACTGTCATATGTTCGCCGCTGCGGAGCTTGTCCTTATTCTTCGCGAGGTACTCAGCCGAAAGAGCCTGTATCGCGAAGCTCATATCCATTATCTCCGCGGGGTGACCGTCGCCAGCCGCAAGGTTGACAAGTCTGCCCTCCGCGATAACAAATACGGTCTTGCCATTCTTTAATTTGTAACCCATGATGTTGTTGCGCGCAACATAGCTGTCGACCGCGATCTCGCGCAGCTTAGCCATATTCACCTCAACGTCGAAGTGACCTGCATTGCAGCAGATTGCGCCGTCCTGCATATTCATGAATGCTTCCTCACCGATAACGTCCGCGCAGCCTGTTACGGTAACAAAGAAGTCGCCGATCTTCGCCGCCTCGCGCATAGGCATTACCTTAAAGCCGTCCATAACAGCTTCCATAGCCTTTATCGGGTCTATCTCGGTAACTATGACCTTAGCGCCCAAGCCCTTCGCTCGCATAGCAACACCCTTGCCGCACCAGCCGTAGCCCGCGACAACAACGTTTTTCCCCGCAACGATAAGGTTCGTCGTGCGGTTTATCCCATCCCACACCGACTGACCCGTGCCGTAGCGGTTGTCGAACAAATGCTTACAGTCCGCGTCGTTAACAAGAACCATCGGGAACTTCAGCGCCTTTGCCTTATCCATAGCCAGCAGACGAATAATGCCCGTAGTGGTCTCCTCGCAGCCGCCGATAACGTTCGGGATAAGGTCGGTGCGCTCGTTGTGGATAAGGTTAACGAGATCACCGCCGTCATCGATGATGATGTTCGGTCCGCAATCAATAACCTTAGAGATGTGACGGTGGTATTCTTCCTCTGTGGAGTCATACCACGCGAACACGTTCAGTCCGTCATGAACCAACGCCGCCGCAACGTCGTCCTGTGTCGACAGAGGATTGCTGCCAGTGACATACATCTCCGCGCCTCCCGCCGCCAACACCTTGCAAAGATACGCGGTCTTAGCCTCAAGGTGTACCGACAAAGCCACCTTCAGCCCCTTGAACGGCTGCTCCGCCGCAAATTCCTTTTCGATACCGTTAAGCAGCGGCATATTGCGCTTGACCCATTCGATCTTGCGTGCGCCGCTCTCCCATAAATTAACGTCTCTTATTTCGCTCATGATTTTACACTCCCATTATTTTTTATTTGTCTCCCCGACCGACGTCGGGGGAGACCGTTTTTTTACAAAATTCTGTTAAGTATGCCGCAGGCTATTGTTATTCCGTCCGTGCCGTCCTCATTCTTTATATGCAGCATGATAGGCTTTCCCGCAATCTGCGTTGAGGTCACTCGGTCAAGATAGACCTGCATTGACGACTTTCCGGTTTTATCGGAGTGCACGTCGGGCAGCGGAAGCAGCTTTTTGCCCGATGCCTCGCAGATCAAGCCCTCATGAACATGAAAACCTAATTCGTTGTTCTCGGGCAGCTTGTCGAAATCCGCCTGTACGTAGATACCGTCCGGCAGGAAATAGACATACGCCTCACCCTTGATGTCGGGATATTCCGCGCCGCCGAGGAGCTCGGCTTCAAGTACGGGACGTTCCCCGCCCATAAAGGAAAAAGTCTGGACATTGTCGTTAGATTTCATAAATAGTACACCTCACTTTACATAAAGTATATGCAAGTGGGTCTGTACACTTTCCTTATACCGTTATCTCAAAAAGCCGCCCTTTTCAGATTTGACAGATCATACCCCGTTGGTTCGGCAATAAGCTCGGACGTGAGCGCCGGAATTCGCGGATCGGTAAACAGATTATAGTACGCGTCATGGATAATATCGTACGTCTTTTTGTTGACGATGTAAGAGTTTGTATCAAGATCACTCGATATAATACCGTTCTCAAGCTCGAGAAATTTTTCGGTTTCGCACCCAATGATCTTCTCGTATAAAGCTCTGTTCTCATCGCCCGGTAAAACCTTCCGCCCGAACAGCCGCTTATTGAAACCGTCGCCGCCAAAACGAGAATACCCGCAGCGATTCTCTTAGCCACTGCCATCACCGCCGTATAAAAAGTATGCCCAACGTGTCCTCGCCGCAGTGACAAGCCACCGTGCAGCCCGCGTCGGTAACGGCTATCTCCTTGAAGTTCTTGTACTTCCCGATCTCCTCGGCGGTCAGCGCGGTATTTTCCTCGGCGGTGGTGTGGGTGATAAAGATAAGGTCGTCGTCCACGCCGACATCGGTCAGCCTGTCCTTGACGTAATCCTTTATCGTCTTCTCAATGCTGCCGCGGTACTTCTTGATGACCTTCATTTTGCCGTCAATAACGGCGATACACGGCTTGAGCTTGAGCAGATTAGCCCCCAGCGCCGCGATAGAAGAGCAGCGTCCGCCCTTGTGAAGATACTCTACGTTAGCCACAAAGAACGTAGCATCAACCTTTGGGATTATCTCACCGAGCTTTTTAACTATCTCGTCCGCCGACATCCCCTGCGCCGCCAGCTTAGCCGCAGAGACAGCCACCAATCCCTCGCCCGTGGACAAGTTGCGCGAATCAACAACACGCACATTCGGGAAATCCTCCGCCGCGATATTAGCATTCTGATAGCAAGCCGAAAAGTCGAACGATATCGTGATGACTATCAGCTCGTCGTACCCCACAAGCTGTTCCTTGAAGAAATTAGTGAAATCATCTACGCTCACCGCCGAGGTCTTGCAAAGATTGCCCGTGCTCCGATAGTAGGCGAAAACGTCTTTCTGACCGATTTCTAGACCGTCTTTTAACGTTTCGTCGCCCTTGTTGACGTACAGCGGTACAACGCTGATATCATACCGTTTTTTCAGCTCCTCGGACAGATCGCAAACGCTGTCCGCGCAAATTTTGACTTTACTCATAACAAACACCTCCGAAATATTATCAGACTTGAGCCGCCAAAGAATTCAGCACGCGCTCCAGTTCCTCCTCAAGTGCGCTGTAAAACAAAGTGAACAGTATATCACAGCTGCCGAGCAGAAACAAATTCTTGTTGTTGACCGATGCGAGAGCTGGCACGTAGCCGTAAATATACCCCTTGAACCATTCCGCGTCGTAGGCGGGAATGGGCTTGCCGAGCTTTACCATGCGGCGTATCTCCTCAAAATCATCCGCAATCGCGTTTTCGTAGTTGCCTGCGCCCTTTGCGACGACCATATCGAAAACAGTCTTGATCTGCTTGTCGTTGAGCGCGCCGCCCTTGGTCTTGATGTTCTTCAGCTCGGGCAGCCGCACCGCGAACGAGTACACCATAAGCGACAGCACGCGCTCGTATTCGGGAGAGTCCATTTCCTTGCAGCGCTCCTTGTCGAGCTTTATGCCCGTATTGTACAGGCAGGTAGTGTCGGCGATATTCTTCAGCGCGATCTTGAAGATATCCTTGACGTTAATATTGTAAAAATCCTTGTCCGCGATCATATAAATATACTTTACCGCATTGAACAGGGACACGCCCGCCTTTACGACAGTATCCGAAATCATGGTGTAGGCGGTGCGTTCGCTGATGAATTCCATATTTTTCCTCCGTCCTTTTATTTTTTGCAAAAAAATCTACATTATTATTATACAATTTTTTCTTGTTTTTTGCAAGGGATTTTTACATATTTATACAAAATTATTATATTCGCGGTGGTCAGATGAGAAAATATAAAAAACCGCCTCCGGTTTTTATGCACTTTGCCCAAAAAGGTTACAATTTGTAACCTTTACCGAAAAACTGTAATCTTTTTGTAACCGTTTTGTAGTTGAATTGGATAATTAAAAGTGATAAAATAATAGTTGTAAAAACATTCCAAAGGGAGGATAATCTTATGAGTAACATTTTTACACGCAACTTAAAAAACAAGACAATAGCGCTTATCGCGTCAGCCGCGGTTTTTGGTATTCTGTATCTGCTTTCGATGACTCTCCTAAACAAGGTCTACCTTTTTAAGTGGGCGGCGCACAATCTTTACTGTTACGTATGGGTGATAGCCGCCGTTTTGATAGTTTTCGACAAGCTGATAGTCTCGTATTTCGTGACGTTTGGCAATCTTGTCGGTATCCTGATAGGGCAGTTACTCGGAGACCTCATTAGATCGCAACGTATGAAACTGATAACTCCCGAGACAACCTCCAACGAGGAATATTTCCTGTCCTACCACTACGGCGCACTCATCTGGATGATAACGATACTCGTCTGCTTAGCGGCGGGCATAGTGGCGCAGATCATTTCTGGCAAGCGCAAACAAAACACTTAAAATACAAAAACACGTTATAAGAATACTTATTATCCAAATTTTGGCTATGTGCAAACCACTCTCACAGTGCCATAGCTTATCGAACGTGTAGGTGATAATAACTTTGACGACCATGTTTATGGTCGATAACGGCGCGGCAAAGGTAAAATTCATTTTGAAAAAGCTCTCCCGAGGGAGAGCTTTTTCATTTTTTAAGACAGCCATCCCGCCAACTTTTAAAGCGGTCATTCATAGGACTTTACGCTTGAAAACGCAGTCTTGACGGTGATGCCTTTCAAACTGCCTATTCGACCCGCGAGCGTGGAGATCGTGTCCTGCGGCGCGTCGATCGCGATACTTATAATATGTATCCCGCGCTCTCTGTACGGTATCCCCATTCTGCCTATGATGTACTCTCCGTACTCGTGAAGTATCTCGTTAAGTCGCTGAATCGTTTCGGCGTTCTCGACGATAATGCTCATCACCGCAACCCTTGTTCCCATAAAATTCCTCCGATAGCTGTTACAAATCGTTGTCGGTGTAGCCGGGCGGAAGCGCCTTTTCGTTGTCGCGCACGTAACGCGACGTTTCGGCAAGCAGCTTTTCCGCGTTCTCGCGCTCCTTTTCCTCGTAAAGCTTGACGAACTGCTTGGCAAATCTACGCAGCAGAACGGCTAATATCAGCAGGAAAAGATTAAGGGTGAGCGGTACGCCGTTGGTCGATGATGTTTTTAAAAATACCGATATCAGCCCGATAAGCGCGGCGATAACCCCGATGACCGTAGCAACATTGCACAACGTCTCCTGAAATTCTCCGCGAAGCGCATGACCAAGCACTATCAACATCAAGACCAGAAAAATCAAGTCCAACATAATCTGCTCCTATATGTAATACACGGGTTCTTTAGACGGCTTCTGAAGAATGCTTTTTGCAATCAGGTCTATTTTCGCGACCGAATAACGGTATTTTTTGTTGACCGCTCGCTTGGCGTTTTCCTGCTCAATCAGCTTCCTTTTTATTGAAATGCGTTCCACCAACTTAAAATATGCGTCCAAACGCGCTTTTTTGCGTGCGCGCGCTTTAGCCAATTCTTTAAGCTGTTCGGCGGTGGGATAGTCCTTGTTTTTGTCGTGCTTTGGACAGTACCGCGTAATCTCGCCGCTTCTGTCAACTACCACGATATTGTCACGACAGTTTTTGCCGTAGCACCGACACATCTCGTTTATTTTCTGTGCGAGCTCCTCGGCAAGCCCGGGGTCTGCTTTCAGCTTCTCCTCAAGCTTGGGAGATACCACAACATATCCGCTGTCTATATCGGGATCGAGAGGCAGAGATGCGTTGTTATCGCGTTCTGTCATAGCATTTTCGATCGCCTCACGGAATAGACCGTTGTCCGAACTCTGCACGCGGCTTTGTATAAGCGCGGTAATATCGAAAAACTCGTTTATCTGAAAGCTCATATTATCACCCCTTCACAATAAGTAGTATACCATACTTCTTGCCAAATTTCAATAAAAAATAATGTTTTTTAAAATTTTTTTCAAAAAATTCGTCTGAAATGTTGAAAAATACAAAATATTGTGATATAATACATATATATGGTGTTTCAATATTTTTGCGAGAAGGAGAAACTATTATGAGATGTCCCGAATGTGGCTGCGAGGAGAGCAAGGTAATTGATTCACGCCCGACCGAGAACAAGGTGCGCCGCCGCCGCGAGTGTATTCGCTGTGCGACCCGTTTTACTACCTATGAGATCATTGAAGAGATCCCGCTTATGGTTATCAAAAAGGATCACACAATAGAACCGTTTGACCGCGGAAAGCTGGTCGACAGATTGTGCCGCGCGACGGTCAAGCGTCCTGTATCGCTGGAGACTATCGAGAATATCGTTGAGGATATTGCGACCGATTTGAAAAACTCGCTCCAGCGCGAGGTAACATCGGAAAAGATCGGCGAGATCGTTCTGCATAAGCTCAAAGAGATTGACGACGTGGCGTATATCAGATTTGCCTCCGTTTACAGGGATTTTGACGATGTAGACAGCTTTATGCGTATTATTTCCGAGCTTAAGGACGACAAAAGCAAATGACAAAAGCCGCCGTGCAGAAGAGCATGGCGGCTTGCAGTTTACCGCGAACGATCATGGCTTGGCGTTGGAGGCGGCTCTGAATATCGCTGACAATGCAAGCAACAGGGTAATAAAAACGCCGATTACCGTAACATATTTGAAGCCGTACAGAACGGGGCAGGCAGATATGACTGTGGTCACGATAAGGCAGACGAACAGCGCGTTACGAGATTTAGCTGCCCTCGTGCCAAGTATCATAACAATAACCGTGAAGATCGTCATTGCAACGGTCAGCACTGCGGTTATAAGAGGGGAGAAGTGCGCGTAACCAAACGGCGTCAGCGCGAAATATGAATACATTGTACTCTTCGGAGGTTCGCCCGGCGGCGTTGCCCACCACAGAATTACTCCGTTCGGTAGCATCTCCAGTACGAGCGCCGAGGCAAGCGCTCCGAGTGAAATTCCCTCAATTGCTGGCTTTGGCAAATTAAATGGTCCGAAAGATTTTGATGTAAGCATAATAAGATCGGAAGAGCACA
>CAJUMS010000117.1 GCA_910587465.1 uncultured Oscillospiraceae bacterium
TCTGTTATTTTGGGCAGCGGATTTCTGCTGCTTTGTGCGGTGTTGCCTTAAATGTTTGCAAAATATCAAGCAAATATTTCAGTAAAGCTGAAAATTTTTAATATTTCTTTATATTTTTTATATAAATTGTTGAAAATCATAGTAAATTGTGCTATAATAAAATTAAGCAAATCATTATTATGGAAATGGTTGAAAATATAACTGTTTGAATAAAAATTAGGAGGTATTCATGTCGCTTTATGATGAAATACCGGAAGGACTTTTTTCTATTTTAGCTTCAAAGAACAAAGGCTTATATTCCAAAGCGCTTTTTGTTGTTTTTGAAGCGTTTAACTGCAAACTTAAAATCAGAAAAGATGAGCTTGTTTCAATGCTGGAATCCCGACTTGAGGATGATATTTATTCTGCAGATTTGGATGATGAGCTGGATGAAGGTGAAGTGGGCTTATCGGGGAAGGCGCATTTTCTTGTACGTAAGCTGAGGGATACCGGTTGGATATTAGTAGGGTATGAGGAGGATTTTGTCGAATATGTCGATGTTCCTTCATACAGCTATAAGATTATACAAACTCTTGTTGAGGTCGCGAATCCGACCAAAAAAGAAAATTTCGCGTATGTTTACTCTACCGTTTCATCCTTAAAAAACGCCAACGAATCCGGAGAACCGCGTGAGATGGTCGCCGCGCTCAACAATGGTGAAGAGCGAACGAAACAGCTTGTCGACAGCTTGAAAATGGTCTATAATGATATTAAACGCTATAATCAGATGCTTGTCGAGAAAATCAAGGTAAACGACGTTCTTCGTGAGCATTACGAAAAATACCAGGAAGAAATTGTTGAGAAGATCCTCGCGCCTTTGAAAATTAAAAATTCTGTTCCGAAATATAAGGGGAATATCCGCAGTATTCTGAACGAATGGCTTTACTTTGAAAATGCTCTTGAGAAAATGACAGAATATCTTTTAAATCAGCAGGGTGGTGACCGCGAGCAGATTCAAAGCGATCTCCGTGAAAAGATACAATATATTGTTTCAACTTATGAATCTCTTGAACATGATTATATTGCTCCCGTAGATATCAGGAACAGAAGATATACACGCTCAACATCGCTGAAAATAGATTACCTTATTAACGCGGATCAAACCGTAAAGGGCAATTTAATATATATTTTACGTTCGCTTTCGGATAAACAGGCAACAGACAGAAAAATCGAAATTGTAAACGAACTCTGTGAATTATATGAACTTAGCTTTATTGATGAAGACGCTTTATATCAGCGGAAAAAAGGAAAACCTCGTGAAAAGTGCTCGGAACTTGTTATACCGGAGGATCATAACGAATTTATAGAAAAAGCAAAGGTATCCGCGGCAAGACTGCTGAATAAACGCTATGGAATGGAACGAATCAATAATTTTGTGGCGGATTTGTTGGGAGAAAATGAAAGCATATCCATAGGCTCCGAAAGAATAACCGATGATGAGAACTTTGTTTTAGCCTTGCTGTCCGTGGCTCACTCAAAAAGCAAATTAAGCGAATACAATGTGGAGATCGCGGAAGACTCCCGGGCTGCCAATGGATATGAAATACCGCGCATAATATACACACGGAGGAAAAAGAAATGAGTTGGACAGAGTTTGAGTTATTGAATCAAAAGGAACGCGAGGAATTCACCCGCTGCTGTGCGTATATTATGGCTAGAACATATGTTCCGCGCGATACGCCGAACATGACGATATCGAAGGAATATTCTTTTATACAGAGCAAGTTTCCGCTGTTTGATGAATATCTCGCCTTGAGCGGCTGGAGGATATATTTGGACAGAACGCTGGCTGTAATATATGTCCGCAATATTGAGGGCTTTAATAAACTGCGGCTGGACAAGCTTACAACGCTGATTATTATAACCATGCGGCTTATCTTTGAGGAAAAGCGCATGGACGGCGGCACATTAAACGCGGGGCTTATTACTGTCGGTGAACTTCTGACAAAGATGATAAACGAGTTTTCACTGCTACCCAAAAAGCCCAATAACAGGGAACTCAAGGATTCACTAAGAATATTGGAACAGCATAATATAATTTATAAAATGAGCGATAACTATGATGACATGGAATGTAAGATAAAGATTCTGCCGTCCATAGCAGTGGCAATCCCAAATGATAGATGCAGAACAGTCTATGAAAAGCTTCGTGCGGAAGAAGAGGAGAACAGCGATGAAAACAATGACGAAGGTTCAATTGATTAATTGGCACTATTTTTCAAACGAGTTGATATCATTTAAAAGCATAAATTTCCTGACCGGAACTAACACTGCGGGGAAATCAACGATCATTGATGCTCTCCAGGTAGTGCTTTCGGGAGAAACGCGCAGCGCATATTTCAATCGAGCGGCAGGCAAAAAATCGGAGCGTACTTTTAAAAGCTATCTTATCGGAACTATGGGCGATGATATCGTAAAGGGAGTTCAAAGCCTGCGCGGCGACAAGGACTTCAGCAGCTATATCGTTGCCGAGTTTTATGATGACGTCAAGAATACATCTTTTTGTCTGAGCATGGTCGCGGATGTTTATTCGGATGGCGGAGACATCACCAAAAGATTCTTTATTCTGGACGACAGCCTGGCGGAAGTCAGATTTATCGAAAATGGAAAAACAATTGACAGCAAAACGTTTATCAACCGCGCAAAAGCGAATTATACAGAGCGGCGTTTTCATAGCTATGACACCGCGGAACAGTATCGCAGCGCTGTTCTTGTAAGAACCAATGTTCACGACACCAAGCTTTTCCCGTTATTAAGAAAAGCTATATCATTTGAACCTATCAATAATATCGAACAATTCATCACGGAAAATATATGCGACGCGGATAACAATATCAATATAGATGAAATGCTTGATGAAGTGCGAAGCTATCAGGCTACCGAAAACGAAGCTAAGGAAACGAAGAAGCGATTGGAAAAGCTTGAGATCATCCATAAAAAATATGACGAGATCGAGAATCTTCGCAAGTGCGAGAAGCTTCAAAGCTTTTTTGTGGATTATGCGAAACAATGCGATACCGCACAGCAGCTTTATGCGGTACGTGCACATTATGATGAGATCAATGACAAGCTCAAAAGCCTTAATGAGGAAACAGATGCGCTCGAGCGTAAAAACTTTGAGCTGGATCGGGAGCTTCCCGCGCTTAGGGAAGAACATGACCGCCTTGTCAGGGAAAGCAACCGCGAGATCCTGAAAATACAAGAAGAAAGCAAAAGTGATGAGATAAGAACCGCGAACATTAAGGTTTCCAAGCTTGTGGTCAAAACAGTTAATGGTTCTAAAGAATGGTTAAATTTATGCGGTTACGCGCTGAATGTCCTGTTTGATGAAGAACAGATCGCGTCTGTGGAGCAGCTGCAAAAAACGCTGAAAAGAATTTCTTCCTTCAATAAAGAAAGTCTTGGAGAAACCTCCGTCAAATACTTTTCCGATATCAAGGCGACTTATACTAAAGCGTATGAACTTTGTTTGCCCGCTTACAGTTCTGTCACAGCGGAATATGAGGAGAAAAAGCGCGAAAAATCCGAACTGGAGGATCAAATCACGGAACTCCGAAATGGAATAAAAAATTATGATAGAAAAGCATTGCTGCTCAGAGATACGATAAAAAAAGAACTGAGCGAGCATTACAAAAAGGATGTTGGGGTAAGCTTTCTCGCGGATATGCTGGACATTACCGATGATGAATGGAAAAATGCCGTTGAGGGCTGGCTTGGCAATCAAAGAATGAATATAATAATCGCGCCCGAATATTTTATGGACGCTTATCGGATATATAAAAAGATAAAAAATGTTGTATACGAGTATGCCATCGTAGACCTTGAACGCGTATATAATGACAGACCAACAGCAAAACGCGGCTCTCTTGCCGAAGTGGTTTCTTGTGAGAGCAAGTATGTCAGAGCGTATATAGATTATCTTCTGGGGAATGTTATGCGCTGCTATGATGACAGCAAGATACGAGACTGCCATACATCCGTGATGCGGGATTGTATGCAGTACAGAAGCTATGCCGTCAAACCGCTTAATCCCCGCAACTATCAGACACCGTTTATCGGCTCAAAGTCTGTTGAAATTCAGCTGAAGCAGAAGGAGCTTGAGCTTGTCGAGGTTGAAAAAAGGATCAAGGAATTATCGGATATTATTCGCAGTTTAAGACCCTTTTGTACCAAAGAGTGGTTTATAAACGAGGCTTTTATCGACAATATAGCAGTCAGCGCTTTTGAGGCATATAATGCTCTTCCCGATTTGAATCGCAAATTAGCGGAGATCAAGGAAAAACTTAATAAGATCGACAACACCAAGATCAATGAAGCTGCAAAAAAAATTCTCGAAAATGAAAAGGCTCACAAAAATAATAACGAGAAGATCAAAAAACTTACTGGCAATGTTGGAGAACTTGGAGCGAACGCTCAGAATATTTTACAAGATATTGATCGGTTGGAAAGATCACTCGCGAATCTGACAGAGATGCTTTCAACTTATGGTGAAGAATATATTGTGAGATCCAAACCCGAATATGAGGAAAGACTTTCGCAGCTCAGAACCCATAGGGCGGTGATTGAAAATTATTCCGCAGCGGTCAGCGGCACACAAACCAAACTCCGCACCGCAAGCGAAAACTTGATCAACCTTCGTAACGAATATAATTCCGCTTTTCACTTTTCTTATATTGTTTCCAATGTTGAAAATAACGATGACTTTGAAAATGAATACACCCGTATAAAAGATATAGAACTTCCCGGTTTTATTGACAGGATCGGCAAAGCTAAGGAAAACGCAATGAACAGATTTAAAAGCGATTTCCTTTATAAATTAAAGAGCAACATTCAAGAGGTCAATGAGCAGATCAATGATTTAAACAGAGCATTGAAAAACGCTCGATTCGGCAATGACAAATATGAGTTTTCTGTCAAGGCTAATCCCGATTATATTGATTACTACAATATGATTACATCTGAAAAGCTCGACAGCGCCGAATACACGCTTTTCAGCTACGAATTTGAAGAGCTGTATAAGGATACGATAGAGAACCTGTTCAGTCAGATCATAGGATACGACAAATCCGATACAGAGGCTGCCGAGGCGGTGCAAAAATTCAGCCGATACAGCACTTACTTGACGTTTGATCTGTACAAGATCGATGACAACGGAATAAAAGAACCTCTCTCAAAAACGATCTCCACCAAATCGGGCGGTGAAGTTCAGACGCCTTTTTATGTTGCCATCTTAGCGTCGTTCGCACAGGTATATAAGGTCAATAGCACACGCAACCAAACAGATAATACGATACGTCTTGTGATTTTTGATGAGGCGTTTAATAAAATGGATCCCGAAAGGATCTACGAAAGTATAGAAATGCTTCGCAAATTTGATCTTCAGGCTATTATCTGCTCGCCTACGGAAAAAGCGGGGGACATAATGCCTATCTGCGACAGGACATTATTGGTCGATAAGCAGCGCGACGGGAATGTTTATCGCTCGACAGTGATCGAATGGACAAAGGAAATGGGGGAGCTTAGTTGAGTTATTCAAAAGAAGTGCTATCTGCACTGCTAAAAAAATATGAGAAGAGCAAGCATTTTAGCGACACCTCCAACCGCCGTGTATTATTGCGCAATGAGGTGAAAATTCCCGATTCGGATTCTCTTGACTATCCGGAATTTGTTGATGAAATGTGCGAGCTTGAAAGATCGGGTTTTATCAATATCGAATGGGCAAGAAAAAGTCGTGTAATAGGCAGAATCTCTCTTGACTTATCCGATCTGAAAACAGCTTACAAATACGCGGATTTTCGCGATAAAAAAGAAGCGATCGCCGATGTTTGCGGCTTGATCTCAAAAAGTCTTGCACAGATCCCGAACGGCTGGATCAAGCAATATCTTGATAGCGAATTGGACGAAATATCTTCCAAAAGCAAGCTCGTTGGATTGTGGAATGAAGACTTGGGGGTCATCTCGGACGTATTAAAGGCATTGAAACTGATATATACTCTTAATGGCAAGGAAATATCCGTCAGAGCCGCCAGCGTTAGTTTGTATTCGGACTCCAAACGCTTTGAACGTTGTATAAAGAAATATATTGTGTCAATTACTTTGAAAAATCACCCGCTATTCGTCGAAAACGATGTTTCGGAATTAGATGACCGTGACGCGTTGGCGCAGGTAGGAATAATTCTTATGCCGGAGGTCTTTGAGTTTTGCGGGAATTTAAGGATCAATTTCAAAAAAGGCACGGTGGATTATTCCCCGATAAGATCGGGGAGCTGCATCTCGGGAAATTGCCTTGATGAGATCGTGAGCGTGGATCTTACCGGCATAGAACGCATTTTATTTATTGAAAACAAGACTAATTACTCGGAATTCTGCTTGAATAATGAGGATACCCGCCTGCTCGTTATCTGGCACGGAGGACTTTACAGTCCCGCGCGCGGTAAATTCTTCAAGCTGATAAGCAATGCTGTGGCATCTCAAAAAGTTAGTTTTTGGGCGGACATCGATCTGGGCGGATTTAATATGTTCGTCAGATTAAGGAAGAATATTTTTTCCGATCTTGAACCTTTGAATATGGATATTAAGAACTTTAAAAAGCATAGAGCAATGGGGCTGGAGCGCAGCAGCGACTATCTGAAAAAAATATCAAAGCTTAAGGACAAGCCGGAGTATTCGATGTTTTTTGACGTTATCGACGCTATAATTGATGCCGGAGTAACAGTTGAACAGGAAAGCATTTTAATAGTTTGATGATGTGATCGTAGTTTGCATTATGAGAAGTTTCCCAATGGCACGGTGAAATGTATCGAGGATGAGATAACGTTTGAACTGCCGCAGGGGTGGAGTTGGGAACGCTTAAGCAATATTGCCTCTTTTGTGGGAGGAAAGACTCCGTCCACTTCAAAGGCGGAATATTGGGGTAATGATTTTCTTTGGATTACTTCAAAGGATATGAAAAGTAAATATATTCGTTCGTCACAGATAGGATTAAGTGATAAGGGCGTGGAGATTATGCAGATCATTTACCACGAAACGCTTTTATTAGTTGCAAGAAGCGGAATACTCCGTCATAATTTACCAATTGCTATTCTGAAAGAGCAAGCTACAATAAATCAAGATATTAAGGCTATTACGCTGTTTGATTCTTCTATCTTAGAATTTATCTACTCATATTTAAAAGGAATGGAAAGTAGGATACACCTCAAATATATAAAGTCAGGTACTACAGTAGAGAATATAAATTTTGATGTTGTATAATAAAACTTGACACCAAATTCTCAAAGAAGTATAATGCA
>CAJUMS010000118.1 GCA_910587465.1 uncultured Oscillospiraceae bacterium
TAGCCTTGTCGATCTGGTCGATAGCGTGGTTAGCGGACTTCTGGTCAGCCAGAGACAGGTTCTCGGTGTTCAGACCGTCAGCGCGGGAGGACAGGTTGAGGTTAGGTATAAGCTCACCCATATCAGCGGTATTGTCGTTATTGTACTTGAAGGTGAAGTTTACACTGTCCTTAGTACGAGCGCCGGTCTGGAGAGTGATATTCTCTGCGTAAGTCATACGAGCGGTGGAGTTGTCGAAGTTGTCGGACTTGGAAACCGCGAGGTTCTTTTCGAGGTTGTCAATCTTGGTCTGGAGAGTAGCAACCTCCTTCTCAATCTTGGGGTCACCAACGCCTTCGGTCGCAACTGCTTCGGCATCGACACCGGCAGAAGATCCCATGCTGTACGCGTCAATGTTCAAGGTAAACTTAGTTGTACCCGCTGCCGTAGAATCAGCTGTGCCGGTAAGATCAATGGTGAACAGCTCTTTATCAGCTGCGGTGCCGGCAGCATCAACAGTCGAAACCTTAATCTTGCCAGCAGTTCCAGCGGCATCAATAATATACTTATTACCGCCGGCTGTTGTAATAATACCATTATTTGCAACAGCGTTGCCGCCGATTTTAACACCGGTGTTATTCGCAGGACCCTTCGCGCCGTTTCCAATTGTGAGTTCCCACTCAGAACCGTTTAATGAGTCAAGAATCTCCTTGATCTCATCGGTCATATCAGCGTCCTTGACATCCGTACCCAAAGTTACCGCATATTTGGTTTCGTCGGTATCAACGCCGCCGGTAAACTCCAGGCTGTCGTTAGCAAAACCAATGTTGGTGGGAGCCTTCGGACCTTCGCCGGGGCCTGTGAAACGAATTGTTACAACATCGCCGGTCTTGATCTGAGTAGCGTCGAAAAGAGCGTTTACTTCACCGTATTTAGCCGGAACCTTGAAACCGCCCATACCGGTCGTATTAGCATCGCCGTTGATAGCAGTAGCGGTAACCTTGCTCGCGTCAACATCTGCGCCGGTGCTGGACTTAGCGCCGGTAACCTCATAAGTAACCGTACCGTCATCAGCAACTTTAGCGGTGTAGGTAATATCTACATACTTATCCTTAGCTGCGTCAAGCTTGAGGTCTGTCCACAGATCCTTAGCCTGATCGAGCTGATAGCCGTGCTCGTCAAGAGAGCCCCAGATCTTGTTGTCCTTAGTAATATCGATAGGAGCCTCCGCCTTCTTTGCAGCCAATTCGTCCTTCAGTTCGGTGATCTTTGTCTCGATATCCTTGATCTTGTTGCCGTTTCTGTAATCGAACTCGCCTATGCCGTCCTGCATGTTGCGAACACGCAGACCGTCGGACATCTCGCCGCCGTTCAGTACGATGGTACCGTTGAAGTCTGTATCAGCGATCTGGTTCAATTCAGCGTTCAGCTGATCGAACTCGAGCTGGATAGCAGCACGGTCGGTGGTGTTATCGTAAGTACCGTTAGCGGACTCGGTAGCCAGCTCCTTCATTCTCTGCAGAATGGAGTGTGTCTCCTGAGCAGCGCCCTCAAAGGTCTGGATCATGTTGATACCGTCCTGAGAGTTACGAACTGCCTGGTTCAAGCCCTTGATCTGGGATCTCATCTTCTCGGAGATCGCAAGACCTGCAGCGTCGTCGCCTGCACGGTTGATACGGTAGCCGGAAGCCAGCTTCTCGGAAGCCTTCTTCAAGCCTGCTACGTTAGCGTTCAGTCTGTTGTACGCGTTAATCGCGTTCATGTTGTGTTGTACTACCATTCCCATAGTAAAAATCCTCCTTGAATTTGGTTGCCCCATAATACGGAATCATTCCGAGAGGCATGTTTTAATGGTTTTCCTTATTTGTGCACTTTAAGGAATTTCAGCTTTTCAGCTGTCACAAATATTATATCGGCTCGTTTTTCCAAAACTTTAGCTTTTTTTGAAAATTTTTTGTGAAATTTTTTTCGGGAGGTTTTTTCGGAAAACGCTCGACAAGATAAAACGGTTGTGGTATAATTAAAGTGCAATAAAGTTAATAAATGCATTCACTTATCAGCACCCCCTTTCGTAATAACGCCCGGGGTAAACGGCATTTTCATTAATAGCACATTTGTCGGAAATAATCAATAAAAACCCCGAGACGAACTCGGGGCAATTTTATTTTATCCTCATACAACGCATAGCATTGATTATCGCAATCACCGAAACTCCAACGTCCGCAAATACCGCCGCCCACATATTTCCTATATTAAATAATGTAAGCACCAACACCGCAAGCTTAACGGCAAGCGCAAATACAATGTTCTCCATGACGATACGGCGCGTTTTGCGCGCGATACGCACGGCGAGCGGCAGGTTTTGTATATTGTCGTTCATCAGCACGATGTCAGCCGCCTCGATAGCCGCGTCCGAGCCAAGACCGCCCATTGCGATGCCGACGTCCGCGCGGGCAAGCGACGGCGCGTCGTTCATTCCGTCGCCGACATACGCAAGCGTGGAATTCGGGAGCTTGCCGCGGTACAGCTCCTCGACCGCCTTTACCTTGCCGTCGGGCAAAAGCTGCGACTGCACCTCGTCAACACCGACTGTCTTTGCAACGGCGTTTGCGGTGATCTCGCGGTCGCCCGTCAGCATTACGGTGCGCTCCGCGCCGAGACGTTTCAGCTCGACAAGCGCTTCCTTGCTGTTCTCCTTGATCTCGTCCGAGACTGTTATATAGCCGCAATATTTCCCGTCAACGGCGCAATGCACTATCGTCCCGACGCTGCTTTTTTCGGTCATCTTCGCGCCGATCTTTTCCATTAACCGCGCGTTTCCGACGGCGATCTCTTTACCGTCCACGACCGCTTTTACGCCAAATCCCGCGAGCTCCTCCGCGTTTTCCGCCTTGGGGATATCACCGAGAGACTGCGCCGCATTAACAATGGAGACTGCTATCGGGTGGTTGGAAATCTGCTCGGCAGCCGCGCAATATGCCAGCAGCTCGCTTTCCGAAATTCCTTCGGAATACTTTTCCGATACCGCAAAGCTGCCCTTGGTGAGCGTTCCCGTCTTGTCGAAAACGAACGTCTGCGCTTTTGCCAAAGCCTCGAGATAGTTCGCGCCTTTTATCATTATTCCGTGACGTGACGCGCCGCCAATTCCGCCGAAATACGACAGCGGAACGGAAATAACAAGCGCGCACGGACAGCTCACCACAAGGAACGTCAGCGCCTTGTATATCCAGCCGCCCCAATCGCCCGTAAACAACGGCGGAATGACCGCCACCAGCAGCGCCGCAATGACTACGATAGGCGTGTACACCCTCGCGAAACGCGTGATGAAATTTTCGGTTTTTGCCTTATTTTCGGAGGAGTTCTCGACAAGCTCCAGTATCTTCGCGACCGTGGAATCGGAATACGGCTTTGTAACGCGTATTTTCAGCAAGCCGTTTATATTCACGCTGCCGCTTATCACCTCGTCGCCGACCGTGACCTCGCGCGGCGCACTCTCCCCTGTAAGCGCGGCGGTGTTCATCCCCGACGAGCCGAAAACGATCTCGCCGTCAAGCGGAACACGCTCTCCGGGCTTGATCACGACCGTTTCGCCGACTTGAACCTCGTCGGGCTCGACCTCATAGACCTCCCCGTTACGCTCGACGTTCGCGAATTCAGGGTTGATATCCATCATATCCGAGATATTCTTCCGCGACCTCCCGACGGCGACAGACTGAAACAGCTCGCCCACCTGATAGAAGATCATTACAGCAACGCCCTCGGAGTACTCTCCGATAACCATTGCACCGACGGAAGCTATTGCCATAAGGAAGTTTTCATCGAAAACCTGTCCGTGCGCGATATTGCGGATAGCTTTCCAAAGTATATCCCAACCCGCCGTGAAGTACGCGCATAGGAACACCCCAAGCCGCACAAACCACAGCACCGAAAACGTTTCTTCGCTCTCGGGAACAAACAGCCCTGCCGCGAAAATCATCGCCGCGGCAATTATGCGGACAAGCATTTTCTTTTGCTTTCTGCTCATAAGTCACCCCGGTTATTTCAACACGATCTCGCAGTCGGGCTCGACCTTTTTGCAGACCTTGACCGCCTCCTTGACTATATCATCAAATCTTTCGTCGTCCGTCTCGATAGTCATTTTCTGGGTCATAAAGCTGACCGTTGCGTCCTTAACGCCGTCGATCTTCTTGATCGCCGTTTCCATTTTCGCCGCGCAGTTTGCGCAGTCCAAATCAATAAGCTTAAATGTCTTTTTCATAGTATTACCCCTTTACTCTTTAATAATAACCGCGTAACAACACGGCACAGTACCCTTTATCAGCCTGCTCTTGACCTCTCCGACGCCGCAGCCCTTCAACATTTCCACATACTCTTTTGGCGAGTATTCGGCGCTGGGACTGAAACCGAGCCGCTTGTACGCTTTTAACAGCGTTTCCGAAATCACCGACTTATCCCTTGTCATAAACGTCGGCAGCAGTATTTTTCCGCCGCTCTTGGTGACCCTGCAAAGTTCGCGCACGGCTTTTTCGGGGTTGTCGAGCAAATGCAGAACGTTACCCGCAATGACGATATCGAACTCGCCGTCCGCGTAATTGAGATGAAAGATATTCGCGCGCTCGAATTCGATATTGACGAACCTACGCTTTTTCGCCTTTTTCTGCGCGACCTTTATCATCTCTCTCGAACAATCGGTGCAGACCACGCGCTTTGCCCGTCTCGCGGCGGCAAGTGACAGCTCGCCCGTACCCGCCGCGCAGTCGAGGACTGCCGAGCCGTGCGGTACGAGCCGCACCGTAGTCTCGGTCATTTCGCGGTAGACACTGCCGTTCAGCGCTTCGGCAACGTCATAAAATCTCGCAAAAGTACTCCAGAAATCCATAATTTACTCCTCGTTTATATGCTCGAAGCCCTGCTTCAAGATCGTGTTGACGTGCCCGTCCGCAAGCGAATAAAACACGGTTTTTCCCTCGCGCCTGAACCGTACAAGCTCGGCGTTTTTGAGAATTTTCAACTGGTGCGAAACTGCGCTGCTCGTCATTCCGACCGCCGTTGAAATATCGCACACGCACAGCTCGCCGCCCGAAAGCGCACTCAGAATTTTAATGCGCGTGCTGTCACCGAACACCTTAAACAGCTCCGCAACGTCTATCAGCGTATCGTCGTCGGGCATACTCGTGCGTATTTTTTCGATAGTGTCGGGGTGGGCGTGCATAAATTCGCAGTGCGGGATATCATTTATCATAAAAGCTCCTTTTCAATCGTTCAAATTATCGATTGAACATCTGTTCAATCGATTGATTATATTATACACCCTGTGCCGGATTTTGTCAAGAGTTTTTTAAAATTTTTTTATAGTTACATATATTAACTTTTGTCTACCGGTAATTTGCCTTTAATAATCACCGAAAAGAGCACAAAAGTTTAGCGTGCTAATTTTTGTATTATTTTCAGAGATGACACAAGTACAACACAACATGAACGCGATTAACGCGTACAACAGACTGAACGCTAACGTAGCAGGCTTGAAGAAGGCTTCCGAGAAGCTGGCTTCCGGCTACCGTATCAACCGTGCAGGCGACGACGCTGCAGGTCTTGCGATCTCCGAGAAGATGAGATCCCAGATCAAGGGCTTGAACCAGGCAGTTCGTAACTCTCAGGACGGTATCAACATGATCCAGACCTTTGAGGGCGCTGCTCAGGAGACACACTCCATTCTGCAGAGAATGAAGGAGCTGGCTACCGAGTCCGCTAACGGTACTTACGATAACCCCACCGACCGTGCAGCTATTCAGCTCGAGTTTGACCACCTCAACGATGAGCTCAACCAGATCGCAGATACCGACTTCAACGGTACTATCGTACTGAACGGTGGCGAGATGGCTGACGGTCTTAAGGTTTCCAACCTTGAGAATGGTCTTGGCGATTTCGATTATGCTAAAAAGGCTGATCAGACGGCAGCGGCTGCAAAGGCTATTCTTGACAAGCTTGCAAACGGCGAACTTGACAGCGTATACTCCAAGGATAAGCTCGCAGAACTTAAGGCACTTGCTGATCAGAAGAAAGCTGTTGAGGCAAGCTCACCCAAGGATATCGTAAAGGATACCACTGTTTGGGGAACTGTTGATGAGCATGGTTATCAAGCTGATCAAGCTAAGCAGCTTTGGCATGATCTTGGTCTTGACGCCGCAAAGGACAGCTATGTTGACATTACATTTGAAGCAACCGTTGCTGATGATGGAACAATCTCCTACAAAGCTATCAATGGTGCGACAAATTCCGGTGCGACTGTTAATGTAACTTCTGTTGCTGCTAATGCAATTAACGGCGATGCTAATACGACCGGTATGGGCGGTTTCAAGGTTCCGGCTAAATACGGTGAAGTAAACGCTCTTTTCGACGCTACTCAGATCAAGACCGGTGATGTTGTAACTCTTCGTTTCACAGGTCCCGGTGCTGCACCTAAGGCTCCCACCAATATTGGTTTCGCAGATGACAGCTTGAAATTTACAGGCGGCGTTGATACCGATGAAACCAAATATGCGATAACTATGGGTACGGGCCTCAAGGACGCTGATATGACCGATGAGATCAAGGAGGTTCTTGACACATTAAACGGTTCTGAGTGGGAACTCACAGTTGCAAACGGCACGAAGGCTCCTACGGCCAACACCGGTGTTAAGATTGGTGGTACCGCTGTTACAGGAGGTGGTATTGTTACAACAGCCGGCGGTAATAAGTATATTATTGATGCCGCTGGAACTGCTGACAAGATTAAGGTTTCGACTGTCGATGCTGCCGGCACCGCAGCCGATAAAGAGCTGTTCACCATTGATCTTACCGGCGCAGCTGATTCTACGGCAGCGGGTTCGGTTAAGTTTACCTTGAACCTTGATGCATATAGTTTTTCGCCTGCTTCGGCGGTTGACGCTTCTGCTCAGCCGACGCCCGCTTCCGTTATCGACACAACCGAAACCGATGCAAAGCTCGCAGACATCAACTCCAAGGTTCTCAAGGCTGTTGGCGTTTCTATAGCTGACGCTTTTGATAACTCCACTGCTCGTATGTCTTACGCAGAGAACATTACTCTTCAGACTGGTGCTCGTACTAAGGACGCTGTAAACTTCAACTTCAATTACAACGCCGATGGCACTGCTGATATGGGTACTCTTAAGGCTAACTTAAACCTGTCTGCCCGCGCTGACGGTCTGAATACAGCTAACCTTTCTCTGGCTGATCAGGACAGCGCTAACCACGCTATCGACCAGATCGACAAGGCTATCAACAAGACCTCTATGGTT
>CAJUMS010000119.1:0-1066 GCA_910587465.1 uncultured Oscillospiraceae bacterium
GTTAATATATGGATAAGATACGCATACAGCGCAATGTAAAGCGCATTGAGGTTAACGATAACGGCGAATTTATCACGCTGGATTTCGACGATCTTAATCTGCCCTACCGTTATTACGGAAAGCTCAAGAAATTTGAGAACGACCGCGCCAAATTCGCAAACGAGCTCGCCCAAAAGCTCAAGGGCAAGCCCGCGGATATCTGCACCGAGGAGCTTGTCAAGGCGGAACGCGATTTGAATATTTATTTCCGCGACGCTGTTGACGAGGTTTTCGGCGAGGGTACCTGCCGCAAGGTTTACGGAGATATCCTGCCGTCGCTCGAAATGCATATGCAGTTTTTCGACCTGCTCCGTCCGTACTTCGAGGATGAGTCAAAGCGTCGGCAGGAACGCATGAACAAGTACAGCGCAAGGAGAATGGGCAATGTTAAACATAATTCTTGACGGCTTTCCCGACGAATACGAGGGCTACTTAATTCGCACCGATTTCCGCATAGGAATGCAGATTTCCGAGGCGCTGAACGACGTTGATCTGGCAGAGCCGGAAAAAATGGTCACGGCGCTGCGGCTGCTGTATGGCAACGGTATTCCGCCCGACAGCAGCGTTGCGGAGAGCGGTCTGCGGTGGTTTATGGCTGGCGGGAACGTCGACGAGGAGCACGTTCCCGACGGCAAGCCGCCGACGTTCGATTTTGAGCAGGACAATCGGCTGTTATATTCGGCATTTCGGGCGCGTTACGGGATAGACCTTACGCGGGAGCGCCTGCACTGGTTCGCGTTTCTGGCTATGCTCGGCGATCTGGGCGGCTGCTCGCTCTCGGATATTATAGGCATACGCGGCACCGATCTCGCCAAGCTCGGCGAGGCACAGCGGAACGATTACGCCAAAATGCAGGAGCGTTACCGGATCAAGGAGAAGATGACCGAGGCGGATCTCGCCCGTATCGCCGAATTCGAGGAACAGCTTAACGGTTGACAAACCGCGCAATTTGGTGTATAATGGAAGAAAACTTCTTGGAGGTACTTATGAAGAAAATTTTTTCCATTATACTCTGCGCGGCGGTGGT
>CAJUMS010000119.1:1166-7219 GCA_910587465.1 uncultured Oscillospiraceae bacterium
GCACCTTGTGAAAACGAGGTGCTTTTATTATACCCGAAAACAAAGGAGATGATGAAATGGCGGGAAGCTACGACGGCTCAATACGTATAGACACGGCGATAAACGCCGCGCCTATCGACAACGGTCTGGCGCAGATAGAGAGCAAAATAAAGGGTTTGGCGGCGACTATCGGTCTGGCGTTCGGCGTAAAGGAGCTGATTGATTTCGGCAAGCGCTCGATTGATGCGGCATCCGATCTCGCTGAGGCGCAGAATGTTGTTGACACGGCATTCGGCGCTATGTCGTACAAAATGGAACAGTTTGCCGCGACTGCCCTCGAAACCTACGGTATTTCGGAGCTGACGGCGAAAAATATGGGCTCGACCTATATGGCAATGGCTAAGGGCATGGGAGTGGCGACCGACGCAGCTTCTGATATGGCGGTAACGCTTACCGGACGGCTGTCGGATATCATGTCCTTTTATAACAAGACCCAAAGCGAGGTCGATACGATCGGGCGCGCTCTGATCACGGGCGAGACCGAGCCGCTGAAGGCTATCGGCGTTGTGATGACGCAGACGAATTTGTCCGCGTATGCAATGGCGCAGGGCTTCTCCAAGACCTACGCCGAGATGAGCTCCAACGAGCAGCTTCTCGTGCGCTATAAATATTTTCTGGAGCAGACCGCGCTCGCGCAGGACGACTTCGCGAAAACCTCCGAGGGCTGGGCAAATCAGACGAGACTGCTCTCCGAGCGGCTGAACGAGTTTACGACAAATCTCGGCGGCGTTATAATGAATGTCCTCACGCCCGCGCTGCAGTTCGCGAACGAAGCGGTAACGTTCCTGAACGATTTGTTTTTCGGCGGCAAGACCGAGGAAGAGACCACCGCCGCCAAGAACGCGGAAGCGGTCACCGACGAGGTCACGGCGGTCGGAACTGCCGCAGATAAGTCCAAGAAAAAGCTCAATAATTTATTGTCGGGCTTTGACGAGCTGCACATAATCAGCGGCGCGAAATCCGACGACGATGAAAACATAACCGACGCGGGAATAGATACCTCAAATCTGCTCGGCGTTAATCTTGACGCTGACACCTCGACCGCCAAGAAAGCCGCACAGAAGTACCGCGATATAATCAACGAGATATATCTCGCGTTCAAGCGGCATCCGCTGACGAAAGCTATCGAGGGAATAATCAGGGACATCGGCAAGTTTTTCGGATTTATAAAAGGTAATAATGATATTTCCGCGGGCGAAATTGTTGATGCGCTTATGGATATCCTCGGCGCAATTATAGCGTACAAGACCGTAAAGGGTATTGTGGGCGGTGTAAATGCTTTCTCAAAGGGATTTAACGGATTGATCGGCGTTATTACAGCGCACCCGACCGCGGCTGCCGTCGCGGGGATCACTGCGTTGGCAATTGGAATTCTCGCGCTGAATGATGAAATGCAGCGCCAGAATATTGCTTCATATTTTGGTGATATTTCCATATCGCTTGATGAAGTACGTACTTTGATAAGTCCCATAACCGAAAGCGTTGACAAGGTCGCGGGAGCTTTTGAAGACAACAAAACCAAGCTCACGACCGCAAAGGAAAACTTCTCGGATATTGCGAAAGCGGTGCAGGAGACCGCCGATTCGTTTAAAAAGAACGATATCGAGCAGGATGTTGAAGGCTTTGCAACACAGCTTGACGAGCTTGTCAACAGCGCTCTTGAGGTAAACGGTGCGACGTTCGACACAAGCGCATGGCAAATCGCTTTTCTTGAGAACGATGGTAAAATTGACGAGCACGAGCAGGAGATACTGGACAGTTTCACAGAAATGGGCGAATCAATTGCCGACAAAATAAAAGGTTACGGCAAGGCAATTCACTTGATAACACAGACGGCAATCGACGAAAGCCGCGAATTGACCCAAGCGGAAATTGAAAATCTCGAAGACCTTTACAAAAAGCTCGCGGAAATGACGCTAGTTCAGACACAGGTCGAATCGGAAGCAACATGGGAGCGGCTGAAAAGAGGCGCGTACAGTATTGATAGCTACGAGGAACTTGCAGCGCAGATAAAAGAAGCGCAGGAACAGGAAAAGAAAGCGCGTGATGAACTGCAGCAGTCAATGTACAAGGACACTTTGGCTAAGCTTGGAAGCGAACGGGCAGCGGGAGAAATTACCGATGAGGAATACGAGAAACAGAAAGCTGATCTTTTCAAAGAAGCTGATGATACTGTTAAAGAGTTAGAGGTCAAATCCGCCCGATATCAAAGGGAGATACTTAGCATTTGGGCGAATACGGCGTTTGACAAAATAGTTGATGCCAATCAGGGGTATTCGGCAGAAAATAAGAAAAAGGTGAAAGAGGTTTTTGACCTTATGCTCAACGCGCCCGACGGTGTTCGCCCTGCCGATATACTTAACCGTGTTGACGGACAATATGCAATGAACCTCACTAAAATGGTTGGATATAATCTTGATGAGCTTAATAGGCAGTTTGGTGTGGATTTCATGTACGAATGGCGTAATTTGAACGAAGTGATCGGAGATACGGGCGGCTCGGTCGACGAGTTTTATGATTCGCTTGAATATCTTTTAAAGCATACGGAAGGTCTTGAGGTCGACGACCTTTTTCCAAAATTGGACGATCTCAAAGAGTATCCCGATGAACTCACAAAAGTTGTAATAGAGTGGTTGGATAAAACAAATTTTGACCCAATAAAAATTCCAGTTGAACTCGATACAACAGAGGCAGACAAATGGCTTGATGAATATATTGCTAAGTCTAGTGGAAATGGAATACCCCAGCAATCGCCTGCTCCAACCCCGTCAAGTTATGCTTCTCAAGCTCCTTATGCTGCGGGTATGCAGCCCGTACAGCAGGAATTTACATTCCCGATAGTAATTGACGGTGTTACTACGGAGACCGTCAAAACGAATACGGAAACGGTATTGCGTCCGGACTACTGGCACAATTCAATGATGGACAACGGAGGAGGGCGATAAAATGGACAAGGAGACTTTCGCGGTATTGAAAATACTTCCGGAGGGCGGCACGGAGGGCGACGAGATACCGCTCGGCTACGGGAATATCGGCTCGTACAAGGGTCAGCTTATCGACATTGACGGCGACGGCGCGGGAACGACGGAGGACGGACACACTATCCGGGATATCCGCCGCCGCGGCAAGGCGAAGCTGATGCTCAGATTCGACAATCTGACGACCGCCGAATTCTCAGCGCTGATGAAAGCGATCTCGCGCGACAAATTCCAATTGACATACTTCTGCGGCGAGTTCAAGACTATAAGCGCCCACGCGGGCGACCGCAATTTCGAGCTTATAAAAGCGTCCGGCGAGAAAGACGGACGCTGGCGGCTGGACGTTAATTTTATTGAATATTGAGGTGATACGATGTACGCGGTAAGCGACGCATATAAACAGGCTATAACGGACAGCGCGCGTGAATTCAAAATACGCGCGAATATTTATTTCCGCGACAAGACCATTCAGACGTTCGACGACAGCACCATAGAAAACGAGGTGACCATCGAATCGAAAATGATGGCGGGGTCGCCGTCAGACGAAACCATAGATATCGGCGCGGCGACGTCGAAACGGCTGACGATGACGGTCAGAAACGACAAGACCGACCTGCACCGATTTGCGGGCGCGCGGCTGTGGCTGTATGTATCGCTGCGGCTTGAGAACGGCGCGTTTGAGGACGTGCCTATGGGCAAGTTTTTTATTAACAACAAATCGGTCAGCCGCGTGGGAGATCAGGTCACCTTCAGCGCGTACGACGGCATGATACTGCTGCATTACGAGCTGACAAGTGAAATGCGCGCGGAGCTTAAAGGCAAGACGGCGCTCGAAGCGGCGCAGATATTGTGCGGCGGACGGCTTGCCGTTGTACCGCCGAAAAGTCCTGCGGGCGCGGAGGTGACCCTGCCGAATTCCGATCTGGAGCTTGACTTCGATTCGGAGCAGATCGAGACCGCGCGCGACGGTATCATGTGGATAGCGCAGCTCATGGGCTGCTTCGCGCGGGTAAACCGTCTCGGACAGCTTGAATTCGTGCAGATCAAGTCATGGTGGAAGATGTACGACGAGACTACCGGAACTATCCTCGCGGTGCGCAATATCCAAGGCGACCAGCGTTTCAAGACGAAATTCGCGGACGACCGTATACATATCGTCGGCGTATCGATGCGCGGCGCGGATAACAAGCTTGTGACGCAGCGGTACGGTTATTCGCACGAAAATGAGGAAGACCCGACCTCGGACGTTACCGTCGAAATGGCGACAAATCCGCTTATTATAAGCAGCGATAAGCCGCTGTCTGAGATACTGGAAGCGATCCTGAAGGAGCTGTCGACGGCATATTTTTACTCGTTCAGCACTGAGATGGCAAACGATCCGGCTTTGGATGCCGGAGATACCATACGCCTGCAGGGCGGCGTTATCAACGGCACAAACCACAATAACGACCTGATAGGATTTATCACGCACAATGTATGGCGGTACCGCGGACATCAGGAGATCACAAACGCGAGCTCCGTGCCGATAGTTTTTGACGGCGGGGACAGCGAAAGCGGAACGCCCGCGAGATCGCGCGCCCGCGCGGCAAGCGCCGCGCGTTCCGACGACGATCTGAACTTCCTGCCGCCGAAGCCGCAGTCCGAAAAAGCGCTGCAGGGGCGAGACAGCGCGACAAAACTTGTTGGCAACTTCGGAAAACAATATATATTCAAGTGGACTAATCCATATTACTTGGCGGCGTTTGACGGCAACGGAAAAGAAATGTTTAAATTAAGCGTTTTACCGTTTTCCGTAGAAAAAGGCAACAGCCATATCACTTTAGGCAACGATTATATTGAAATCAAGAATGCGGAAACGCGAGGCAGAGAATTCAGCTTTTATATACACGAAAACGGGCAGACCCGTATAACCGATTCAAGCGGGAACGATGTGTTCAGCATTATCCCTGCAGGTGGTCTTATGGAATATAAAGTTGGAAGCCAATCGTTTCAGGTTTGGCTCAACACGGGAGAAATCAAGATGAATGGCAAGACCGTTTGGGCTCCGTGGATGGCATAAGGAGGTCAAAATGTCAAATATAGAAACAGTGACCCTCGGCGGCGGCGAGCTGAAGGTCGGGGGCTTGGGCGGACAGAACACGATCATAATCAACCGCGGCTCGGCGATGTTATACGCGTCGGCATACGCGAACATAGTGCCCGACGGCGATAACGCAGCGGCAATACTGCCGGGCGGCGCGATGAACCTTCACGGCACAAACGGCACGGTGTATCTTCTGGGCACGGGTAAGGTTCAGCTTCAGGGTACGGATATCGCGGATCTTCCGATAGCGTTGGGAGGCGCTTCGGGAGGAAGCGGCTCAGGCGGTTCAACAGGCGGCGGAGTATCGCGGGAGTATGTCGACAGCGCGGACGCGGTAACTCTGAACTCCGCCAAGAATTACACCGACAGCGAAATAACGGCGGTAAACGCGGAGATCGCGTCGTCGTCGGATCAGACTTTGGCGGCGGCGAAAGAATATGCCGACGCTAAAGTCCCGAAAATCTATGATTACGCAGTAAACGCTCCTGTCTCGAATGATCCCAGATATGTCAAAATGGCGGATATCAACATACCTCCAAACGGCGGAGCGGTTGCGGAGCTTGAATTTGTTGACGCGTATCCGCTCAACGTCGGCTGGAACACAACCCGTTCCGACGAGATAACCGGGAAATTATATATTGGTCTGCGGATAGACAGCAACGGAGAATTTATGCCCGAAGGGCAAAAAATACAATGGGTGTACGCAAGTAATAAAATCATTCCGGAGGATCTGTTTATAGCCGCTAAGATCAATGATGACAAATCGGTCAGCGGCGGTCTTTATCTGAATTTGCAGACGCATTATAATGCGGTAAAAGTCGCAGAACTGATAAATACCGTCCCGGCAAGTATGATATTCTCGGACAGCGTCGGAAATTCCAATTTCATTTCCGAGATCCCCGCAGAATATACCATACGCCTTTCAAGCACTGTTATGCCGCTTCTTAATATCA
>CAJUMS010000120.1 GCA_910587465.1 uncultured Oscillospiraceae bacterium
AAAACTCGTTTTTTTTGAGAAAATTGTGTAAAGTTATATTGACAAAATCAGAACGAACTCGGAAGATTTCACGAATTCTCGGTTGGTGTTCGCGTTGGTGCGCAACTTATGCTTGAAATGATGAAAGAGCTTTAATAACAAGAGACGATCTCGTGAGAGGTCGTCTCTTAATTTTATTTATCGTCAAGGCTGTTCTTCAAAAGAAAATCTTTCAGCTTGATATGCCGTACAACGCTTGTCGAATAGTCGATATCGTCATTGGTTATCAGAATTTTCTGTGAGAGATTATCTATACCCTTAAACGCCTCAAACTCGCGCTCGTATGCTTTATCTTCGGCAACGCTATACGCAACTTGAATAAAATATTTCTTGTTTCCGGATTGAGCGAGAAAATCAATTTCCTTGCCGGAGTTATTATATACCCAAATGTTATAGCCCATATACACAAGTTCATTGTAGACAATATTTTCAAGATTGTGAGTCAGATCAAATCTATTATCAAGACATCTCAAAGAATTAAACGCAACATCTGCGTCATAAATCTTCGCGTAATAGCTAAGCTCTCTTTTGGTTCGCGTAGAGTACTGCTTAACAGACTCAATAATATACGCCTCTTCGAGGTAATCGAGGTATTTCATAATCGTGTTTATTGAACACGATTCGTGCTCTTTTTTGATATAATCACGAATCGATTTCGCAGAAAAAATCCTGCTGTTTGAGCGCAGAATATAGTTTACAAGGCTCTTAAAAAGGCTTTCCTTGCGGATTTTGTAACGATGAACAAGGTCGTTAATAATTATAGTATCATCTAGATCGTCAAGATACCTGCGCTGTGCCTCAAGGCTGTCAAACTCAAAACGTTTCGGAAATCCGCCCCAAACCAAATAATCGGTAACAGAAACCTCCTTACCAAGTTCTTTGGTATACTCCAGAATCTCCTTATAAACAAACGGACGAACACGAAAAGCCACATATCTTCCGCTAAGCTCTTTTGTGAACTCGCCCGACAACAGCTTTGAATTTGACCCGGTAATAAAAAGTGAGTAATCATAAAGCCGCAGCGTTTTGCAAGCTTCTTGCCAACCGTCCAACACTTGAATTTCATCAAAGAACAGATAGCATTTACCATCTTTGCGATGATTTTCGACATAATCAATCAACACGTTGCCGTCCGTAATATTAGCGGAAACGCGCTTGTCCTCAAAGTTCAGACTGATGATGTTATCGGTTTTTTGTCCAATATCAGCCATTATCTGCTGCAAAATCACGGATTTCCCTGAACGGCGTATTCCCGTGATTATCTTTATCAGATCGGAATCGTAAAACTCCCTAACTGGTTGAATATAGTGCTCTCTGTATATCATATTATCACCCCTATCTATATTATACTGAAAAGTTTGCGGTTTGTCAAGCAAAACTTTCAGTAATAATGAAAATTTTGCTGAAAAATGCATAATATTACTTCTTGTAAAAGTGATGTAGAAAGGCTTGTATACCAAACAAGTAAAGGTTATGGAAATTTTAATACCGAAAATAAGCAATCGAAATTTCTTCGCAGATAATTAACCAACGAACAAACGAGTCCGAACCTGCTGTATGAGTAAGAAAGTTTACCATTGCCTCCTCTTAATTTAAGTTGAGCAATAAATTATTGATTTTTATTTTTCTTGACCACATATTTTTGAGGGTTCTTTTCGTCCTCGTAAAAATCTGCAATCCATCCATGCTTTTTTAGTGTATTAAAAATGGCAGTTGTTTCCTCATTGTTTTCGTAGCGTCTACGCCCACTATTCTTTGAGAAAATGTTATTTAATTCAGCCAAATCCAGCTCCTCCAAATGCAACATACATTGTTCTTCATCCATTTTCGAAAGAGACAAATCAAATAGCTCCAATTTTTGATCCATTGTTACGGTTTTGTCTTTCAGAAGTAACGAAAGCAACTTATCGTCAAGCTCAAACATATTTGCAGCAATACTTTCAATATAACATATTGTTAATTCAAATATAATTCTTTTAGTTTGTTCGCCATAAATGCTGAAATTATTAAGGAGTTCAGCCATATCAGATTGTTCGTAGTTATTTGTTAAAATGTAAGCAGCAACTTCATCAGAGTAATCTCTGTCAATAATTGAGATAGGCTCATCAACAAATTTCAGTAAGTTCAACTTGTGTGCGTTGTCAATGTCCCAATTTATAATTGTCAGAATTTCTTCAGGTTCAGCTATTTCATCTTGTATTTCTATATAGCTGCTAAAATTTTGCTTGATAAACGAATATTTGGTTTCAGGATAGTTTGTGCGAATATATTCAATACTGTCTGTGGTCATCTGCATTAATCCACTATCAATAAGCACTTCGATTTTTTCATCTTCAATTGATTGCACATCATAGGCAGCAAATTCGTAATCCAGATTGCAAAGAATCATTTTATACTTATCAGTGCTAATATCATTGCACTTAACAATAGTTTCGCAAAAACTCTGTACAAAATCATCATCAAATTCATCCAGCACATTAGAAAAGGAGGTTTCTTGAGGGCTTTCATTTATATATTCTATTAGTTCACTATCAAGCCTATTTTTAATGAAGTAATTCAAACAGTTCCCAGGAGAAAAGCAGAGCGCTTTTCTTTGCAGAATGTATTTCCAAAGTGCATTATTTGTTACTAACGTAATATCTGAGATTATTGTTGCAAGAAAGCCAATATATCTTATTTTCAATGTGTCTTCGATTTCTTGATGATTTAACACATCAAGAACGATGTTCTCATCGTCGGATATTCTATCCTCGCAATTGTCTAATATTACAGCTAAATATTGCATTAAATTTTCAGAAATATAATTGTGCAATGGAGAGCCAGTATTACTTAATATCTGCGTGTAATTTTTATGAATGATATTAAAATCATTCTCAATACCATATTTTATCTTTAGTAGCAATCTGATATTTTCAAAGTTTATTTCATAAAGATCATTTTCATATACTTCGTCAAACAGCTGCTGGTTAGAAACTTCAAAATCGATTTGTGCAAAAGAAACACCGATATCTTTAAAGCATGAGATAAGCTTGTCTACATCGGGGTGAACTATACTCAGATAATCAGATTTTTGAGATATGTATTCGGAAAGGCAATCGTCCAAGTTTATTTTTTCAATGTCACTCAAGTCAGAATAATAAAGCGTATCTATAGAGTAACGTCTTATTAAATCTAGTGAAATAGAATTATCGCACAAAGCAGACGAAAAGAACTCCGGCCACTGCTGGTTAAATATTCTTACAAATTTCCCTCTTGTATTATCTATGGCATAATACCGTGAAATAAAATCAAAATTTCTTTTTTCCTTAAGTTGCGAAATAAAAGTCTGCAAATATTTTGCAATTTTCTCGCTGTCATTGTTTGATAGCAAATATTCAAACAAGCAGAAGTTTAAAACCTCGTCCTCTCTGAAATCCGCAACGCTCATAAGTGGCGACTCAACAATTGCTTGGGGATCGTTTATGCGATAAGTATAGTCATGACCACGTTTGTCTGTAATACGCCGTAGGAATATCTTGTCGTTTGCACTTATACTACCAGGATAGAAATAAGACATATAGTCGCTGTACGTTTCATCAATATATCCATTCCATATCAAAAATTTGAGCAAATCAAAATATTCACTACGCTTAATTTCTTTGAAATGGTTTGTTTCGCCTAACTTGTTCTTGTGTTCCCGGGCAAATACATTATCGACATTTTCTCTTGTAATCAATTCACTTAGTGCTTTAGACTGTATTGTTTCTATATCGTAATTGATTTGAGCAAGTTTAGCTTCTAGCTCGGGGAGTCTATTGTCAAGATTATCTTGAACTGCTTGTGTTCTTTTGGCTTTATCTTCTTTGTATTGGTTTTGAATTGTTGTATATTTTTTTTGACTTTCCATACCGTGCTCATACTTGTATTTATCTGACAAACGTTGGTTCTTTATTTTATAAGCATCTTCTAACTCCTCCTGTAAAATCGGCGTTTCTTTTTTTGCCCATTCTATTCTATCAGATAACTCCAGTCTGTTGACATCATATTTTTTAAGAGTCTCTTCGATTAAGAATGACTTGTATGAGAACAGCTCATGCACAAATCCTCTCGCAAGCTGCAAATCGCTAAAGTCACGAGGAAACAAATTTTTATAGGTAATCATAGACATCATCTTGTTAGGATTCAAGTCAGTTGTATTCAATATGTTAATATACAATGTGAATTCGTTGCAGATATTCTTAAGCAGTCTCATATCGTCTATGTACAATGAGAGCTTCTGCAAAAAGCTCTTGTCTAAATTATAATTCACTACATTTTCGCCTAGAAAGATAACAAGTTGTTCATAAGAATTTGAGCCGTCAATAACCGGAATAATTGGAATGATAAAATCGAAAAATTTTGTTCTATCCTTTGAAGTAAAAATATCATCTCGGATTAGATAGAAAAATCTAAGAGGCTTTTTTCGATTTGTATTAACGATATTGTTTATTTCTCGGAGATGCTCAAATACTTGATTTTCATTAAATCTATCTATATCCTCGAAAACGATTACATCATCATCAACATTTTCAAATAAATATAAAACTTCATTTAAGTATTTATCAAAGTATGAGTCATCTTGTTTTTCAAAAATCTCAATTTCGTTGCCCTGGAAACTGATTTTTCTAAACAATGTTTTAAGTTCTTGTCCCTCAATTAGCTTATAAATAAACCTAACAGAGCAAAAAGTACAAATAATACCACTAATAATTCTTGCGTAAGGGCAGAACAAAAAAGTTAAAATTTTTTTCACACAGTTGTCGTTTAATTCTTGAGCGAATTCCGATATACCCGGCGCAAAAAAGAGTATAGCAACACATAAAGCAAAAAGGATTACCCATATTGCTAATGACATAATATCTTTAGATTTAATCGTTTGTTTTGCTTTAAAACTTGTTTGAGGGATTTTGTTTATTGGTATATGGTGAATCAATTGATTTAATATTTTACCTTCAAGTATTGATTCACTAACTTTGTTATTTGACAAACTTTCTTCTAATTGATTTTCTTCGTCGAGTGTAGTGAAATGTGTCAAAGATATGTGTAGAAAACGCTTTTCTGTATGCTTAATTTTGTACGACTCCAAAACGCTACTTTTCCCCGAACTGTATGCTCCAGAAATGGCAACATTCCTTATATCGTCATTTTTAAACACGAAGTTGAAAGCTTCCTCATATCCATTTAAATTGACATCGTTTTTGGGAGTAAGTTTTTGAAATTCCATATACACTGGTTTCCTTTCGTTATAACAAAATAATGAAATCGTCCAAATCCATTTAAAATCTTGTTGCTAATTAGATTATTCCACTTACAAGTTTATACTAATGTCACTTTTAAGCAATCCCGAAAAACCTCTCAAAGAAAGCCCTAAGCCTATCAATAACACCCTGTTTCTTAACCTCGCGGTTTCCGCCGCCAAACCTCGACACAGGCGGCATGATCTTGTCGATATCCGTTCCCGTAGTCTTGATCTCGCCGTTTCGGAACGCATTGTCAACAAACTCGCGTGTTTCGGAATCCTTGAGGTTTTCCGCCTTAATAAGCTCCGCAATAGCTTTTTCGCGCTGCTCTGCGACAAAGTCGTGCCATTCCGTCATAACATCGTCAACATCGTTGATACCCTCGATAAAAGTTTCAATAAGATGCTTTTTGCTGCGCAGCTCGGGGCTAGCGTCCATTGCCTTGCGGATAGTGATAAGCACTTCCTTATCCTCGCCGTGAGTATCATGATACTTCTGAACCAGCATAAGAATTTAGTCGATATTTATCTCGATCTGCTTTATCAGTTCGATCTCGAAAACAATATCGTCAATAATATCCTTGCTTTCGCCTTTTGTGATACGTTCTTTCCATTCGTCATGCAAGTCCTGATATCTTCCGAGATAGTCCTGCCAATCGCGTTCCGAGAGAATTTCCTTTCCCTTGAATTCGTCAAATGACGACAGCAGATTTCTCATTCGGAGTATCGCGCCAAATAGTGAAATAAACTCCTTTTGGTTCTGCTCGCCCACAATTTGCGGCTCCGATAACGGAAATTTTGTCGTAAGTTCGTCTATCATTTCAACGTAGCCGATATCTTTCTTGCCTTTCTCATCTGTGTAGCCGTTGTAATAATCGTCAAAGGTTTTCAGCAGCACAAGCCCGCCCGCTCCTCGGTCGCCGAAAAGCGAGATAGCCGCGTCCACACGCTTTTGAAGATTACGGAAACATACGATATTCCCGAAAACCTTAACGGAATTGAGTATGCGGTTAGTACGCGAAAACGCCTGAATAAGTCCGTGCATTTTCAGATTTTTATCGACCCAAAGCGTGTTGAGCGTTGTCGCGTCAAAGCCCGTGAGGAACATATTCACCACGATCAACAGATCAAGTTCTTTGTTCTTCATTCGCAGCGAAACATCCTTATAATAGTTCTGAAATTTATCGCCATCAGTGCTGTAGTTCGTGTGGAACATTGCGTTATAGTCGGAAATTGCCGATTCGAGGAAGTCACGCGAGGTTTGATCAAGCGCGCTTGTATCCTCGGGATTTTCCTCGTCAAGAATTCCGTCCTCTTCGCTTTCGTTCGCGCCGTAGCTGTAAATAACCGCGATACGCAGCTTTTTATCGGGCTTTTCGTTCATCTGCCGCTTGAATTCTTCATAATACAGTTTTGCCATTTGAACAGACGCTACCGCGAAAATGGAATTAAACCCATTCACACGTTGCTTGCGGCGAATTTCCTCGATTTTTCCGCGCTTGTCAGAGGCTACATCTTCGATATTTGTCAGAGCATTAAAATAATACGTTTTTTCATTGCGGTATGTTTTCGCATTGAAATGATCAAGAATATATTCGGTAACTTTTTGAATTCTTTCGGGAGCGCAAAAAGCCTTTTCGCGATTGATATCCCAGACTTTTTCGTCATCAATATCATACGCCATATCCATAGTTTTAATATAGTCTACGCGGAACGGCAGAACATTTTTATCATTGATCGCGTCAATGTGATGTTGTATAATAAAACTTGACACCAAATTCTCAAAGAAGTATAATGCAAG
>CAJUMS010000121.1 GCA_910587465.1 uncultured Oscillospiraceae bacterium
ACTTTTATTTTACCACTTTTTCACGCATTTGTAAAGGGGTTTTTAGAGGCGCCCACAAAACAATATTTACTGCTAAAAAAGATGGCAGGGAAATCTATATTATTGCAAGACCTTCGGACTATGACGAGGTGATCCTTTATTATGATGCCGAAATTGACACATTGGATTACACGAAGGATTTTGAACTGTGGATAGAAGATGGAAAAACTGAACCCCAAAAGCTTACTTTTGGGAGAATTTTACGATTAACAGGTATAAATCGTATCCCTTTACGGAGAATCAGATAGATGATTGATAAAGATGAAGTGAAAAAGATACTAAATGGCAATGCTGTCGATAATGTAATATGCCATGACTTTGAATTAAGACCTACAGCTATTGCTCCCGATATTAAAAGACTTGCCAATATCGCAGACGATTATGGCTATATAATCATCGGGGCTTTTTTGTCAGGGGATAAATATATAGTCAACGGAATCGCTAGCGGTATGTCAATACAAAATGTTGTGGATAAGGCGATTGATCAACTTTCAGTTAAACCACAAATTGAGATCTGTCAGGCAATCATAGGCGCGAAAAACATATATGTGATAAAGGTACAAAAAATCATTGAAGGTACATCTTTGTTAACAGATAAATTAAATGTTCAATCTATCTCAAAATTTATTGATCAACTTTATAATATATGCATAAGGCTTCAAGGTAACGCTAAATATATTGACGCTACTGAAGATGAACGCAATGATTATATCCGTGATATGCTTGAGCAACATGTTTACATGATAAAAGATCAGACACGAAGAGGGATTTCATCATCCGGGAGTTCATCGGGTGAACCTGATATATTGGTAGAAAAGGATAAAATTCCCTTTACTATCATAGAAGCACTTAATCTAAGATCACTTGATAAGGATTATCTTGCAAAACATTTAAACAAAATATATACTTATGATACAACAGGCAATCTGTTCAATATTTGTTTGGTTTACGCTGAGGTAAAAGATTTTGCTTCGTTTTGGGAAAAATACTGTCAATTTGTAAAAGATCATAAATATCCATATCCGTTATTATCTTGTGATGAAACATTAGATGGTGAATATCAGGGTTCAGAAATAAAGATCATGGTCACAATACACAATAGATCCGGAATACCAACTAAGCTCTATCATATTTGCGTAAAAATAATGTCGAAACAGAGGCGTTGATAATATGAATGCCGCTTTAACATTGTAGCAGATTCAGCGAAAATATCATAAGTAAGTGGAGATGTTTATCGCAATGACGTTTTGATATTGCATCGCTTAACGGAATATTCTATAATTTGAGGAGGATAAAATATGAAGATAAACTTTAAACCGCAAGAATTTATTGGAACGATAATAGAAACTGTTGCTTCTGCATACCTAGCTAGCAAAGGCTTTCCCGCTGAACAATCAATGTTTATAGGGTCGCTTCTGGGAGCTGCAACAAAGGGAGTTGAGAGCAGCTCAGACAATACGATTTTGCAATCGCTGGAAAGATCAATCATGGTAGCGTTAGACACCGACTCATTTGAAATGCCTGACTACTGTAAGGAGCTTCTGAAAACCGACGTTTTATCCTCCGGGAAAATCATTGAATTCATGTGTCAACCTAATTCGGAAATCATTCTGAGAGAACAAATTTTGAGGATCTGTACGAAAGATCCGGGCTGTGATGTTAGTACGCTTCCGGTGAACGATGTTGTATCGTCAATTATAAAGCAATTTGAAGCTGAGGTTTTTAATAATCATGAGTTGGCTTCTTATGCAGCGTATCGTCTGCTGCGCAACGGAAAACCTTCTTCTATTGTTTTTGCAGCAAATCAACAGTACGCAAAAAGTTTCGAGGAACCGCTTTTCTTACACAAAGGTATAAAGGGTACAAGTGTAAATTTAAAGAATTTATTTGTTTTACAAAAATACAATATGATAAAGGCTCGTAGTTGTCAAATACAAACAACTGCTGAAGGCTCCCAAAAGGATCTTCAAGAAGAAATTTCTGATTTCCTTAAAGATAATGACACGCATTTTCTGTTCATTGAGGGCGATGCAGGAAGCGGAAAAACTACACTTGCCGCATGGATGAATTATCATTATAGTCAAAATGATGAGATCGCAGAACAGCTTTTCTGTGATCGTCCTTTGATAACCATCCGTCTGCGTGACTTAGATAAAAAATGTATTGCGGAACAGAGAAGTCTGTCATCCGCGATCCTAAAATATATGAATATATCTTCATTAGACGATTTGGAGCGAATATTTCCCGAGGCTGTAATGTTATTGGACGGCTTTGATGAATTATGTATGATTGAGAGGATAGATATAAAGCACGAAAATCTTCTTTACGATCTGCACAAAAAGCAATTGGCTGGATTTCAATTTATTGTAACTACTAGACCAAAATTTATTTCTGTCGAATTCGATGTTCAGTCTGAATTTATTTCTCTCAAACATTTTGATCATAAACAGCGAGAAATGTGGCTTTATCGCTATACATCCGCTGAATATTGCGCCCAGACAATTGACGATGCCGTACATTATTATATCACTCACATAGATGATGATACATCTTCTTGTATTTGTGACACACCTATGACATTGTATATGCTTGCAACAAAAAAAGGAACGTCTGAGTTTTTGGAAAATAGTTGGGCTCTTTATAATCACATCTTTTATGACGAATTAAGTGAAACTGAATATAATAAGATGTTTCCGAATCCTGTCCGCAAATATTCTCATGATATAATTATATTGCGGGATGTTTTATATCAAGTGAGTGAAGAAATAGCTTTTCATATGTATCAAAAAAACAATCAAACTTTTTTCCTATCAAACCATGAACTTGCGTTGATTATAGAGCGGTTAAGTGAAAAGTTGCAAATTTTAAAGCAAGCAAACATGCAAGAGATAGTTGAACGTTGCTATGCGCTGTGTTGTTATTGGAAAGCTAATTCTGATCGTGGTGCGGTGGAATTTCTTCATAATAATATACGAGATTTCTTCCTTGCGGAAAAAATCTATCGTGAACTGAATGAAGTTGTTCAAGACCTAACAAATGACGATAGCGAACCAAGAACTTACTGTAAAAAAATAACGCAAAAACTATGTTCACTTTTCCAATATGGTGTTTTGGAAACAAAGGTTTGTGAATTTATTTTTTTGAGGGCGAAGTTCAAAGCTGAAGAGTCGGGAACCGATTTTGCCAAATTTGAATATAACCATAAAATAGTTTCGGAGATCATAGCTTATATGTCTAAACATGAGGCATATTTAAGAGCGTTGGAAAAGAAGACTCTTTTGAACACTGTACAAATAATCACAAACATTCTGGCATGCACGGTACAGGTATATAGGAATGCTTATGAAGTTCATCTAAAAAAAGATGAGGTAATAGAGTGGATGCCATATCAAACCAAAAACAACATTTTAATTAATTTATTTAAGCCTGTTTTTTGTCAGGTCCCGGTTACACCAACCGTTGACTACATGATAACATTGGCAAGTCGAGGAAATTTTTGTGAAATGTATTTGAAAGGACTTGATTTGAGGAATATTGGATTTCAAGATTCCCAAATAAAAAATACGGATTTTTCTGATACTATTCTATGCGGGTGTGATTTTTCCAATACAATATTGGATGAATCAGATTTCACGAACGCAGATATTCATTATGCCTCTCTTGAAAATGCATCATTAATCAATTGTAATATGACTGGAGCAGATCTTAGAGGTACCGAATTACCGGATGGCTTTATGAGTGTTAATCAAGAAGATCAGATTGAACATTTAAAGGGATTGGGGATTCCTGGATTGATTATTTGAACACATATCGGAATATGAAGCTATAGTTTGGACAACGGAAGACGTTTTGTAATAATTTCTTATTCAATGCGTTTTTTTCGGTTGCTCAATTTGAATTTCAAAATGGACACTAAAATCAAGGCAAAAAATACCATATACTAAACATGAGAAAAGGCGGAATCTGAATTTCCAGAGTCCGAATTGAGATGTGGAAAAACCACATAATATAGGGGAGTGTTTAGATTGTGCCTATTTTCAGCGCGCCATATTACATATTTATGGATGCCAATACTTCAAAATCCATGTGAGTGACCAAATCTATTTGGTCACGATATCACAAACTTGACAAATCCGGAACACGATGGTGGTTCGGATTTTTTCGTATTTTACCCTGGTAAGTCTGTGTTCGGATTAGTGGTTTACCTTTAATGAAAGCACCCACGGCATAAGGCTGTGGGTATTTTTTGTTTGAAGGTTAGTTATATCTAATTAAGTAAGGCAAAAAGAATGAGCTATAATATATTATAATAGGTACATGAATACGGAACGGGAGTAAAGGAAATGCCAAAATCTGAAACCAAAGTGAGGATACTGTACATATACAATCTGCTGTTACTTTGCCATTTGAAATATGCGCCGAACAATAGGCGCGTATTTTTGGTTGACGCTCAAATGATTTTTGTCGGCGGAGTCTTTCTCATAACCGTAAGGAGCGGTATCTCCTATGAATTTCCCTTGCCATTTTTTCGTCATCATTGCGGAACGCATTTTCTTCGATATATCTTGTATGTAGTATTTATCTCTGAAACCGTAGTATATGGGTGAAGCCAGAAAGGAGGCGATGAAATGACAGAGGATGAAAAAATTATTGAAATGTTTTTTGAACGTTCGGAACAAGGTATACGAGAGCTTGATAAAAAATACGGTAAATTTCTTCACAAAATTTCGCAAAACATTGTAAACGATTTGCAGGACGCAGAGGAATGTGTCAACGATGCCTATCTGGGAGTATGGAACGCGATCCCTCCGACAAGACCAGACCCACTGCTGACATATGTTTGTAAGATCGTTCGGAACATTTCACTAAAGGTCTATTACAGAAAGACAGCGGCTAAGCGGAGCAGCCTTTACACGATAGCTATGGACGAGATCGAAGCCTGTATAGCAAGTTCGAACACAGTGGAAACCGAGTTCGAGGCAAAAGAATTAGCCCATATCATTGAAGGCTTTTTAGATACATTAACCGCAGAAAATCGTGTTATCTTTATACGTCGCTACTGGTTTTCTGACAGCTGTAAGGACATAGCCGAGCTTGTTGGGCTTACGGAAAAAAATATCTCCGTCCGGTTGACACGCATCCGTAAGAAAATGAAAAACTACTTAATTGAAAGAGAGGTATTCGTATGAACTCAAAGAATTTTTCCGATGCAATGAACGAACTTGACAGCAGATATGTTGATGAAGCTATCGGCTACAAGGCTAAAGTGCGTAAGCACACTTGGATCAAATGGGGTACTGTCGCCGCTTGTCTGTGCCTTGCGGTAGGATGCATTGTCATGCTTGATTTGAAAAAAAGCCGCAGTATGAACAGGGAAACTGCAAAACACGTCTACACATTGCCGCAGGCAGAGAAAATGAGCGTTAAGTTTGTTGAAATGAGTGGCGACCATTTTAAAGCGGTCACCGTTGATGTAGGCAACAGCGAAATTTTTCCCATCAATGCTGAACTATCCATTGTATTTGATTACGACACGGAAATCTTTTTGAATGATGGAACGCGCATAGTTTTCAATCCAGACGAACCCGATACAGGCGTGATAGATTGGGAAACGGGAACTCTAGTCGATGTCGAGTTTGTAAACTACACGGAATATCTTACAGGCAACCATTTCTACAATCAAGTTTGCGCGACCCGTGTCGCTCCCGCGAAATAGCAGAGAATCAAAGCTAAATCCCTCGCGTTCTCGTGTTTTTACACATATTTAGGCCGATGATATGATGATTAGGCATTGAATGCGCTGCTTGAATTCAAAGAAAAGTGGCAACAGAACTATCCGAGCTGCGTTAAAAGTCGGGAAGAAAATTGGGATATCCTGTCCACATTTTTCACATATCCCGCTGAGGTTCGCGTATGACCTACGGTCAAACTAGATAATATATACGACAAATATTATCGAGGGACTGAATCGTCAATTCCGCAAGATTACGAAAAACAAGCCGTCATTTACCAACGATGACAGCCTGCGAAAAATTTTGTATCTTGCGTCGAAATTGGGAGCTGGTATCTAACCAGCTTTCGACAATGTTCGCGGACAGAGAATCCGCGTAATCGGATTTCTTCTCTTAGATCAGCTTTATTCCCGATGTATCCGCGCCCGCAAGTGATCGGCTGATACGTTCTCCGATATTTAAATACGAATTATCCGCTTGCCTTAGCATATACAGATCGTTTTTGCTGCCGCCGTAAGCCGCGACCGTTTAGCCGTCATCTTGCAGCAGCTTCACGATAAAATATTTGGTTTCAGCCGAGATAAGCGTATCTGCTATAACTTTTTCAAGCCAAGAATTTCCAAAATTCTTTCCCACAGTATACTGATTACCGAAGAAATAACGAAATAATTCTTGCTGTGGACATCGTTGTAAATTAGATCATCCGGTTCTATGGAATTGCTTTTTGCAAGGTCGTATTTCAGCTCGCGAATTTTGTTGTCGAATCTCATTAACTGAAATCCCGTATAAAAATCTCCGTTAAAGGCGTGTGTTATGTAATTATTCGAGCATACCCGAAAAGAGTCCTGCTTGATAACGGTTTTACCATTATCGCAAATACAAATATTACAAGGTTCGGTGTAAATCGATTTTATTTGATCAACAATTTTTTCCGCAAACCGAAATGAGCCAAACCAGTTTTCGATACCTTGAATAAAGCTAATTTTAGCAAGCCGTTACGCGTATTGAATGCAAATCGAGTTTTTTCATCGTTATTAAGCTCGGAAAATCTCTCCAACGACAGTTTGTTCAGTTCCGCACTGCCGTTTATTACTGTAATATCAAGGTTGCTCAACAGAGTTGTCCTTTCGTTTTGCTGCTTCCCATATGACCATTATACCACTTTATCCGGTCTCTTAGTGCCATTTTTGATCTTATTTTATACTTCCTGCAAATTTCAATCAGACTCCCTTTACCCGATTTTTCGAGCGACTCATATTTCGATACTATTTCCTGCAGCGACGACAGCTTTATC
>CAJUMS010000122.1 GCA_910587465.1 uncultured Oscillospiraceae bacterium
TTGCATTATACTTCTTTGAGAATTTGGTGTCAAGTTTTATTATACAACATCATATTGAGGTTTTCGATATTGACGATCTCGCCCTCCGTGCTCTTTACGCTGAATTGATATTCATCCCAGCGGTTATTCTCGGTGAGCCGCATTACCGACGGAGCATTATCAACGCCGCCCGCGGACGGTTTTCCCGATGACGATACCGATGATACCCCCAGCAATGCCGAACTGTCATCGGAGGATATCTCTGCACCGCCCGCGCCGGCGGTCGCCATACCGCCGTCATCGAAAACCGGATCGCTGTCAGTGCCGCCGCTTTTCGTACAGCCCGTAAGCATAAGTACTGCTAATAATACCGAAAATATTTTTTCATAATAAGACCTCTTTTTGAAGAAATTTTTTCCTATACCTATAATGCCAAACAAATTGCAAAACGATGTCACTTTTTCAAAAAAATTTTCGGGAACCTTTCGGCTCCCGAAAATTTACCATATGCGCTTAGTCGACTGATGTCGTTTTTTAACCTAAAGCCGACTTTCCACGGGGGTGTTCAGAATTTCGGTAATGGTCTCGTATATCTTGTAATGCCCCGCGCTGCTCGGATGGATATCGAGTCTGGCGATATTGGTATACCCCGCCTCGTGCCCCTTGAACACCTCGTAAATATCCGCGGCAAAAATATTTCCGCCCGCGAGCGACTTGATCCCGACGTTCAGCTCGGCGAGCTTTTCCTCGGCGGCTTCGGCAGCGGCGGCAAGCAGGACGTTCCCCGCAAACGGGTCATAAACCGTAAGCAGAATCACTCTCGCGTCAGGATTGAGCGACGATATCTTTTCCGTAATCCTTCGGATATTACCGATAGTTCCGTCAACGTCGACCTCACGTGCCGCGGTCAGCGCGGACTGCAAAATACCGTTTGAATATTCCGAAATATTCCCCGCCGAAATATCGCCCTCAAGTATCGACAAAAAGAAATCCGTATCGGTGAGAGCCTGCATTTTTATTGCGTCGAGCATGGGCTTTAAAAAATCGTTTCCGCCGATTGAGATTATGACGTTGTCAGCGTCCGAGACAGTACGAACGAGCGGATCGTTTTTATCGGAAAACGCGGCAAGCAACTCATCGGATCTTCTGCCGTCAACCGCATAATTTTCGTACTCTTCGCTCTCCGCTCCTAAAAGATTTCCAAAGCTGTCAAGCGCACTGTAATTGTTGCCCGAGACGTACTCGGAAAGTCCGTAGCCCGAGGCAATAGAGTCGCCTATAACCGTTATGCTGCTGTATTTTTTTGACGGCAAATTTCCCGATATCGCAGTCAGAAAAATCGCCGCGCCAATCAATATTTTTTTCAAATTTATTCTCCTTTTCAAAAAGCTTTACGGAAATATTTTTACCGCAGCAGTCTCTTTTATCCAAAAAAGAGCATTTAAGCTTATCCGTGAAAATTATGTTATTTCTCCATAAATTTCCTGTTTTTTCAGGTAAATTTATAAATATTGACTATTGAAATTGATAGGTTTTTATGGTATAATTTCTATGGTAGTAAAATACCTCGTGGAAAATGTAAAACTTTTGGAGAGGTTGGCAATGCCCTGAGTTTTCTGTGTATCTCTGACCTCTGGCTTTTGATGTAGGAGGATTACGTATATGAATAACGTAGAACTGGCAAAAAAGGTTGAGGGATATCTCAAGGGAAGCGCGGCAAAGGCTAAGAAATTTGAGGATTTGGTTGCAGTTTCTATCTCCCTGCTCTCCGAAAACAACGAGGATATGTTCGTCGCTGTAAGAGAGGGTAAAATTCTGGTTGATCATTATGCTTACAATGATAACAACTGTGCGGTCGAGGCTTCCGCGGAAATTATCGACAAGATGTTCTCGGGCGAACTTTCGTTCGACGAGGCGCTCGCTAACGGTTCGGTTCAGGTAAAGAGCGGAGAACCCGCAAAGCTTAAAGCGCTTGAGTGTCTCGTTCCGTCCAAGAAGTCCGTAAAACCCGCGGCTAAGACTTCCGCAAAGGCTGCAGACAAAAAGGTTCTCGCGGCTAAGCCCGCCGAAAAGAAAGCAGTTCCCGCACCTGCTGCCAAGCCCGTTGAGAAAAATGACGCTCCTGCTGCAAAGGCTCCCGAAAAGAAACCTGCTACCGCTAAGGGCAAAGGTAAGAGAAAGTAAGCGAATTCTTCATATTAAGTAAAAAATCAAAACACAGTAGCTTTTTTCGCTGCTGTGTTTGTGCTTTTTGATTTAAGAGACAGCTTTTGCAGAAATTTGTCGGAAAGAGTTTTCCGAATTTTTTCACAATATACCCTTGACAAACATAGAAAAAGATGGTAAAATAATAACATAATGCGGATATAGTTTATCGGTAAAACATTAGCTTCCCAAGCTGAGGTGGTGGGTTCGACTCCCATTATCCGCTCCAAAGTAAAAAATGGAAAAACCGTATTGTTGAGTCAAACCGCATTGCAATACGGTTTTTCTGGTTTTATCCTTGGCGGCGTACCACGAAAAATAGCGCAGATTTGCCCGACTTCGCGCCGTTTTTCCAAACTATGCAACATGAAATGCAACACGAAAAAGGGGCTTGTTTTCAAGCCCCTTTAGATTTATTCACGCAATTTTCTCATGACCGCGTCATATAGACGCGGCTGTAAAACTTTTATAGTGTCCATAAGTTCATCGAGTATTACAAGTAGTGAAGTCCAATCTTTTCCGGCTACGGTTCGCAAAAATTCACTATTCGCCGTTGTTTGAACCTCATTTTTGGTGTTCTTTTGCTCACCTTCGTTAGGCTTCTCCGCGAAAAGCCTGTCATAAAGCGAGTAGAAAACCGCCAGTTTTTCACAATTTTGAAACGACGCGGGCGCGTTCTCGCACTCTTTTATAGCGTCGCAAAGCTCCCGTTTCGTAAACAAAATTATCCCTCTTCCATCTGCTCGATACAACGGCGGATCGCCGAGCGTTCTCTGTCGGTTGTAGCGTCATTCATCATCTCGCGAAGTTCCGAGATCATGTGTCCCTTGCTGCTGTCGTGGCTGTATCTGCCGCGATTATCGCGACGCCTCTCGGACATCTCGCCGTCGTGACTGTAATGACCGCGTACATAATGCTGCCCGCGATTTGCGTAACTGTTGCCGTCGCCGTAGCCGCGCATATCCCGTCCGTCGGACTGGCTGTAACCGTCGCCCCCGAGCATAATAATTTTGTCAATGTTCTTTATTGTGTCAGTCAGTTTGTGAACCGCTTCAAGGCTGCCCGTATCAATTTTCCCTTTACGTGCTATCTCGTCAAGTTCGGCGCAAAGGGTGTCGCGCAGTTCCTCCAGTGCTTTCATACTCATAACGTTTCTCCTTTCATATTAAGTAGTAGGCGCAGTGGGCGCGGTCGGAGCCGTACCATCTATCGCCGTAAGATTATTTGACGGACATGGACAAGCTCTGCCGAGCAGTCTGAACGCTCCGCCCGTTCCGCTGGTAGCAACTACCGTTGAATAGCGTGTCCGAGTTCGTATGCCGCAGGCGGTGATTGGTGCGCAGCAGCGGTTTGTCAGCGGATAAAGTTCCGCGCCTGTGCCGATAGTTATCATAACTGGCGCGTTGATCGTCGCGGTATCGGGGATAGACTGAGCTATCACAATACAGTACTTCTGCCCATTGTTGTAGCTGCCCGCGGGCAGATTCACCACGAGATTTCCGCCCGTAAACGTTACCGACTGGCTTATAACGAGCCTGTCACAGAGCTTGCAAACGGGTTTACATGCCATTTTCAGCCGCCTCCTTTATTTCGTTCAGCTCCGACGTACCGTCAACTGTATTCAATGTGTGCGTAAGACCGCCCAGCGCCTGTGCCATCACACTGTTGAAGTCCGTTGCCTGGATATCGGCAGTGATCTTTAACACCTGCGCATACATCATCAGATCGTTAAGGCTCATCTTGCTTTTATCCAAGCTCTCGAGCTCCTCTATTAAATGCTCCTTTGCTGTTTCAATGGTGTGCATTATTACCTCCTCAGAATCAAAGGGCGATAGATAAACTACCGCCCCGAAATGTAATCACCCTTTCGGGGAAGTGGTCGTTGCGTTTTTTGCAATAACCATCAGAATCCGCAGTTACCGCAGCCACTGTTGCAGCCGCAGTTATTGCCGCTGAATGAAGCCTGTCCGCAGCAGTTTGTCGGGAACGTCACGGGGGTGGGCGGCTGCACGATATATGCGGCAGTAGGACACTCCGCGCCCGTGCGGCGGAGAATCTCCGCCTTATTGGCGTCCATAGCCGCCATAAGAACGGCATTCTGGTTAGACTGAGAAGCCGCAAGACGAAGCGCCTGATTCTCGTTCTGAAGCGTGGATATCTTATCCTGGCACAGATAATCGAGTATCGCGCGGCTGTTCGCGTTCTGATTGTCGATGATGTCGCGGGTGTTGTTGTTCATGGTGTTCTGCAGAGCGCAGGTATTGGTCGCCATGTTGTAATTTATGCCGTCGATGGCTCTCTGCGTGGTGCAGCAGCAGTCCGCAAGCTGCGTCTGGAGCGCGTTCTGACCCTGCATCATAGCTACCTGAGTAGCGTTAAATCCCTGCTGAGTGGTAAAGCCCAGGTTGCAGATAGCGTTATCAACGCCGTGGAAGCCGTTAAGCATAGAGGTATTCATAGCATAGAAGCCATCGCACAGCCCCTGCTGAATACCGCGCACAGCATTCTCAAGACCGTTGAAATTAAATTCGTTGCACAAATCCGCACGGGTAAGTGCGCCGTTAGCCATAGCCATCATTCCGGCATTACCCCAGCCTCCCATACCTCCGAACATTCCGCCTCCAAACATACCGCCGCCGAACATCATCGGGAACAGAAACAGAATAATAATGGCTATCAGCCAATCTCCGCCCATTCCATAGCCGCCGCAATTTCCGTTATTGTTGCGTGTTACAGCAGCAATGTCCGCCGCGGACATTTCGCTTGTAGTAAGTGACATAAAATTTCTCCTTTGCAAAATTGATTTATTTACATTATCAGCGCTGATAAAATGTACAAATTATCTTTGCGGCAGAACCGCTGCCATTTTTCTGGCGATTTCCTCTGCAATTCCCCGCATTTGATTATACTGATCCTGAGATATCTCGCCGGAGTTGATTTTGTTTTGAAGAATTTCGCGCGGGTCGCCATGAAATCCGTTAATATGCTGAAGCAATGCCTGTGCCATATTAGGCTTTGCACCCTGCATGTTTCCGTTAAGCGCTTTAAATAAGGGATTAGCCATTGTCCGTTTCCTCCTTTGCCTTTGCCGCCTTTGCGAGGAGCGCGTTCAGCTTGTCCTCGAGCGCGTTGAATTCCTCGCGTGTCACAAAGTCCGCGCCCGCTTGCTGCTGAATGCTCGGCTTGTTTGCCGCTGTGCGTTCCGTGTAGTCGAAAACGCGAAGCGGCAGTGGCATTCCGCTCTGATCGCTGGATTTTATATAAAATGTGTTGTTCTCGCTGTCCATAAGCATTACGGAAGCTCCCGGAGCAGTCAAATATGCCTTAGCGCCTTCTTCGCCCTGCACCCAGATTATCCCGTTATTCGCGGGCTGCTGTGTCATAGGCTGCACCGTCTGTATCGGCTGCGGCTGATACTGTCCGCTTAACTGCGCTAGCCTGTCGGGGGCTGCACCATTATAATAGGGCTGCTGCGGATATCCCGCCATATTATTGTAAAAAGGCATTTTATTCCCTCCGTTCCCAGTAATACAGCGGTATCTCGTCGCCGCTGTTCCAGGTGTCGTAATATTTGCCGTCGATCACCGCCACGACGTGTCCTGAACAGGCAAGGATGAACGTTCCTTGCGGATTATCCGTGCAGAAATCCTCCACGGAGTAGTTTTCGGGCAGATCGTCAGGGATCGCGTTCCGCACAAAACCCTTGCTTTTCAGGTAGGCTCCCCAAACGTGATTAGCCGACGGCATATCGCACATTATAAAACCTTGTAGGCACATTCCCGTGTAGGTCTTTTCCCAGCTCTGACCGAGTGCCGCGGATATCGCCCGAACGGTGCAGTCACCAACGGCTTTGTTTTCGGGATTTTTGTTGTACCATTCAAAAAATTCCGCCATAGCTCATCTTCCTTTTATTTAATAATAGCATTATACAAAGCCTTTTACAATACGGGTTCAGGGTGTATTTTGTGCAATTTTCGGGCATATTTTGGACGTCAAAAATCCCCCGAGAAATCGGGGGAGCGTTATCATATTTTGCTGAAAAGCACCTTTTGGGTTTTGTAAACTATGGCTTTTATTTGTCTTACCGAAAGGTCGAACTCCTCCGCCAACGGCTCATAACAGATCCCATAAAGCAGGCGACGCTTTAAAATCTTGCGATCGCGCTCGTTGAATATCCACTCGTCAACCAAGGCGGAAACCTGTGAACGGGATAGATCGATTTGTTTTTTCATTTTGGTTTTTTCACCCTCGTGCCCCGCGAATTACCGCTCTTGCGTGTTCGTGTCCGTTTCGTAACCTTTATCCGTGCCATTGTAAATATCACCGTCATTTCCTATATAATTAGCATTTCCGCCGCTGCCACCGTCCAATTCAATTACCTCGCTTGAATAATCATATTGACACCACGCGACAATCCACACTACGTTTGACGCAAATATAAGCGCGACAGCCACGATCAAAGCTATAACCAAACGCTTTATAGTGCGCTCGTTACGCGCTTGTTCGCCCTCATACACGAAGTAAGGGACTGCCGAATTATTGTTGTTGTCTGTCATTTGTCACCTCATAAATTCATTAACCTTTGCCTGCACGGCATTGTAATCATACCCCGCTTCGGTAAGCCGCTTCTTGCGTTCGTCACCATTGCCCCAGTCGCCGCGGATGACTTCTTTGGCGATCTCGTCGACGGATTTCTTGGTGACGGACTGAATGTCCTCAGAGTTGACCCAGCCGTAGACAGTCGAGCCGCTGCCGTCGTTCACAAGGTGGATCGGGTGCGCCGCGCTGTTGGCAATGCGCGTGATCCTCGCCTTACCGGGTTTGCACGCCGTCCCGCGCGTT
>CAJUMS010000123.1 GCA_910587465.1 uncultured Oscillospiraceae bacterium
AACCATGGCTGGCTTGCCGTGGATTTACCCGATAAATATATTATAGTAGGAGGTTATATCATGATAAAACAATTTTTTGTGATCCTTGCGGGTACGGTAGCAGGACAGCTTTTGTGGGATCATGTGATCAAGCCAAAGATGGATGAGAAGGATAATAAAAAGGATAAGTAAAGCGGACTCCTCGCCGTTAGGGAGCGTGTGATGTGGAAGTATTGCGGTGTTGAGCGAAAACGCCAAGCACCGCAATTTTCTATGGAACGAAACGGAAAAGGCGTGGGAGTTATTGCGGTAAAGGCAGATAAAATGAAGAAAAACGACATTATAAACCTCGAAATAACCGCGCTGACGAGTGAGGGCAGCGGTATCGGAAGAGCGGACGGAATGGCGGTATTTGTGCCGTTTACAGCGGTAGGCGACGTTATCTCCTGTCGTATATTAAAGGTGTTGAAAAGCTATGCATACGGCAAGATCGAGCAGATCATAACGCCATCGCCCGACCGTGTGAATAATGACTGCACGGTGTTCGGCAAGTGCGGCGGCTGCGTTTACAGGCATATAAGCTACCAAGCCGAGCTTGCCGCGAAGGAGCAAATAGTCCGCGACGCATTTGAGCGGATAGGCGGACTAAAACCCGAATTTCTCTCTATATGCGGCAGTGAAAGTGTTGACGGCTACCGCAACAAGCTCCAAATGCCGCTTGCAAGGACCGATGCCGGCGATATCGTGAGCGGCTTATTTTCCGAGAGAAGTCACCGTGTTGTTCCCGTAGAACGTTGTCGGCTGCAGCCCGAGAGGTTTTCGGATATGATCGCGTTTATTAAAGAGCAGATCAAAGCTCTGAAAATTTCCGTTTACAGCGAGCGTGAAAATCAAGGGGTAATGCGGCATATTTTTTTGCGGCGTGGTCATTACAGCGGCGAGGTGTGCGCGGTGCTTGTCGTCAAGCGGAAAACTCCCGAAATGGCGAAGCTCGCGGCGGCTTTAACTAAACGTTTCCCAGAGATAACGGGTGTGGTGCTGAACATTAATCCCGACCGCACTAACGTGATCCTCGGCGAGCGTGAGGTGTTGTTGGCGGGAAAGGCGGAGATAGCCGATACTATGTGCGGCGTTAATATCGGGATTTCTCCGAAGTCGTTCTATCAAGTGAACACGACCGCCGCCGAAAGGCTTTACGGACAAGCCGCCGAATTCGCTCAGCCTAAGGGAAAGACTATCCTCGACCTATACTGCGGCGCTGGTACCATAGGATTGTCAATGGCGGGACAGGCGGCTAAGATAATCGGCGCGGAGATAGTTCCCGAGGCGGTGGAGAACGCTAAGCGAAACGCGATGAACAACGGCTTTGTCAACGCAGAATTCATTTGCGCGGACGCTTCAACGGCAGCCGAGGAATTAGCGAAAAATGGACTTGCTCCCGACATTATTGTGCTTGATCCTCCGAGAAAGGGCTGCGGCGCGGAAACGCTTTCGGCGTGCGTGAAGATGGCTCCCGAGCGTATCGTGATGATCTCCTGCAACCCCGCGACCGCCGCGCGCGACTGTAAATTCCTCGCGGAGAACGGATATGCCGTCGAGAGGGTGAGAGCGTTCGATCTGTTTCCGAGAACAAGACATGTGGAGACGGTTGTTTTGCTTTCCAAGGGAGAAATCGAGTCGAAAAAGGTAAGAGTAGAATTCTCGCTTGAGGATATGGATATGTCTGGTTTTCAAAAGGGCGCAACTTATGGGCAGATAAAGAAGTACGTTAAAGAACAAACTGGGTTGTCGGTATCTTCTCTGTACATTGCTCAGGTTAAGCAGAAGTGCGGAATTATTGAGAGGGAGAATTATAATAAGGCGAAGTCTGACGGTGCGAAGCAGCCTAAGTGTCCGCCTGACAAGGAGCGGGCGATTATGGAGGCTTTGGAGCATTTTAGAATGATCTAATACGATTTGACTTATTATGAAATTTTTGGTATAATTGTAAAGTAGATGATAATTATTTAAAATCACGCAAAACGAAAGCAGGATGTTTTATGATAGATAATAAAAAAGAGCAGGAGCGAGCTGAACTTCACCGCACAATATGGAGTATTGCCAACGACTTAAGAGGAAGTGTTGACGGTTGGGACTTTAAGAACTATGTACTCGTTATGCTGTTTTACCGTTATATTTCGGAAAACCTGACCAACTATATCAATGTGGGAGAGGTCGAAGCAGGCACTCCCGATTTCGATTATACAAAACTGTCGGACGACGAAGCAGAAACCGCACGTGACGATATGGTGCAGACTAAAGGTTTTTTCATTCTTCCCAGCCAGCTTTTTTGTAATGTGCTTGCCAAAGCCGATACTGACGAGAACCTTAACGAAACACTTGAGGGTATCTTCCAAAGCATTGAAAATTCGGCACAAGGCTGTGAGAGTGAGGATGATTTCAAGGGTTTGTTCGATGATTTCGATGTGAATAGCAACAAACTCGGCGGTACGGTTGTAAAGAGAAATGAGCGGCTTGTTAAGCTGATGAACGGTGTTGCTTCTATGCAGTTGGGTGATTATCGGGAGAATACCATTGATGCGTTCGGTGATGCCTATGAGTATCTTATGGGTATGTATGCCTCAAATGCAGGCAAGTCAGGCGGTGAGTATTACACTCCGCAAGAGGTTTCCGAATTGCTGACAAGACTTGCAACGTCAGGAAAAACAGAAGTAAACAAGGTCTACGATCCTGCCTGTGGTTCGGGTTCACTGCTTTTGAAAGCCGCTAAAATTCTCGGCAAAGATAAGGTAAGACAAGGTTTTTTCGGTCAGGAAATCAATATCACTACATATAATCTTTGTCGTATCAATATGTTTCTGCACGATATTGACTATGATAAATTCAATATTGCCCACGAGGATACACTTACCGAGCCGCAGCATTGGGACGATGAACCTTTTGAGGTCATCGTATCAAATCCCCCATATTCTATCAAGTGGGATGGCGATGCTAATCCGCTGTTGATAAACGATCCCCGTTTTTCGCCTGCGGGAGTACTTGCTCCGAAGTCTAAATCTGACCTTGCTTTTATTATGCACTCACTGTCATGGCTTGCAAGTAACGGCACTGCTGCTATTGTTTGTTTTCCAGGTGTTATGTACCGTGGTGGTGCGGAGCAGAAAATACGCAAATATCTGATAGACAATAACTATGTGGATTGTATTATTCAGCTCCCAGATAATCTGTTTTATGGCACATCAATTGCTACTTGCATTATGGTTTTGAAGAAAAATAAAACGGTCAACAGCACACTTTTCATTGATGCTTCAAAGGAGTTTGTCAAGGTAACAAACAGCAATAAGCTGACCGAAGAAAACATATCAAAGATTGTGACAGCGTTCATGGAATATTCTAACAACGGATATTTTTGCCGTCTTGTGCCTAACAATAAGATAACCGAAAATGACTATAATCTTTCAGTTTCGACTTATGTTGAGCAGGAGGACACAAGGGAAAGGATTGACATTGTAAAGCTAAATGCTGAAATCAAGCAGGTAGTTAAAAGAGAACAAATTTTGCGTGATGAAATTGATAAGATTATTGCGGAAATTGAGGTGTAACATAAATGCGACTTTCTGATGTTTTATCAAAGCCACCTCAAAAAGAATACTTACAAGTAGATGGTTTTCTTCAAGGTAAACAGGGTAATATTGGTCAACAAGTTAATCTTTCAGTAGGAAATATTGCATTAAACTACTTCTGTATAAAATGCGATGATTTACGAACATATTATTCAAAGGGAAAACTTACATCAATTTTTGTTGACAAAAATACTATAAGTGTCGATGCTGTTCTCGAGTGTGGTGCGTGTAAAAGCTGTACGCAAGCTTGGTTTATAATTCATTCAAAAAATGATATAACATCAATAGCACCTGAAATCAGAATAATTAATCTTGGCAGACATTTATCTGATGATGTAGCTATTCATAGTTCAAAATATGGTGAATATTCTTTATTGTTGGACAAGGCTGAATTGGCATACAGCAATAATTTAGGTGCAGGAGCTATAATTTATTTAAGAAAAATTTATGAAAAGATAACTATATATACAGCACAACAAATGAATATACAATATGATCAATACGAAAATGGAAATCCTAAAAATTTTCGTGAATTACTTGAGAAAGTCGATGAGCAATGCAATATTATTCCGCCTGAATTTAAAAGAAATAAATATGATCTGTTTAGGAAACTAAGTGGTTTAATTCACGGAACTTGTGATGAAAATCTTGGGCTTCAATATTATGAAGCTTTAAATAGACTTATAGTCGGTATATTAGAAGAAGTTAGTAATAGAGAAGAATTAAAAAGTGCATTGACTCAATTGGGAATAGATGGTGGAGGATTAAATGAATAAGCTTAAAAGAACAGTACAAGAATTATTTCCTAATAGTGTGGAATATAGAGAACTGCAGGAAATACTAACTATCAAAAATGGTAGAGATTATAAAGGCTTTGATGAGGGCGATATACCTGTTTATGGTTCGGGTGGTATAATGACCTATATTGATGCATTTGCTTTTGACAAACCAAGTGTACTTATTCCACGCAAAGGATCCATTGACAAGCTCTATTATGTAGACACTCCTTTTTGGAATGTTGATACAATTTTTTATACTGATATTGATACAACGCAAGTTATTCCACGATATGTGTATCATTGTTTATTAAGAGAACATCTTGAACAATATAATACCGCAGGTGGAGTACCAAGCCTTACTCAAAAGGTTTTAAATAAAATAAAAATTCCTGTACCGCCTTTGGAGGTACAGGCTGAAATTGTCAAGATACTTGACAATTTCGCAGAGCTTACCGCAGAGCTTACCGCAGAGCTTACCGCACGTAAAAAACAGTATGAGTATTACCGCGATAAACTTTTGACATTTGATGTCCACGGAGGGGGGGCAGGTGAAGTCGAATGGCGGACACTTGCGAAAATTGCAGAAATTGGTACAGGTAATCACAATACCAATGAAGAACTTGAAATCGGTAACTATCCATTTTTTGTTCGCTCACAAGAAGTCAGACAATTAAATACATACGATTATGATGAGACAGCAATTATTACCTCAGGTGACGGGGTAGGTGTAGGAAAAATATTTCACTATATAAGCGGAAAATATGCTCTTCATCAAAGAGCATACAGAATTCATATTACGAGTTCTGATGTATTACCCAAATACTATTTTTACTATATGAAATCAACATTTTTGAAATATATAGAAAAAAATGCTGTAAACTCATCTGTAACATCAGTACGTCGTCCAATGTTAAATAATTATCCTGTGCCAATTCCGACTCTGCATATTCAGCAAAAAATTGTAAATGTTCTTGACAATTTCGACGCTATCTGTTCCGATTTAAACATCGGTTTGCCTGCCGAAATTGAGGCAAGACAAAAGCAATATGAATATTATAGGGATTTACTCCTATCTTTTGATAATTGTTCACAAGTTATTAATGTAGAGAGAGAGAGAGAGAGAGAGAATGAGCCAAAACGAAGCGACGTGATCAAAATTTTGCAGTATGTTTTTGGAACAGTTACTGTAAAACTGGGTGAAATCGGCGCAGTTTGTATGTGTAAAAGAATATTGAAAAACCAAACAAATACAGTTGATGGTGTTCCGTTCTATAAAATCGGAACTTTTGGCAAAGAACCTGACGCATTTATATCATCAGAAACATTTGAAGAATACAAATTACGTTATTCATTTCCGAAAAAAGGAGATATACTTATTTCTGCAGCCGGCACTATCGGAAAAACTGTAATATATGACGGTAAACCCGCATATTATCAGGATTCCAATATTGTTTGGATAGATAACGATGAAACTATTGTTTTAAACCGATATCTATATTATGTCTATCAGTTATCACCATGGCATATTTCAACAGGAGGCACCATTGCAAGACTTTATAACGATAACATTGCCAATGCAAAAATTACTATTCCGACAATTGATGAACAAACAAGGATAATAACTATTCTTGACCGTTTTGACCAACTTTGTAACGACATTTCAATGGGCTTGCCCGCGGAGATAGAAGCAAGAAGAAAACAGTATGAATATTATAGGGACAAGTTGTTGTCATTTAATGTAGAGGAGTGCTAATGGGAAATCAACAACAAATAACTAAAAATCAGCATTATATCCCTCAATTCTATTTTAGAGAGTTTTCGGCAAGTGATAAAGGCATTTATCGACACAGTATTCAAATGCCTAATGAAAAACCTGTTTTTGTTTCTATAAGGGACGAATGCGCTGAAAAATATCTATACGAGAAGCTAAGTGAAGACGGAAAATTGCTCGAACCCAACAAACTTGAAAATGTTTTTTGTCAGTTTGAAACTGATTTTTCAAATGCCATAAAATCAATCAAACGTAAGGCATTTAAAAAAACAAATTGTAATATCTCATCATTTCTGACAAAAGATGAGAAGTATAATCTGCTTGCTTTCATTAGTTTACAATTACTTAGATATCCTGAAATGATTCAACATGGACAAGACACAGCAAAAGACGTTTACAACAATGAAATTGATAATCGCCAAGCAAGAAATTTTGCTATTGAAATGTATTATAATTCGTTATTTAGATTAAAAAACAATCAAGAAGGACCAAATATAGCGTTTTCTGTTCTTAAATGGTTTGATAATATGGCTTTTAAAATTGGCGTTAGTGATGGAGATGATATAATTACAAGTGATTTACCTATGTGCTTTTATAATAAAAAAGGATTATATCCTTTTGAAGACACTCCAGATCAAGTTATTGTGCCTCTTACTTCAAGACTTGTTCTGTATTTATCTCCAAGAGAAAATGAAGGTATAGGCAAGCGAAATATACTGTTTTCCCTTACTGATGAAGATATTCAAGAAGAACATACAGCAATGTTTACAACAGCAAGACGTTGGATTT
>CAJUMS010000124.1 GCA_910587465.1 uncultured Oscillospiraceae bacterium
TCGCCGGTGGAGCCGCTCCATTGGTTCCATAGGGAGTTCCAGCCCAGCTCTTCGTTCTGTGCCTCAAAAATCAGGCGCTCGCCGTAGTTCTTGAACGCCTCGGCAATCTGCGTCCACATTGTTGTAAAGCGCCGCATACTTTCCTCTTCGTTCTCGGGAAAAACGTTCACCCAGCCGCTGTCGTAGTGGATATTGATTATCGCGAACATTCCCGTGTCGAGCGTCCATTCGACCACTTCTTTTACGCGCGATATGTAGTCGGGGCTGATGGTGTAGCTGCCGTCGGTGCTCATAAGGTTTGACCACGCTACGGGAATACGGAGCACCCCAAAGCCCGCGTCGGCGTAGCCGTTTATCATTTCACGGGTAATGACGGGGCTGCCCCACGCGGTCTCGTATTTTGATACCTGCGTTGAGTTTATCCAGTCGCCGCAGGCTTCGAGAGTGTTGCCTAGATTTATACCATAGCCCATTTTTCTGACGATCTCCATTGTGCTGAGACCGTCGATATTTTCATCGGTATGGTTCTCGGAGCTTGAGATAGGAGATGTGCTTGATGTATTTGATGAGCTTACGGAGGACGACGTATCGGCGGTGGAGACGGGTGCGGTCTCCGTGGTCGTGGATGACGAAGTCTCGGTGCTTGTCTCGGACGAGCTTTCCGTGCTCGATGATGACGATGTTGAACTTGAAGTTGATGTCGTTGAAGATGACGAACTTGATGAACTTGAACTTAATGAGCTTGAAGTGCTTGAGGTTGATGAAATTGAACTTGATGAACTTGTGCCTGACGAGCTTGTACTAGACAAGCTTGACGAACTATCGGAGACAGCACCGGATATTTCGTTGTTGCTTTGACAGCCGCAAAGCGTGAGTATAAGCGCTGCGGAGAGCGCCGCGATAAGTTTTTTCATAATGTTCCTCCTTACGGATAATGTCGTGTATACAATTTTTTCAGTGTGACCCTTGCTCTGACCGAGGTGTTTCCGCCCAAAGGGTCGTCGAGCGGCTTGGGGAGATAGTATTCCGTGCCGTCGCACACGATATCGCCTATTATTTTGCAGACCGCCTCGGGGGCGTAGACGGACAGTACAAAGCCGCTCTGAACGGTATCGGGAATGGATATCAGATATTTATCATTGCAGAACTCTTTTTTAAAATCCGTGCGGGTGAAGCTTTTAAGAATGCCATCAAGCGTTATTTCACCGTCAAGATCGACCCTCGTGAACGCAATGCCGCCGCGGCTATGATAAAATTCCGTTTCGGCGTTCTTCACCGTAAGCCTGTTGTCCGGCACGTCGCCACGCGCATCGTAAAATAGCTGCGCTCAAGCGATTAACGATAAAGCAAGAATTGACGATATCAGGGAATATGCAGGTACTTTTCTCAATTGCTCCTTTCATAGCACATAATGCATAAATCCAATGTTTTCGGTGTTGTCGAGCGACTTCCAGACAAAAACGCCGTTTTCGTATATCATATAGGAATGGGGTGTATTCTCCTTTGGAAGCGCGACCGAGCCGCAGTTCAGGCAGTGTATCCCGCCGACAAGCTCCGACTTGGGGATATGCGTGTGTCCGTTTATCAGCACTGCGCCCCTGCCGAGCGGCGGAAGTGTCCGCGGATTGAAATGATGACCGTGCGAGAGGAAAAGCTCCCGTTCGTCGGTGAATATCACCGCGCTGGTCTGCAATACGGGGAATTCCAGAACCATCTGGTCGACCTCGGTATCACAGTTCCCGCGAACGCAAAGCAGATTGTTTTTAAGCGGGTTGAGCAGCTTTATGACATCCTTTGGTGCGTGACCCTCGGGGAGATCGTTCCGCGGTCCGTGGTACAGGACATCTCCGAGCAGACACAGCTTTCGCGGCTTTTCCCGTTCATATGCCGCAATCATTTTTTCACACCACAGCGCCGAACCGTGGATATCGGATGCGAACATTAACTTCATGAAATTCTCCTTTCAGCTAATCAGCCGCATTACAAGCTCCGTAAGGAAAACTCCTCCGCAGGCGCAGACGGCGACCGTGAGCAGTCCGCGCTCGAAAAACGCCAGCACCGCTGCGACAAGAAATCCCGCTGCCGCGCTTATAACGCTGTTGGAACTGTAAAATACCGCGGGGATAGTCATTGCCGCCAAGACCGCATATGGAACATAATAAAGAAAGTCCAGCACGAACCGCGACTTTATCTTCTTGCGGAAAAGGCTGAGCGGCAGCATTCTGATAAGGTAGGTAACCATCGCCATTACCGCTACGCTTATAAATAAGTACAGTGCATCACTCATTGTCTGATGTCTCCTCTCTGCGCGGGAACAGCAGCGCTCCGAGCGCGGCGGCGATAACCGTGCAGATGATTATCGAAATGCCGCTTGATATAAATTCCAAAGCGGGCAGATAGTAAATGAACCAGCTCATAGCCGCCGACGTTATTACAACGCTCATTACTCCGAGACTCTTTTTTGATGGGGGAATGAAGATCGCGATAAACATTCCGTAGATCGCTATTCCAAGCGCGGATTTTATCATTTCGGGGAGTATCGCGCCGAGGAGCGCTCCGACCGCCGTACCGCCCGACCAGAACAGATACGGCAACGTTATCAGTCCGTACATATACCGCGCAGGCAGCTCGCCGCCCTTTCCCGACGCGACAGCGAATACTTCATCTGTCACGCAGAATGACGTTACTATACGGTGGAACAGGCTGTACTTTGCGTCCAGCTTTTGTGACAGCGACAGACTCATAAGCGCGTATCGCATATTGATTATCAGCTGGGCGAGCGCCATTTCCGCGAAACCGCCGTGAGCGGCTATTATCCCGATCCCCGCGACTTGTCCCGCGCTGGTTACGTTGGTGAGCGAAATAAGTATTGCGGTGATCGGCGGTATCCCCATATTGACGGCGGTAATGCCGAATGTAAACGAGACCGACAGATACCCCAGCGCTATCGGTATGCCATCCTTAAGCCCCGTTTTGAAGTTAAGTTCTTTCATTTTATCTCTCTTTTCATTATGTTTTACACTAGTCTTATTTTAGCACACTTACGGAGGTTTTTCAAGGGGATTTGTTGTTTTTTGAGGTAAATAAGAATTTATGTGAGCAACGCAAAGGGGTAAAATCGGGGAGCGCACGACAATAGTCAATCCAGTGAGTCAAATGAATTTCAAAAAGTGTCCGAAGGGAAGTGAGCATGCGGTGTCGAGATTTTGAAATTCTTTTAAATAACTTGCCCCTCGTCAGCGTTTGGAGACAAGTCAGTTTAGCAATTGCCAACATTTGATGGCTGCTGCGCTAATTTTTAATTTATCTTTGTAAAAAAATTCAACAAACGCTTTACTTTTTGTTTAATATGTTGTATAATTAAATTATCATAAAAATTATTCGGTGAAAGGAAAAAAGCTATGTCCAAATCTATACTTATTACAGGCGGCGCGGCTAGCGGCAAGTCGCGTTATGCGGTCACGGGTTTCGCGGCATTTGACTATGTTCTTTATCTGAGAATGGGCGAAGAAGTCGACGCGGATATCCGTCACCGAATTGAGTTCGACAATAACAAAAACGGCGTGGAATGGGACATCATAAGCTCTCACAGCTTGTCGCCCGCTGACGAGGTGAAGGATCATAAGTTCGTCATCTTCGACAGTGTTTCTTCATATGTGCGAATGATCATGAAGGAGACGCTCCCGGACAAAAAAGCTCCTGATGACACTGAAAAGAAAGCTATCGAAAAGCGTATCATTGATGATATCTTGGCAGTACGCAGCAAGGTGGCTGAAAATCGCGGAAACGTGATGGTCATAACTCTTGAGACAGGTTTCTCCGTTGTCCCCGAGGACGGATATCTTGCGGCGTACAGGGAGATAATGGGCCGCGTTAATCAGCGTATTGCCAATTCCTCGGACGAAGTGTTTTTCTCTGCCAGCGGAATTCAGTTCAAGATCAAGTAAGAACAGATAAGGAGTTTTGTTATGACGTTTGAAGAATTTATAATGCAGGCACGTTCAATGGGCGCTTCCGATATTCATTTGACGGTGGGCGCACCCACTGTTATCCGTGTGAACGGCGAGCTTTGTAAGTTTACGGAGTTGTCCGATCAGGTCGTTCACCGCACAATTGTTTCAATTCTTTCGGCAGAGCAGGAGAAGCTGCTTACCGAGGGCAAGGACATAGATTTTTCATTTGAGCTTAAAAACGGTGCTAGACAGCGTGTAAACGTGTTCCACCAGAGCGGCAGGCTTGCTTGTTCGATACGTTTGCTGAATGCGGAGATACCTACTTTGGTTCAGCTCGGTATGCCGAAAGTGCTGCTGGATCTCGCGAAAAAGCGCAGAGGTCTTGTGCTTGTAACAGGACCCACGGGCGCGGGTAAGTCCACGACGCTTGCGGCTATGATACAGCATATCAACGAGACACGCGCGTGTCACATCATCACGATAGAGGATCCTATCGAGTACCGTTACGAGCAGATGAAGGCTACTATTCACCAACGCGAGATAGGGCGCGACGTTCCGTCGTTCGATTACGCGTTGAGAAGCGCACTGCATGAAGATCCCGACGTTATACTTATCGGCGAGATGAGAGACTATGAGACCATTTCACTTGCTATGACCGCTGCCGAGACGGGTCATCTGGTATTCGGCACGCTGCATACAAGTTCTGCGGCACAGACTATCGACCGTATTATTGACGTCTTCCCCTCGCACGCACAGGAGCAGGTTCGCACACAGCTCGCGAATATGATACAGGGTATCATCGCGCAGACGCTCGTTCCCGCTTCCGACAACAAGATGCGCTGTGCGGCTGTCGAGGTAATGCTTGGCTCGGACGCTATCAAGAACCTTATCCGCTCCAATAAGATCGCGCAGATGGAGATTACAATGCAGGGCGGTACTATGCAGGGTATGCAGACCATTATCGAGAGCCTCCACAGACTGTACAAGGCAGGCAAGATTACTTACCAGACCGCTATGGAATACTCCAACAACCCTGCGGAAATGGAAAAGAAGATGCTGAACGGATAATGATCCGTACTCAAAAAAACATGTAAAAATTGCGGTGTCGAGCATTGAAGTCCGACACCGCCGTTTAATTATTGGGTTATGTTATCATTTTGTCCAATGTTGCCATAAGCTTTCCGATGTCAATGGGCTTTGCGATATGTCCGTTCATTCCGCTGTCTATCGCCGCTTGCTTATCCTCCTCGAACGCGTTTGCGGTCATTGCGAGTATGGGGATATTCGCGTGGTCCTTATTTTCGAGAGCTCGTATTTTCTGTGTCGCCTCGTATCCGTTCATTATGGGCATCTGTACGTCCATAAGTATCAGCTTGTAGTAGCCCGCCTCAGACTGGGTGAGCATATCAACAGCGACGCTTCCGTCTTCGGCGACTTCTACCTCAAATCCAGCTTCGGTCAGTATCGCCACCGCGATCTCCTGGTTGAGCTCGTTATCTTCGGCAAGGAGAATTCTTCCGGTGCGTATCTTGTTGGGGAGATCATCGTTCTCCGTTTCCGCGTTGACTATCATGCTAAGACAGTTCCTCAGCTCCGACAGGAACAGCGGCTTGCTGCAGAACGCCGAAACGCCCGCTTCGCGCGCTTCCTCCTCGAATTCCGTCCAGTCGTAAGCCGTAAGAACGATAACGGGAACGTTCGCGCCCGTTTCCTTGTGGATACGGCGTACTACCTCAATACCGTTCATATCGGGCAGGAAACAGTCGACGATATAAACGCTGTAATTATCACCTCGCGAGCAGGCCTGACGAGTGCGGAGAACCGCCTCCTTGCCCGAAAGCGTCCACTCGGCGCGAAGACCGAGCTGCTGAAGCATAAATGAAACGCTGTCGCAGGTGTTAAAGTCGTCGTCGATGACCAGCGCGCGGCGGTCTTTGAACTCGTGGATAACCTGCGGATGTCTCTCTTCTGCGTTGAGCTTGAACATAAACGATACCTTGCACTCAGTGCCGACGTTCTGTTCACTTGTTACCTCAATAGTGCCGTTCATCATATCGACGATATTTTTCGTTATCGCCATGCCGAGACCCGTTCCCTGAATTCCGCTTATCGTGGAATTGCGTTCGCGCTCGAACGGCTCGAAGATATGCTCGACGAACTCCTTGCTCATTCCGATGCCAGTGTCCTTGATAGTGAATTCGTAGTTCGCGTAGCCCTCGGGCGCTCCCGCTACCTCGGCTATGCGCACAGTGATCTTTCCGCCCGCGCTCGTGTACTTCACGGCGTTGCTGAGCAGATTGAGCAGCACCTGATTAAGTCTCAGCTTGTCGCAGAAAATATCCTCGTCGTAAACGTTTACGGTGTCGATGAACAGTTCGAGCTGCTTGTTGTGAACGTCCGCCTGAAGGATATTGCGCAGTCCGTGGAGTATTTCGGGCAGACTGCACGGCTTTTCCTCGAGGTGCATTTTGCCGCTTTCGATGCGGCTCATATCGAGAACGTCGTTGATACGGCTGAGCAGATGGCTTCCCGAGGTCGCGATCTTTTTTAGGAGATCGGAAGAGCACACGTCTGAACTCCAGTCACTCACTCGAAACTCGTAT
>CAJUMS010000125.1:0-3263 GCA_910587465.1 uncultured Oscillospiraceae bacterium
AAAACTCACAATCCAACAACGGGAAAGCCATATACTATAATTGAACGATTAAATTCACAAAAGAATATTGAAAGTGTTTTTAATTCACTGTATAAAGGCAAAGTTCTTCAACGCAACCCTATAGATAATATAATGGGTTATAGTAAAATTAGCGCGTCATATGTGCTGAAATTTCCAACCTCAAACCATTTAGAAAATCTATATATTTTCTTTGAGAAAAGCAATAGTCACAAAAAAGGACACGATAAAAAAAGTTTTATGAGGATTAATACTGCTTTTACTGACAAAACCGATTTGATAAAAAACCCGATAAATACTTACACGGTGCTTAAAATAAATAAAATTCGTGTGTCTAAACAGTCTCCAGACGAGGTTGAAACAATATTTGAAAACCAAAAATTTGTTGAATATATGAAAGCCAAATCCCAAAACAATACCTCAATTAAGACTGAATTTATAAAAATGGATTTTGTGAAAAAGGAATTGAGTACTTCGGGCAACGTTGCAGTTCTATCTAAACCGCGCTTTTCATTTGGACAAGCACTCGCAAATCTTATCAACGGTTGGTCAGAAAAAATTAAGGCTGGTGTAGAAGAACGTCGACAGGAGCTTAGGAATGCAAAACAAGAAATCACCGATCTCAAAGAGGCTATCGCTAAGCGTGACGAGCAGCTTGCAGAAAAAAATAACGAAATAGCCAACCTTAAAGAAGAACGTGCCAAGCTCACCGATCAACTTGAAAAACAAAAGCAGCTGGTCACTACCACCGCCAAGAGCCGACAAGGAGCTTTGCACAAAATCTTGACGATTTCGCTAAAAGAGTTCGTGCCGAAAACGCCGCAAAGTCACAATCTAAACCAAATCATACGCACACAACGGATCAAAAACGGTGATACATATAGCACATTTTTTTCTTTTCGGTCCTGTGAAAAACGGTTGACAAGTGGGAATAAATAGCATATAATACATACTTAGAAACGGTAATAAGCGTTTGACAGGTGCCAAGAGCTGCCGGACAGTCATCGATGCGACAGCGGGGTGTAATAATTTAATAGAACGGAGATTAGTGTATGGACATCAGAAACCCTTTTGGCTTGCGAAACGGTAAAATAGTAATGATAGAGGATATTTCGATAGAGGAAAGAGGGCTGCAATGCAATTGTGTGTGTCCAAATTGCAAGTAGCCATTAATCGCAAGGCTCGGAGAAATCAACCGTCATCACTTTGCTCATAGTGGAAAAGGCTGTGATGAGATAAATGCATATCTGACAGGTATGTACATGGTTCTTAACGAGCACCTTTTTAATAAACACCCAATTTATTTACCACCAGTTATTGCTAGATTTAAATTATCAGCGTACTCCTATATAACCGAGAAAACCATTGAGAATAATGTTTATTTAATATCCGCGTCAGTCAATGAAAGCAACGAGGTGATAGCTTGTAAAAGCGTTGAGCAAGCCATATTTGACAATACCAAAATCGTATATTCCTCAAGCGGAAAGCCGGAAGCAATAATCGTTTATAAGGGAACGCGTTCTATGGCAATTCGGATATTACCGCCAAGCACTGTGTGCAAACAAGCCAATACATCTCAATACAAAGATTTAGCAACGCTTGAAATAAATTTGTCGCGCTGCGAAGATTTCCTGCGAGAAAGCAGAAAAAGCAAAATTTTTTCTTACATTGAAAAGAGCAGAACGATTTGTAAATGGATTTATAATCCATTTATTAAACGAGCATTTCCGAACATATTGGAGCGATCTAAAAAATATTACGAAGCTGCTCAAGAAAAAATGAAAAAAGAGGAAGAGAGACAATCAATTCTTAAAAATCGTGAAATCCATTTCAAAGCACCCTCGTATATTAGATCTGAGGCAAAACCCAGAGTAGATGATAGAAAAGGGTACAAAGAAGTTAAAGACCGCTTTACGCAGCAGGATGAACAGATACGAGACAGTTACGGTAACCGCTGGATTCAATGCGAGATATGTGGCAAAATAGAGCGTGAAAGCTGTTTCGCCTGTTACGGTGGAGAAAACCATATCAATCTGGGGACTTGTAAGGATTGTAGCGGATGGAGAAAAAAATAATCCTTGGCTTATTTTTCTCGCAATCGTGCTACATATAGCGCAACAGCGGAGCTACTGCCCCGCTGCCTTTGTTTAATACGGATACATATATCCACATTTTCTTTTTCAGTTATGAAAATTGTTCAATAAACGTAGTTAAATTGTGAATTAGATATTCTATTTGTAGCTTTAATATTCTATCTAAATGCAATGATTGATCGGCTAAAGCATTTTCCAATTCGCTTTTCAAATCTTCCATAAAAATACGATCTGCATCCAGAAAACTGCCTCTTGTATCCTCTCTGTATATTGCTAATAACATACAACGGAAATGATCTAGTTCTGAAGGGCTACATTTTAATATCATTTCTAGTAACTTGTTTAATTTGAATTGACTTATAAATTCGTGGCATGCAATCACTTTTTTTCTATTGTTTCTCACGTTATAACATAATTGTTCTATTTCTTTGGGACAGTATGAAAAGTTATGCGTTTTATATGCATTTTCAACCAAACTCAATGCTTGGGAAACCTTTTCAGAGAAATCAACAAATTGTTTTTTCTCCTCCTCAGATTCAAACTCATAGAAATGAATAGCATCTTCAAAAAAATTTGTATCATCAATGTCTTCTTGTTTTTCGGTTATGTTATTTAACATTATTTCCTTGCATATAGAATAGTCATAATCCATAATAGTGTTAAGCTTTATGAAATAATATGCCAGTTTGCTATAACTGTATATGGGGATACTTTCGGGATCATTTAAACGGTTTTCAATATTTTTAAGAGAGAAGATAATTTCAGTTTCAAAATGATAATAATAGGAGAAAATTACTTTCAAATCATCATCATCATCATCTGTAAATCCATCTTTGCGTAAAAAGAGTTGCTTTTTTTGCTCAGCCAAATCATCTTTCATATCTTGTATATCAAATTGCTGCCATCTAATATAGTTATAGCAGAAACGATATACAGGATAAGATCGGAGTCCTTTAATATAATAAAGAGAGGCCGAGTGTCCAAATTCTGGGAATATGCCGTTTTTAACTTTCAAAGAAAGAGCAATAATCCCATAAAAGATTTTAGCCATAAAATCCCTATCTGTTTCATCCAATTTTGCTATCTTTTCATAAATATTTATCGTCTTTTGGCACGCAAATATAAATGAACGCAAATTGTGATTTTCTAGTT
>CAJUMS010000125.1:3273-6500 GCA_910587465.1 uncultured Oscillospiraceae bacterium
AGTTTAGTCATTATATTAAGTATTTCCTTAATTTTCTCACCAGTATTAAAGTTATTAAGAATCGGGTTTTTAAAGGATTCAATAATATTTGCAATGGCACGCTTAATATCACAAGTAAAAATAATTGTATCGCTTACAGTTTTTTCTTTTATTTTTAGATAAGCCGCTGTTCTTTCATCTGGAATTCGGGATACTTTTCCTTCCTTATCTGGTTGACTATCGTGATATTTCAATATCTCATTTTCATTTGCAACCAACATCACCTTTGCCCCGTCCTGCTCAACTAAGCTATTTACATATCCCAATATTTCAATAATATCAATACTAGAGCGTTCCAGATCCTCAAATATAACTAATACGTTGGATAAATTTATAGAAGAATAAACTTTTTCAAAATCCTCATCGCTGATTGAGCCAATATCAAATCCGATTTTGCTTGTCAAACCATTTAAAATGGTTTTAGCAACAACTGTAGCTGCTGCACCTGCTGTGGACTTAGCTTCATTTTTTTTGGGAGATCCTATTGTGCGAAGTTCAAAATAAATTCGTTTGCTTATTTCGGAAGTATTTTTTAAACCATATAAAGAAACAATGGCGCAACGATGTTTGCCATTTTCTGGTTCTTTCAAAAATGGCTCAAGGAAATTATGTATATAATAACTCTTTCCGGTACCCCAACCTCCCGTCAGCATTATAGCGCTTTGGGTTTTATCCTTTTCAACATAATGCTTTATGTATTCGTTAAGTTCATCATAATTCATAAAAATGCTCCTTTATTTTACGATATCTGTTTTGTGCTACAATGTAGCACATTTTCCTTTTCAGATCTGAAAGACAACTTATAAAAAACGTGCTACAATATATCCACTTTGCAGCCCTTTTTAGAAATATAGTATTCTAATTCCTTGGCTTGTTCATCTGTTATAAGAATTTGATCGTCATTTACGAAAACACGTTTTTGACCTTTTCCCCCATAGATTTTCCCATTCCATTTTTTCCCTGCAACAATATCAAGTGTTGCGGGCGAAATTCCATCAATCCACCCACAATCTAAACAATTGGCAATTGTATTATATATTTTATCATTTAATTTCTCTTCATCATCAAGTTCTTCGTTTTTTATCACTAACATTTTTACTCCCATAGCACTGTTTCGAGGGTCAAGGAGAGATTTTTTAAAATCGTCATTATGTATACGGCTCCAATCTGGTTTTTCTGAGTCTTTATCGTGTTCTGGACCGTGTAGTTCTATGGCTAAAATCGGTTTTGAGGTTCCTTCATTATGATCGCATATGAGAAAGTCTGTATGTAACCGGAATAGCGGAAACAAAAAAGCTCTTTTGTAATCCTCGTCGCTGAAATGCGGCATATATTTTTCTACTAAATCACATAATCCCTTTTTGTAAGGGTATTTTTCAACATTCTTGCAAAAGGAGTTTCCACCATTACTATATGTGTCTTCATGAAGTCTAACAATATCAGCCAGCCTCATTTTTGAAAATACAGCCAAATCACCAAATTCAAAGGAATAATTATTAAGCAAATTTTCCAAAAGATTATACATTTTATACTCATATGGTGAAAAAAAGTCGTTTTTGCTTGCATATATTGACGACATAAGTTTTGGGTTGGCTCTTACACGATCAACTATTTCATAAATAGGGTCTTTAGCATTGAGAGAGTCTTCGCTGCAATCGTTATTGGGCTTCTTCTCGTCAATGAGATTGTCAATCGAGTTTAAAAGACTATTACAATCGTTTTCCAAATCATCTATGCGGGCTTGATAATTGCAGATAGTATGATTGGCTTTTTTCACTTTCTCGTTAGCGTCGTGTAATCTTTTTTCGCAGATTGCATTTTTTTCTTTCAGCCTTGCCAGTTCTTCGATTACTGCGTTTGGCATTGTAGTATTTAGAGAAGATTGTTCCGCTTTATATCTTTCAATCTCTCTTTGAGCTTGATTAAGCTCAGACAAATAGCGGCTGCATTTTTCATTCAATTGTGCGACTTCGGCATTCAAAATATTGGTTTTCATATTACTTGTTTCAAGTTCCTTTTTTAGCTTGGCGATTTCTTTACGTCCAAAAAAACTCATAGTGTTAGCTCCTTACAAAAATGAAAATTGTGCTACAATATATCACAACAACCCCAATATAAATATGAAAGTTTTTTCAAAAGGGTATTGACAATAGCCTATCAATGTGCTATAATAAAAAATGGTAAACAAAAAACGCCCGCAACCTAGCAGAGTATTAGCGCACTCCACTAGGCAACCAGACAGAAACGGCAATTTCTGAATGGCTTTTACGAACGTCTTTATTGTGCTACTTTGAGCCTTACGGCTTATTATAGCACATTAAATATACTTTTGTCAAGAGCTTTCGGATTTTGTCGCATTCTTCCGGGGGCTCTTTGACTTTGCCCGAGTTTGTGATCAAACTCGAAAATTGAATTCCTCTGTTGTGAGAACAAGCTTTCTGCTGTTAGGACTTACGCCACGAAAGCCGTCGCCGTAGTAACGATACGGTAAACGCGGTCGAGCGAGTATCCCGATGGGATATTGGGTAAACAGAGCAGTCACACCAGCCGCGAAATTAATCAGCGCGGCAAGAAAGAACGGGTGGAGCAGTGTGCGTTGCCGCTGTGGACAAACCATCAAAAGCAAAAGTGTAACAACTAGGAGGGTCCTAATTTGTATAACTCACGGGGCGGCTACGCTCCAACGAACGCCGTTCCGTGTTTTATATATTTCTTTTCAGCTTTGCAGAGCTTATAAAGCCTTAAATGGCTCTATAAGCTGTACAATGCAATCTGGCAGGGGCAGAAGGACTTGAACCCTCGACATACGGTTTTGGAGACCGTCGTTCTACCAACTGAACTATACCCCTAAAAGAAAAGAGGAAAAGGCAAACGCCTCTGCCTCCTAATAACATAGATGGTGCGCCAACAGGGACTCGAACCCCGGACCGACCGGTTATGAGCCGGTTGCTCTAACCAACTGAGCTATTGGCGCAGATAGCTCAAAATCGAGCATAATGGTGACCCGTACGGGAATCGAACCCATGTTTTCGGCGTGAGAGGCCGACGTCTTAACCGCTTGACTAACGGGCCATAAATTTTAAGGAATAGGTCATTGCTCCTATTCCTTAAAAACTTGGTACAGCTTCAGGGACTCGAACCCTGGACCCACTGATTAAGAGTCAGTTGCTCTACCAACTGAGCTAAAG
>CAJUMS010000126.1 GCA_910587465.1 uncultured Oscillospiraceae bacterium
ATTTCAATCGTGTGCAGGAAGAAATGGCAAGGCGGTCGGCGAAACGAGTGATTGCAGACAAACTCACCAAAGGAAAACAAGGTAGGTACAGCGCAAAATATGCACTCTCGGAACTGCTGATATGCGGAGAATGCGGTACGCATTATCGGCGCGTGACTTGGACTGCCAAGGGCTTTAAGGAAATAAAGTGGCGGTGCATTAGCCGTATCCAATATGGAAAGAAAAAGTGCCACTGCTCCCCTACCGTTGACGAGCAAGCGCTCCATAAAGCGATTGTGAGCGCAATAAACGAGTTTTGCGAGGTCAAGGACGATGTGGCAAAGGTGCTTCGGGAAAGCATAACCGAGGTGCTTGACCCAAATCTGAACGGCAGCGTACAGGCGGCACAGCAGCGGATCGACGAACTCGCCCGCAACATTGACGAGCTGATAAAACTTGCGACTATTCCCGAAACCGCCATTACAGCAATGGCTGATATTGAAAAATTCAGCGAGGAAATGAAAACGCTGCGAGAGTTTATCGAAACCGAAAAGTCAAAGCAGATGACGGCGCAAAGAGGCTCATCAGAGCTTGATTCGGCATTGGAACGCCTTGAAAACGAAGATTTCACCATGACCGAATACGACGATGTAGCGGTTCGGCAGTTAATTGAAAAAGTTACGGTGGAGAGCAAGAACATCATAGCGGTCACATTTAAGGGAGGCTTCGAAATAAGAAAGGGGCTTGAAAAGTGAAAATGATAGTAACCCAAATTCCCGAAGATCTGTACCGAGAAGTAAAAACAATGCTGGCTGAAAAGGGTCAGACGATGGATTCGTATATTAAAAGCCTTGTGAGTGCGGATTTGGGAATAATGCCCAAAAGCGAGTTCCGCACGGTCTGTTTCAGAATTCCCGAAAACGAATATAAGCAATTGAAATTATCTGCCATAAACCGCAGCATGACAATAAAAGATCTCGTAGAAAGCCTTATACTGCGGGATATCGATGAGAAAAAAATCACAGAGCGTTTTGAAACCGAGGACTCTTGCGGAAAATGCAAAACCATCAGTTTTCAAGTCTCAAACAACCTTTTTAAAGCGATAAAACAGCGAATACTCCAAACGGATATGTCGGATCAGGATTACATGAGAACGCTGATTTACTCGGAAACTCATCAAGAACATGAGGAAAATATAAACGAGGCTCAGTCAATAGATATGTCAATGTAGCATACGACTTCAGGAAAGGAGCTTAATATTGGAAATTGAGATTCCGGCATGGCTTTACGAACTGCTTTTGATAGAGGCGGCACAAACGGGTTCCGCGATTGAAGAAATCGCGGAATCTGCGTTTAGAAAATTTATGGAAAGGAATATCGACAATGCCGACTAACGAGAAAAAGGGCGTGACCGTCAAAATTGACGCGGAGCTTCACGCCGAAGTCAAGAAATATATCGAGGATCATGGCATTACAATGGGGGATTTCGTAGCTTTGGCTTTACAAGACGAGCTGCACCCCAAAATCAATATACGGGAGGAAAAATCAATGGGTAATATGAGGACGCTGGCGTTTCAAGTGCCAGAGGAACTTTTCCAAAAAATCAAGGACTATCTGCAAAGAAACAATCTAACCCAAAAGGAATTCGTTATCGGGCTGATTGAGAACGAAATCAACCGTGATCTGACGCAAAGAGCAGCACAGTCAAACACCGAAGAAAAGACGGATGTTTCGCGCGATTTGAGCGAGGATTCCACAGAGGTCGGGGAACAACTCGAGGAACAGGAAAGCGCCGCCGTTTCGACCGATTTTGACGACGAGAGCGAGGAATTCGAAAACCCCGATGAGGACGAGGATTTGGAGGAAGATGAGGATCAGGACGAGGACATGGGTATGTCAATGGGAATGTGAAATTTTTGAGCATCTGAAAAAGCCATTGACATTTATTTGATGATATATTATAATATGAATGGATGAACTTGGGTATTTTGAGTGAGTGTCGAAAAAATCTTTTTCGTCAGCGTATCACAAAATAAAAAAAGCTACATTTTTGTGTATAACATACAAAGAATGTAGCTTTTTCTCTATAAATTTATATTGTTAAAAAGCGACTTGTTAAATGGGCTAGTAATTTTATTAACGTTTCATAGCCCCTACAAAATTAGATTTATATTAGGAGAAAAAATATGTGTCAAAGATTAGACATCGATAACCCTTTTTATGATGGAAACGCTTCCGCTTCTGCATTTGGATGGCAATTTCAAGTTGATGCTGCGATTTTCTTATTTTTATGTTATATTGACGATGTGGATGAGATTGTTGTAGAAGGTAAATATCAAGATATTGAATTGAAGTGTAAAAATAGGAAAATTTATGCACAGGCTAAATCTATTCAAAATGGCAGTTTAAATAACCGAAGTGACAAATTAGAAGATGCTATAATTTCACTAGCTAAAACGCCAGCAGATTCAAGTAGGGGCGATGAACTTCTATATATTTCTAATTATGAGGCTCCAATTAAAAGGGCAGATATATTTAAGAATAAAATTGTAAAATTAAAGAATGTTGCAGATGAAAAGAAAGAATTTAAAGTTCAAATTAAACGTATCATTACAAAACTTGAAAATATTATTTCAAATGCTCCGTCCCCCAAGGTATCAGCTTCAAAAAAAGATAAATACCAAAAACTGCTTGATCGTATCAAATCCATTGATATTGACAACTTTATGATCTCCTCGATTTATCCGTATATTAATACAGAAAGTCCATTTGATAAATTTATAGAGATTGAGAATAAAATCAACGAGATATTAACAGTTAAATTTAATATCCAATCTACATACTTAAATAAATTTGTGCGTGATTTGTTGACCGAGTGGCATCAAACTTTTTTGGTCAATGCTACGATTCCCGACAACAAGAAAAACAAGAAAATGGGTAAAGAAGAATTACTTTGGCAGATCGTAGCTGTTTTATCTGATGTTAATATCGATATGGATAATTTGTTCGAAAATGGAATCGATCCAGACCTCATAGATGAATATGAAATGTATTACTCACAAAGGTCATATTATCATGAGAGGTTTAGCTTCTTTAATAAACTTATGGATGATTTAAAAGAATATCTAAAAACAAATAAAGATAAAAATGAATTTATAAAAACACACTGGCAGAATTATTTAGCGGAATATGCCGAATTCTCTGACTGTTCAGAGCTAGCAAAAGAATATCTGATAAAAAAATGCATAGCAAGGTTAATTAACAATAAAAATAATATAAGAAAAATTGTGGAGGGAAGTTAAAAATGGTTATAGAGAAATTGATTCTTGAAGAATCAACAAACACTGCTTCAGATAGCTTTAGTCGTAAATTCAATTTAATCACATCAAACGAAGTGAATTCTACTGGAAAAAGTACATATTGCCGTTTAATATTTTATGCATTAGGATATACTATTCCGTCTACCGAGGGAATCAACTTCGATAGGGTTGATACAACCATTAAAATTGAAATTAATGGGCAAAAGCTCATCGTAAAGAGAACATCTAAAATACTGTCTGTAAAATCGGAAGATGGCGCATGGTCTAAAATATTTACACTTCCCGATGAACATATTTCATTTATTGCCTATATATTTAATTTGGATAATCTGAGAATTGCAAGCAACCTTCTTGGATTGATGTATATTGACCAGGAAAAAGGGTGGACTTTATTAAATCGGGGTAAAGTAATCGGTAATAATAGGTTTTCTATAGATGAACTTGTGTCTGCCCTTAAAAACATTGATTGTGAAGATCTCTTTAAAGAGCGCGATGCTATTGAGAGAGAAATCGACAAATACAATGCTATGCTTAATATGAATAGTATTAAAGAAGACTATTATGAAAACAATAATAATTTAGAAGTTGTAACTCTTGGTGATGACATTAAGAAAAAAATAGCATCTGTCCAACTTGCGATACAAAATATTAAACAAAGTATTGATGAAATCACCAAAGTTATAAAACAAGATAAAAGCTTCTTTGAATACATTGAAGCTATGAGTCTATATGTCAAAACATCAGACGGGCTGGTAAAGGTTACAAAAGACAACATAGAGAACAGCTGTAATATAGAGTATCTGAAAGCAGAGAAATCCTTGCTAATGAACTCTTTATCCCGTTTGGAAGGTGAAAAAGCGAAGTTGGTTAGAGAGTATGAATCAGTAATTTACGGCACCAATCTGTTTAAAGAGAACATAACTATAGATACAGAAAAGAAAATAAACTCTGCCTTAAGTTCAATTAACATTGATGTGGAAGCGATAAAAGATCTTTTAAAACAAGCTAAAAAGGAACATGAAGGAAATAAATCGCAAATCAAAGCAAAAATTAGGCAGGGCAACGAATACATATCACAAATATATGAACTTTTTTTAAAATTTGCTCAACAACTAAATGTAGAAGAATCCATTTCAAATAAAATCGACTATATATTTACAGACAATCTTAAAGGAAAGACAGGTGCCCAATTTCAAAAATTAATAATAGCATATAAAGTTGCTGTAATCAAGATTGTAGAAAAAGTAATAAATACAAAGTTATTTTTGGTAATTGATTCACTGAAAGCAAAGGAACTTGATGACAAAAACACTAAGCAAATAATGGAGTTCTTGCAGCGTGAATTATCTGATAACCAAGTAATTATTGCAAGCATTTATTCTCAAAAAGATTTCTTTGTTGGTTTCGATACAGTTATAATATTTAAAAATAAAGCAATTGAACCTGGAAAATAAATGAAAAATAGTGAAATATAAATCTACTCCACACGACCTAAAAGACAGATGCCGGTGATAACTCGAGGCTTAAACTGTGTAAATGCCACCGATTGACAAATTTCTCCAATAGCCGCATTGTCATAATAGCACTAAAAATGTAAAAGTCAAGACTAAAATGAACGCGAAAGCGGTCTTGACTTTTACATTTTTAGTGCTGTTTGGGAATTATGCGGTTATTGGAGAAAGTTTTGTCGAACTTGCTGAACACAATTGCAAAATCACACCCGATAACAGATATGTCTTTTAGGCATGCTGTGTTTCAAAATCTCTCATTAAATCATTTCCTCAAACATCGGCTCAAGTATGATCATGGTGCTGTTCGTAAAATCGCCGTTCATCTCGAAGCTAACATCCAGCGACTTATCCTCGTTTTGATGGACGGTAACTCCGTTTACCAACATTCTGAGATTAGCATCGGATATTCTGCCATCAGAGAGTATGTCATCAAGCAGCATCGAGGTGCTTGTAAGGGTCTGCTGCCGCTGCCTGCATACCTTATCATACTCGCGACAGTCGGATATCTTCTTTTGAAGCTCCGTGATCTCGTTTTCGCGCTTTTCAATCATGCTGTCGTAGAATTCCGCGCGCGATTTATCCGTTACCTTGCCCATTATCAAGTCCTCTATTTGCTGTTTCAGTGCGATGATTTTTTCTTCGTACTGCCGAATCTGTAAATCGTAAGACGGCTTTTGCTTGAGCCATTGCTTGACGATCTCATCGTACTTTTCGCTCTCAGCTACTATCCGCTCTTTAAGATTTTGGATTTCTCCGAACACCAGTTCATCAAGCTGAGACTCGTGAATTCGGTGTGGTGTGCAGTATTCTTTGCCGTAACGGTGGTTGCTGTTGCAGGTGTATTCGACGTATTCCCTACCGCGCCATGTTCGGTTTTTCGCTATGAAGCAAGAACCGCACTCAGCGCATTTTATAAGTCCGGAGTAGCGATGAATTTTTCTTCCATTACTTGCCCGGGGCTTAATTTCGGAACGCTGTTTAAGTAAAAATTGAGCCTGTGCCCATGTATGCCGATCAATAATCGGCTCGCAAAAGTTTTCATGACGGTACTGTTCCTCAGGTGCGATAAAGGTTTTTGTCTTGTAAATTTTCGAGGTTACGGTCTTATGATTTACCAAAGTTCCGATGTACATTTCGTTGCTGAGTATGCGCTTGATAGATGTTTGCTCCCATAAATATTGCCGTGAGATAATCGGTTTCCAATCAGCGAGCTTTCGCTTTTGGTAGTATTCGGGAGAGCGAATCCCGCGTTCATTTAGCGATTTTGCTATTGTACACAATCCGTATCCGTCCACATAAAGCCGAAATATTTCCCGAATATAATCTGCGGTTTCGTTGTCGATTTCAACTTTTCCCGTGTTGCGGTCAAGGTAATATCCGAACGGCAATGACGGAACAAGTCCGCTGTTCTTTTGCTTTTGACGTATTCCTGCTCGCACTTTCTTACTTATGTCCTTGGCATAGAAGTCGTTGAAGATCTGTTTGAATCCGATGAGCAAGTCATCATTTTCATTGGTGGTATCTATGCCTTCCGTAACCGAAATAACCTTTACTTTGATGTTGTATAATAAAACTTGACACCAAATTCTCAAAGAAGTATAATGCAAG
>CAJUMS010000127.1 GCA_910587465.1 uncultured Oscillospiraceae bacterium
CTTGCATTATACTTCTTTGAGAATTTGGTGTCAAGTTTTATTATACAACATCAATGACATTGAAACCACGAACAAGTATTTACATCTGATCGAAGAAGCCGACGTTGAAGCCGTGAACAAGCTCGATATTATGCTTCTCCCCAAATCGGACGACGTAGAAAAGAAACAGGGCATTTCATGAAAATAAGCCGCTCGGCATTTCCATAAAATGGGAATATCGAGCGGCTTGATTTTCATTTCGTTCGGTCTTGTTTAATGTCGTTTTACGACAATGGCGCACAAATAGCGCACGAAAATAGTTTGCAGACAAAACAAAGCCGCTCGCGAAACGCTCACAAACGGTTTTGCTATGCGGTTTTCATTGGTCTGAGTGACAGGATTTGAACCTGCGGCCTCTACCACCCCAAGGTAGCGCGCTACCAATCTGCGCCACACCCAGCTATCCAACGCTAATATTATATCACAGTTAAATGTATTTGTCAAGGGGGTAAAAAAAATTTCTAAACTTCCGATATAGCAAAGAAAAAAGGCAGAAAGGGTATTGTTGAAAATGTCCAGGCAATTCCACCAAATCATCTGTGCGTTTTTCACAAAAAAATGCCACAATGTTATCAACAATTGTAAATAGGGTTGACTTTTACTCGTCGTTCTGTTATAATGCATATATATAACAATTTTTTAGAATATTCTTAGCGATTTTTGGTGATTGTGCTGTATTGTCGGAGAATGGAGTGGAGTGTCATATGAAAAGCGTTGCGTTTGATATAGCATCGTTGATTATGCTTTCAGTGCTGTTTGTAACGGTAATTATCCGTAAGATGACAAAAGGAACGTCAAACCGTCTGTTCCTTTTGCAGATAATTCTCGTCGCAGTGTCCACTTCGTTTGATATTTTCGCCGTAACCCTCGACAACTACAACAGCCAAAATTTTTTTGCGCTGAATTTTGCGCATATGGGATATTTGACGGTTCACAATGTTCATCCGTTTGTACATATGCTCTTTGTTATCAGCCTCACGGATACGTGGCATAAAGTCTTTCGCAATCCTGTAAAAATAATATTGTTTGCGCTGCCATACGGACTTAACTTTTTCCTGATCGTGACCAATCCTTTTACACATCTAATGTTCACGGTTGATAACGGTTATACCCATGGAATGCTGTTTCATGTGCTGTATGTATGCATTGTGCCGTATATCGCATTGAACATACTGTATGTCATTCAATACAGAGTACTGTTCAACAGGCGGAAAATTTTCTCTTTGTTTTCTATGACACTGCTTAGCTGTATGGCGGTCGTTATACACCTTTTTATTCCCGAACTGTTGGTGGAGTGTTTCGCCATTACAATGTCGCTGTTTATTGTAAGCGCAGGTGTGCTCCGTCCTGAGGATTACATTGACTCGTTTACGGGACTGTACAAGCACAGCGCCTATGCCTACGACATGAAGCGCTCGTTCTACAATGACAAGCATGTAAACGTCGTTATGCTTAACATCGGCAACTACAACACGCTCACGAGTATGCTTGGCTACGATATGATGACAAATATACTGTATAAGATAGCCGATACAATCAGCGATGTAAATAAACGTTTGCGCGGAAAGGCCGACTTGTACTTTCTGGACAGAGGCCGTTTCCGTATGGTTTTCCGCGATCGTGACCGCGATAAAGCGGAGACAGCTGCAGTCGTTCTGATGAACGAATTGAAAATGCGCTCGCATATCAACGGTCTCGATATTAACTTTACACCTTATATAGTGCTTGCACGCTGTCCCGAGGAGATCGAAAGCTTTAAGTCTCTTATGGCATTCGGTCAGGATTTCCACGAAAAGAATCATTACAGCGGGCAGATAATGCTAGCAACAGATGTATACGACGCGAATCAGTTCGCTATACAAAACAATATCGACAAGATAATCGAACGCGCGCTTGATGGAAAAAAATTCGAGGTTTACTATCAGCCGATTTATTCTATCAGCTCGGGGAAGTTCGTCTCAGCGGAGGCACTACTCAGACTGTTTGACGAGGAGCATGGATATATCTCACCCGAAATTCTTATTCCCGCCGCAGAAAAAAGCGGTGCTATTCACAAAATCGGTGAGTTTGTGTTCGAGGAGGTATGTAAATTCGTTTCGTGCGATGAGTTCAAGAAGCTTGGACTGGATTATATTGAGGTAAATCTTTCGGTTGCGCAGTGTATGCACGGCGATCTCGCAGATAAGATACTTTCGGTCATGCATAAGTACAACGTTCCGCCAAAAAGCATAAATCTTGAGATAACCGAGACTGCCGCGTCATATTCACAGCGCGTGATGACGGAAAATCTTAACAAGCTTTCGCGTGCAGGACTGTCGTTCTCACTTGATGATTACGGCACGGGCTACTCGAATATGAAGCGCGTTATCCAATTACCGCTTAAGATCGTCAAACTTGACAAGTCGTTTGTTGACGAGCAACATAATCCCAAGATGTGGATTTTCCTGCAAAATACCGTGAAAATGCTTAAGGATATGAAAATGGAGATAGTTGTCGAGGGTATTGAAACGCAAGAAATGGTTGACGCTTTCTCCGACTTGAAATGTGATTTCATTCAGGGATATTTCTTTTCAAAGCCTATCTGCAAAAGAGAATTTGTTGAATTTATCGCAAGTTCGGCTGGTATAGCACTTGAGTCCGCCGATGAATAATTTATAATATAGTACAAATATTGTCGTGCATACTTACAGACAGATTTTTCTTTTGTATATGAGTTGATAGAAAATAGACAAATGACTTATGGCTTGTTAAGCTAACTCTACGATACATAGGTTGACCTTTACAATAGAAGCGGTGGAATAAAAATCTTTAGATAAAAGCGCAAAAGGAACCTCCGGTGTTGCTGTGACTCGCCGAGCTTGGCGAGATCGGTACCGCGCGTATGCCTATAATATCAGACAGCGAGCATCCTCCCAGATCGCTGGGCATTGCCAGAAACGCGAACCAATGCAGGCGCTTGCGCGTGAGGTCTAGAGGTCTATCCCGTAACGCGCTCTGAACGTCGAATACAACAGTCGATTATCCTGTTCAAAACAGATCGTTCATTAGCGTGCCATGTTCCCCTCTGTTTTGCATATGTCCTCCTTTTAGCATACAGTTTTACTTTACCGCAAATGAGCTTTCAGCCTTATGTATTACAGATCCCACCCTTTACATATTAACATTCAAAAGGCGATACTTCAAAAATACGCTGACGACAGCAGACTTCACAATACTTAATTTTATGTTGATAACGGATTTTCGGGAACTAACTTCTCCGACTTTATTCAACTTGTCCGTAAGTACACACATATAAGTGTACTCACTCCCGAAATTATGCACGAGCTTGTGGAGAAGATAGTTGTTCACGCTCCCGATAAGTCAAGTTAGCATAGAGAGCAGCGCATTGAGATCTATATTAGGTTCAATATGGCGAGCACTTCGGCTACGCTCAACCAACAGAACTATGACAAAAAAGGAAAGGCTACGCAGGGTTTCTACGCAGCCTTTTCAAAAACAACGGAATACTTCTTTACTGCGCCCCGATTTTTGGGGCTTTAATTTGCTTATATAACCTTTGAGAGAAAATCCTTTAGACGCGGATTACTGGGATTTTTGAAAAACTCCTCGGGCGGGTTCTGCTCTAGAACTTTACCGTCCGCCATGAACAGCACGCGCGACGCGACCTCGCGGGCAAAGCCCATTTCGTGCGTAACGACAACCATCGTCATCCCCTCCTCGGCAAGCTGTTTCATAAGGTCGAGGACCTCTCCGACCATCTCAGGGTCAAGCGCACTTGTAGGCTCGTCGAACAGCATTACCTCAGGGTTCATCGCCAGCGACCGCGCGATCGCGATACGCTGCTTTTGTCCGCCCGAGAGCATATTTGGATAACTCTCCGCCTTGTCGGGCAAGCCAACGCGTTTCAGCAGTCTGTCAGCCGTTGCGTTTGCCTCGTCTCTGCTCATCAGCCCAAGCTTGACGGGAGCAAGTGTAATGTTCTTGCGGATAGTCAAGTGCGGGAACAGATTAAAATGCTGAAAGACCATGCCCATTCTGCGGCGGAGTCGGTCAAGCTCCTTGCCGTGGCAGCTCGTTATGTCCTCACCATCGAAAGTGATAGTGCCCGAGGTCGGTGTTTCCATAAGGTTAAGGCAGCGCAGGAACGTGCTTTTTCCCGAGCCCGACGGTCCGATAATAACGACCTTTTCACCCTTTTGGATAGTTTCGGAGATATCCTCCAACACCGCCAGCTCTCCGAAGGACTTGTACAGGTGACTAACGTTTATCATTCTTCGCGAGCCTCCTTTCGAGCAGTCTGACGAGCCTTGTAAGCCCCACGACCATCACCAGATAGATAGCTGCGACAGCCAGCAGCGGCATAAACGCTTCGTAGGTCTGGCTTTGTATGATATCACCTGCTCTTGTAAGGTCTGTAATCGCTATGTATCCGGCAATTGACGTTTCTTTCAACAAAACAATAAACTCGTTTGCAAGTGCCGGGAGTACGTTTTTGAATGCCTGCGGAAGTATTATCGACAGCATGGTTTGACGGTAATTCAAACCCAAGCTGCGCCCCGCCTCCATTTGCCCATTGTCTATCGACATAATTCCCGAACGGACTATCTCCGCGACATACGCTCCGGAGTTGATACCGAAAGCCAGAATGGCACAAAATATCTTATTTATATTTATCGACTGAAAAATAACATAGTAAATTATCAAAAGCTGTACCATTACAGGGGTTCCGCGGATAACGGTAAGATAAATATGCGCAAAAAAGTTTCCGGCTTTCATTTTTCCTGTTTTATCATGGGTCGAACGCACAACCGCAACGATAAATCCGAGTATGAAGCCGAGTATCACAGCACATACCGTAATGATGAGCGTAGTCGCTAAGCCGTTTGTCAGATATTGCCAGCGGTTTTTCTCGATAAAATTTTGCGAAAATTTATCGCCGAACGATACGAAAAAACCTTTTATCGCCTCAAAAAAGCCTTCCATATGTTTTCTCCTATAAAAAAGCGCGGTTCATTGCCGCGCTTTTCGGCTTAATTACTTCTTACGTGTTATAATGACCTGCAGCCCCTGAGCGTAGCTTTCGGTGAAGTCCACATTTTTAAGTCTGTCGGGATCGACGGTCATACCCGCCATTCCTATATCCGCTTTTCCCGCTTCAATGGAAGCGATAATGGCGTTAAACTGCATATCCTCAATAACCGCCTCGTAGCCGAGCTTGTCACATATAGCCTGAAAGATGTCGGGATCTATGCCGACTATCTTGCTGCCGTCATAGGATTCGTAGGGAGGGAACTCTGCATTGGTCGCCATTACGAGCTTGCCGTTGCTGCGATCAACGTCCTCGGGAGAGGTGTACTGATAACTGCCTTGATTATCGCCTATGTAGTTGCCAAGGATTTTGCCTATAGTGCCGTCCTCTTTAAGCTCCTTTATTACCGCGTTGATCTTATCGGTCAGCTCGCTGCCTTTTTTGACCGCAATAGCATAGTCCTCGGGCTCAAAACTGCCTTCAAGTATCTGCAAGTCGTCGTTTTGTGAAACGAAAACCTTTGCGGGCTCGTTATCAATTATAACACAATCGATTTTGCCTTGCTTGAGAGCGTTTACAGCATCTGCGCCTTTATCAAAACGTTCAACTTTAGCCGCTTCTTTGCCCTCTTCCGGAGACTCTTCGTAACCTTTCGCTAAATCATCGCCGGTTGTGCCTTTCTGAACGCCGATTGATTTTCCGGGCAGATCGTCCGCCGAGAACACGCTGTTCGCGGGAACACCGTTGCAGCCCGACAGCATTGTAATACTGAGGCAAGCCGCAATGAACGCGGTGCTTAATTTTTTCATAGTCATGATATTTTTTCCTTTCTATTATCTCATTATCGGTTTTTTGCTCTATTTTCTTATTATATCATATTTGTTTCTCAATGTCAATATTTTTTTGAACGGTTAATATTGTGTCGTTGTTTACATACAATTTGGGATAAATTGTCACAAAAACCATTCAAAAAACTTCAACAAATTATTTAAAATTTATAAAAAGCACTTTACAATGTCGGAGTTTAGTGGTATAATTTTAACAAATGGAATATGAGATAAATCGAAATATATGAGGAGAAACTGAAATGACTAAAAAGAAAAAAGATCGTTAGTCTTGATAATTATATTTTTTGT
>CAJUMS010000128.1 GCA_910587465.1 uncultured Oscillospiraceae bacterium
ACTCTGTTATTTTGGGCAGCGGATTTCTGCTGCTTTGTGCGGTGTTGCCTTAATAGATGAAATCACTTTTCTAAAAAGATCTTCAATTGATAAAGTTGAATTTTAAAATTGGACACCTGTCGAAATCTAACCCCCCAAGGTTCGGACAACGGCAGGTGTTTTGTTATAATCCCCTTTCCAATGCGGTTTTGCGATTGCTTGATCAGAATTTCAAAATGGACACCTGTCGAAATCTGAACTCCCAAGGTTCGGACAACGGCAGGTGTTTTCTTATAATCCCTTTAACAATGCGGCTTAACGGTTGCCGCGTCAGGATTTCAAAATGGACACCAAGTACAAAACAGTCCAAAATCGGATACTAAACATAAAAAAGGGAGGTATCCGAACCCCTAGTGTCCGATTTGAAATGTGAAAAATCCGCATAGTATAGGGGAATATTAAGATGACGTCTATTTTCAGCGTGTCATATTACATATTTATGGATGCCAATACTTCAAAATCCACACGAGTGTCCAAATCTATTTGGTCACGATATCACATAAAACACTGACAAAAAAGATATTATGCCCACAAACAGCTGTGTAAAGCCATTTGTGGGCATAAATCTTGTGAAAAACAGAAAACACCATCCGTAGATATTTTCGACACGAAAATGGATTCGAACCCTTTGCTTAAAGCTATAAAACCGTGTTATAAAAATAATTAAAAGATTATGTGTTGCTTTTCGTGTTGCATAGTTCGTTCATTTGGTCTCTTAGCCTGTTTGAATATTCTTCCATTGCCGACGGGAAAATATGTTGATAAACTTGCTCTATCATAACTGTTAAACTGTGCCCCATAAGTTTGGCAATATACTTTTGAGGTATTCCGAGAAGAATGCATTTGCTAGCGTAATGATGTCGCAGGGCGTGGAATGTAAGATTTGTATTCAGCTTATGTTTTTCTCGGAACTTGTTCCAACTGTTGCATATCAAAGCAGTTTTTCTGTCGCAAACTCGATTGTTCTGCGAATGAGCTAAAAGATATTCGTAAACGTACTCATTGTAATGGTGAATATTCTGTTTTTCTCAACATATGTACAATCGGCGGCGGGATATTTCGAGCGTATCACGGCAATAGCGGTCTGCGCGAGATTTTTGACGGGCATAATTCTCGGAGCAGCGCTCTGCAGAGCGGAACGCGGGGATGTCGGCGCGGGAATATTTTGCGCGGCTGTTCTCGGCATTTGCGGTGCGGACTACGCTGCCGTTTCCCCGCGCATTCTCAGTGATATTCTCCATTGCTCCGCATTGGGAATATCGGTAAACTCAACAGTCTTGTCGTAATTCTGCCTGATTACCGTCTTGATCTCGTCTAATGTTACACGGAAAAACTCACGGCGGGGGTTTACCATATTGACCTTTTGTCCTCAAAAGCGCGGTGCAGCGCAGCTTCAAGCGCAGGAGCATCGTCGGTGAAGATCATAGCTTGGACGTCGAAAGCGAACAGCACCGACGCGTCGCCAAGCCCGTCAACACGCTCCTGCAGGTCAAGACGACGCGTCATACCTATTTTGTATACGTTCTCGCCGAATGCTGACCATCGCTGCGGTTCCCGACAGAAAAGCGAGCGCGGGCGGGAATACGGGTCAGGCGCTTGTTATCGGGCAAGGGTGGACGATGGCGGAGAGCGCCGCGAAGTCTATGGAACACGAGTTCAAGGCAACGGAAAAGCGGTTTCTGGCGTTTGTGCTGAGGTGCCTGAACGTCCCGCAGCTGGGGAGCCTGTCGCTCGGCGATATCGAGATAAAGTTCACCAGGAACAAGACGGATAATCTGCTGACAAAAACGCAGGGACTTCAAAACCAGCTCGAGGCGGGGATCCACCCGCGCATAGCGATAGCGCACTGCGGACTGTACAGTGATCCCGAGCAGGTGTTCCTCGACAGCTCCGAGTATCTCCAAAAGTGGATAATATCGGGTGAACAAGATAAACAGGCGGCGAACGTGGTCGATATGGACGGCGAGCTTGAGGCTATCCTGAACAAATTGGGCGGTGACGATAATGGCGAGCTTAGCGAGCGTTGACCGCCTGAATATCCTTTATTACGGTGAAATGGAGCTGCCCGCCGCCGAGAAGAAGCTTCGCATAGTAATGGCAGGGGCGTTTCAAGACGCTGTAAGAAAGTATTACGATACGGTTCGCGCGATAATCTCCGATGAGAAAACGGACAAACGCCGTAAAGATATACTCCTTGCGGCTGCTGCAGTGTCGCTGCGGAAAGCGTATCTCGGCTTCTTCGACAAGTATTACGAACGCTATGTATCCGCAATATTTCAAGGCGGCGAGCCTTATTACGGCGTTGGCGCGTGGCGGAATCAACACGCTCTCGACTTCGCGGTATGGCTCACGAGAACAGCCCGCGGCGAGCCGAACATAGCGTTTGAGAACAGCCACTCGATGACGGTCACGCGCACTGAGATAAACGCGATGTGCAACCTTGCGGCGCTTGACGGGGCGCACCGTTCGGGAATGCGCTTCAAGACCTGGGAGACATTCGGCGACGGCAAGGTCCGCCCGTCGCATAAGGCGGTCGGCGGCACGAGGATACCGATCGACGAGCCGTTCACGGTGGGAAATTCCAAGCTTATGTTCCCGAACGATACATCGCTTGGCGCGGACGCGGAGGAGATAGTCAACTGTCGGTGTACTTTGAAATTTGACCGCGGAACGCCCTTGACAAACGCGAATAATCGTGGTATAATGAGGGTAGAAAGAAAAATCGGGAGATCATCAAACGATGAAGTTCCCAAGAAGGACAACATGATGATACTTTCGAGCAGATTTGTAAATTCAAATGATGTGCTTTTCCGCAACGCAGCGAGAATCAAACCATTGGACGGATACAGCGACATTGTTATGCATGGTTCCCCCAATGAATTGTTGGCTTACAGTAATGAAGGTGATGAATGGTCGTATGGAGCGAAGGAAGCGGCAGAACTAATCAGAAACTCCCATGAATTCTGCGGAAAACCAATTCGGTTGATAGCCTGTCAGACCGGTGCGCTAAAAGATGGTATAGCACAGCAGATTGCCGACGAATTGGGCGTGTCAGTGTTAGCACCAACTGAAACAGTAACTGTAGATATAGACGGCGAAATGTTTGTTAGTGATAATGATGTTCTTTCGGGAATATGGAATTCAAGTTCTCCCGAAGAACGTGTTAAGATACGCGAAACAGGCACTTGGATAGAGTTTAAACCAAGAAGGAGGTAACGCTATGATTATGTTGTGTAATTATACGGAGTACGGCTCCGATAACGGAATTTCAATGAAAGATCGTTTTCAAGAGAAGCCTTATCCGGGGCAGGACAAAATAGTATCTTATCTTCGACACAACGGAACGCCCACCGCCGTTCAAGCCAGAATGTCCAGTGATAGGTTTACAGGTGAGAGGATACCGGGAGAGTATAGCATTACCGCACTTGATGACGGTATTTTTTCGTGGTGGAGCGACCTTGCATATCACGTTGAAAAATATAATCTTCGATTGTCTAAAGAGTTTGAGGACTATGTTCTCAATAAAAAATAAATGCTTTTAATTGAATAGCTTATCTAGAGCCTTTGAGCCAATGTTCCTATGGGAAATCCATAGGGACGTTGGCTCTTTTTGTTTATACGGCAGTATTAACGGCGCGGGTTCAATTCCCGCTGCTGCCGCCATTGGAGTTATCCGTTAAATAATGTAATTTTTCAGGAGGATTTATTATGACAAGAGACGAGATCAAGAAGCTGTTTCCCGAGGCGACCGACGAGCAGGTCTCAGCGCTGCTGAGTTCACATCACAGCGAGCTGAACAAGCTTAAGGACGACAACAAGTCGCTCAAGGAAAAGGCGGACAAGTTCGACGAGGCAGAGCGCGAGAAGCTCTCCCAAGAGGAAAAGCTGAACAAGCTCATTGAGGAAGCAAGCAAAGCGAAATCCGAAAATCAGCGACTGCTCAACCGCACAAAAGCGGCCGCAAAACTAACGGCAGCGGGATTGACCGAAGAGGAATACTCGGCGGTGCTCGACGGATTTGTCAGCGACAACGAAGAGCAGACAATAGGCTTTGCCGATGCGCTTGCGAAGCTGATAGGCGCGTCACGCGAAAAGGCGGTTGCCGCCGCAAAGCAGGAGCTTATGCAAACGCCCGCTCCGGTATCGGGAACGCCGCCCGCGGCTCCCGATCTCTCGGAACAGTTCAGCGCCGCCGCGAAAGCCAACGATATGCTGTCTATGATAAAGGCGGCGGACGGTATGACGGCGGTACAAGAAACAAAGGTATAACAGGAGGTAAATATGCCCGATACGGAAACTATTAAATCAACCACGGCAATGAGCTTTAACTGCCCGAATTATTCGGGTGCTCTCTACACCAGAAGCAACATTGAAACGCCCTTTCTCAACGCGATAGGCGCGCCGCTCTATACCAAATCTGTGGAGTTCGTGACCTCACAGGACTATGCGCTCGAGGACCCGAGCCAGCCCGAGATCTCCGAGGTGCAGAGCGTCAAGGGCGTGGACGCGACGTTCATCACGCGCTCGCAGGAGACCAACGTTACGCAGATATTCCAGGAGGCGGTAAGCGTTTCCTACGCCAAGCAGTCCAACATGGGCACGCTCTCTGGAATAAATATCACAGGCCAGCGCGCCGACCCGACGGACGAACTTCAGTTCCAGAAAGCAGCAAAAATGCGCAAGATCGCGAATTCCATCGAGTACACGTTCATCAACGGCGTTTACAATAAGGCGACCGCTGACGACGTTGCCAACAAGACGCGCGGCATCCTCTCGGCTATCACGACTAACGCGATCACCGAAACGAACAAGGTCGGCGCGTCCATTATGAGATCGGCGATAAACTCGCTGCTCAAAAAGATGTACGACAGCGGCGTTTCTCCGGACGGCGACACCGTTTTTGTGAATTCCGCCATAGCGGCGGCTATTACGGAGGCGTTCACCGGATCAAGCAGTCTGTACCCGAACGGCGTTACCACGGCGGGCGCGGCTATTCGCGGACTGATGACCGATTTCGGCACGGTCAATATCATTCTCGCGAGAACCATTCCGCAGAACGTTCTCCTTTGCGCAAAGACCTCGGCTATTCACCCCGTGGAACAGATCACCCCGAACAAGGGAAATTTCTTCTACGAGGATAAGCCCTCTACCGGAGCGGCGTACAACGGTATGATCTTCGGTCAGATCGGTCTCGATTACGGCGTCGAGTATCTGCACGGCAAAGTGGTGTTCGCGGAATGATCGCTTACAGAGACGACCGCCCCGCAACGGTAACAAGCGGTGGGAAAATGCTTGTCGAATTCAAGGGCGATACTGCCGAGGTGTCGGAGGAAGTCGGCGGCATACTGGAACAGGCGGGGTACAGAGTAGAAAGGAACGAAAATGACGCAAACCGAGCTTCTGAGAGCGCAGATACCGCAGATATCGGACGGGGACGCGGAATTTCTGCTCGAAACGGCAAAAAGCGCAATTAACGCGCGGCGTTACCCGTTCGGCGAACCGCCCGACGAGCTGGAGCGGCGGTATTATAATCTTCAGCTCCGTATCGCGATAGAGCTGTACAACAAGCGCGGCGCGGAGGGCGAGGTTTCTCATGGCGAGAACGGCATAAGCCGCGGCTACTCCTCCGCGTGGGTATCCGAGGAGCTGCTATCCGAGATCACGCCGAAAGCGGAGATATTATGAGGGATTTGAAACGCAATCAAGTCTTGGTGAATTTCCGTCAGTACCTGGGTGATAAGGAAATCGTTGACGAGTACGGCAATGCCACCGCGGATTATTCGTCCGAGTTCGGTGAGGAACAACAGCTCCTCATGTCCGTTTCGGCGAATAAGGGCGATTATTCCGAGCAGATGTTCGGCAATGTTCTGGACTATGACCGCACAATGCTCATCAGTGACCCGAAATGCCCTATCAACGAGAATTCCCGCGTAACCATTGACGGACAAAACTACGTTGTAAAGGCGGTCGCGCGCTCGCTGAACGTCTCGCAATACGCAATAAAAAGGATTGAGGTGACCGATGAAGATAACGGCGAAGCTCTCGGCGGAGAGCTTGAGGAAAGCGGCGGCGGAGGTACGGGCATATAAGGCGCG
>CAJUMS010000129.1 GCA_910587465.1 uncultured Oscillospiraceae bacterium
AAAATGCAAGTCATTTTTTGTCTATTTTGCCCATTGACTTTTCTTAGCAGGTTTCCTTATAGCCTTTCATATATCTCCGCGTTTTTTCGCGGCAGCACGTCTTTTTTCCTCAAATTCACCCGTCAGCTTAACGCTTATCTCCTCGTGGATAGCCGCGGGCACATATTTCGACAGATCGCCTCCGAACATTGCCACCTGCTTGACCATACTTGATGAAATAAATGTCGTATTTGCGCTTGCGGGGATAAACACCGTCTCCGCACGCGGGTTCAGATCTTTGTTGGTGTGTGCCATCTGAAACTCGTACTCGAAGTCCGATGTCGCGCGAAGTCCTTTTACAATAACGTCTATGTCCGCGCGCTGCTTGAAATAATCCGCAAGCAGCCCGTCATAGCTGGCAATCTCTGTATTCCGCATACCCTCCGTGACCTTAGTCAGCAGCGCCACGCGCTCGGGTATAGAAAAGCTGTAGCTTTTCAGCGGGTTTATCAGCACTACCACTATCAGCTTATCAAACATAGTCGACGCCCGTCTGATAATATCCATATGCCCATTTGTAACGGGATCGAAGCTTCCCGGATAAATTGCAGTTTTCATAATAGTGTTGTCTCCCGAATTACTCTTCAACATTTGGTCTGCGGTATATCGACAGCGAGATACGCCCGTGCCGCAGCAGCCTTACCAATTCAAATCCGTTTTCGCTGTGCGGTAGAACGCATTCCTTTTCATGCTCGCATACGATAACTCCGCGCTCGCTCACTTTCTCTGTCAATAACGGCAGTGCTTTTTGAATTATCTTGTAATTATATGGCGGGTCGAGTATTGCGATATCAAACTCCGCCCTTGTCGATTTAAGAAACGCCGAAAACGGCATATTCATTATATGCGATTGATTCGCAAAGCCCGTGCTTTCCACGTTTTGCCGCACCGCCTTTATCGAGACCGCTGCGCTGTCCACGAAATAACATTCCGCTGCGCCGCGTGACAGCGCCTCAATGCCGAGCTGTCCGCTTCCGGCAAATAAGTCCAGCACCGTTCTGCCCTCTATCTCAAACTGTATCGCGCTGAATATCGCTTCCTTAACGCTGTCGGCGGTCGGACGAACAACGTCCGTACCCTCGACCGTCACTAATTTGCGACCCCGCGCCGTACCCGTGATAACTCTCATTTAAAACCTTTCCTGTATAAAATCGTATAATTCCTTTGCTTTTTCCGCGTTCACCTTTGCAGCCTTCTGCAGCTCCTCGGTAGAGGCGGCTTTCATATTCGCCTTGGTCTTGAACGCTTTCAGCAGCGCCCTTGCTTTAGCTTCGCCTATGCCGTTTATCTCGGTAAGCTCGAGCGAATACGTTTTCTGCTTGTGCTTTACCCGCTGAAACGTTATCGAATAGCGGTGAACCTCGTCTTGTATATTCGTCAGCAGCGAGAACAGCGCGCGGTTGGACTTGACTTCGATCTCGCCGCCTGCCTTTGCAATCGCTCGTGTACGGTGCTTACTGTCCTTGACGAGACCGAACAGCGGTACGTCGATCTTCAGCTCGTCGAGCACCTCCGCGACCGCGGCTATATGCCCCTTGCCGCCGTCGAGCAGTATCAGATCGGGCAGGGGAGAGAAACTCTCGTCGCCCTCGATAAACCGCGTCATACGCCGCCGCAGCACTTCCTGCATACAAGCGTAGTCGTTCTGTCCCTCGACAGTCTTTATGTTAAACTTGCGATACCCGGGCTTGAAAGGTCTACCATTGCGGTAAACTATCATACCGCCCACCATTCCCGTCTCGCCGAAGTTGGAAATATCGTAGCTTTCTATGATATTGGGAACCTTTTCCAGTCCGAGCAGCGTTTTCAAGTCCTCCAGAGCGGAGATCTCCTTTGCCGTGCGTCCGACTTTCAGTGCCAGATACTCGCCCGCGTTTTTTTTCGCGAGCATTATTTGCGCCATTCCGTTGCCGCGATGCGGTATCACAAACTTTACCGCATGACCTCGCCGCTCCCTTAGAAGCTCAGTCAGCAGCTCCATATCCTCGAATTCCTCGTCAACGTAAATCTCTTTTGGGATATCCTCGCGATTTGAATAGTAGCTCAGCAGAAAATCGCGCCGCATTGCCGCGCCTTCGTATTCCTCGCCGATAAAGAAATTTTCTTTGTCGATAAGCCGTCCGCCGCGGTATTTTATTACGGCGACACTTGCCATTCCGACGTTCTGTGCCGCTCCGATTATATCGTACTCCTGCTTGTAATCGAGAATTTTCTGCTGTGCGGTGAGCCTCGTTATCGCGTGAATACGGTCGCGCAGCCGCGCGGCTTTCTCAAATTCAAGATTTTCGGCAGCCTCCTCCATTTGCGCGGTCAACTCCTCAACGGATGTCTTGCTGCCGCTTTCCAGATATTGGATTGCCTCGGCAATTATCTTCTTGTAATCCTCGGAGGATATCTTGCCCTCGCAAACTCCCATACAGCGCTTTATATCGCGGTTCAGACAGGGGCGTTCCCTGTTAAAGTCGCGCGGGAATTTCTTCTTGCAGGTCGGCAGCATAAATATAGTGTTAGCCTCCTGCACAGCCTGTTTAACTGTAAAACCGCTCGTAAACGGACCTATATAGTCTGCGTTTTTGTCGTTGGTATTCAGCACATAGGTAATTCTCGGGAATTCCCCGCGCGATATCTTAATATAATTGTATCCCTTATCGTCCTTTAGAAGGATGTTGTACTTTGGCTGATGAAGCTTGATAAGACTGCATTCGAGCACCAGTGCGTCCAGCTCGCTCTGTGTAACTATAAACTCAAAATCGCGGATAGTGTCGACGAGTTTGAGCGTCTTGGCGTTGTGCTGCGAATTTGAGCGGAAGTACGACGTGACGCGATTCTTCAGCGCCTTCGCCTTGCCGACATAGATAATATTCCCGCCCGCGTCCTTCATTAAATATACGCCTGGTTCAAGGGGAAGATGATTGGCTTTATCGCGTAAATAAGGCAGTTTTTCGTTCACGACAGTCTATCCCCTTTCAGATGGTACACTTTATATTGTATCATATTCTCATGTAAATTACAAGGGGTATTATAAAATTTTGGAGAGATATTAAAAAAGTCGCTCCTTTTTGTTGGCACAAAATGGAGCGTGTTATGGTAAATTATTGTTTAGTGCAGCTGCGATAAATTCTAATTTACACTATCCCGTGAGATGAGCAGCTCCGCAAAATATTCAGCCACAGACGGATTGCGTATCAAAAGCGGACCTATAATATGTGTGCCGTAAAAATTGCCGATGTGAATTCCCTCGGCAGCCGCGTCCTTTGGACTGTTGCCCGCGCCCTTCTTTACCGTGAAAAGCGGCTCTTTGATGCCATAGATACCGCTTGACTTGTTGACGAAACCGATGAGCTCATGCCCCTCAAATTCAACAACGCTGTCTGTAACTATACGTTCTGAGCCCTCCTCGGTTATAAAATCAAACAGCCCGAGCCCATTGTGTACCTTTTTATCGCGGTCGGTGATTTTCCTGCCGAACATCTCGAACGAGTTGCCGGTTGCGAGAATTACCGCGCCGCTGTCAGCAGCGCCCTTGAATGCGTCCGCGTAATCGCGCAGATACTCCAGCGCCGCTTTCTGACTGCGCTCCGTGCCCGAGCCGATATAGATAAAGTCAAATTCCGAAAAGTACAGATTATCGCCGACAGAGCGACGAATTATCTCTGTTTCCGCACCCTTTCCGGTAAGAGCGCGTTCAAGCGCGAGAACGTTCGCGTAGTCGCCGTAGAGGTTCATAAGATCATGAAACAAATGCAGGATTTTCATATGCCCACCCCTTTACTTTACGGTGACCTTGGACAGGAACTTCGCCTTGTCCGAGAAACAGGTTATGGTGTACAGCCGCGAGTGCTTTTTTGCGGCAATTTCGTTCACAGCCGTTTCAATATCGGATATTGCCGTGATCTTTTCGGTTGGTATGTCGGTATACGAGAACCGCGTTTCGAGATCGTGGGCGTGCGCGCCGAGCAGGTAGATATGCTCCACGCAGAGCGCGTTCAGCATCTCGAAGTCTATATCCCACAGCCAGCTTATCTCGCCCGTGGAATATCGGCGGCTAACGGCGTCAACAATAATGATGACACCGCATGGCTCGTCACGTCCTATAATGTAGCGTACTGACTGGTCGTAGGAGACGGAGTTCTCGTGCTTGGAAACGAGAAAAGTGCCCTCGCTCTCGCCGAGAGTGTACTCGACGACTCGTCCGCTTTTCAGCACATAGTCGCTGATATCCGCGGAAATGCTATCTGGCGCGATACCCGACTGCGCGCACGCCGCAAAGCACGCAAGAATATTGTAAACGTTGTAGATGCTCTTAAAGCTCAGTGTGATATCGTACTTGCCGTTGACGGTGATAACGCCGTTATCCAGATCGGCGTTTGTGACCGTGAACGCGGTTTGGTGCTTTTGATGACCGCAGCTGTCGCAGATATAATCGCCGATATGGTTGTAGTGACGATAATTGTAGCGCATACGGCTCTTGCAGACGGGGCAGAACGCGCCGTCGTCGTATACCGAGGTGTTTTCAGATGTGGAAAAGGACTGCTTGTCCATGCCGAACCAAACAACGTTTTTATGTTCTCTGCCGAGCTGTGAAATCAAAGGATCGTCAGCGTTAAGGATAAGCGTGCAGTCGTCGGTAACGCTCTCGCGGATAGCCTCGTAAACCCATTCGGGGTGACCGTTTCGAGTGAGCTGATCGCGGTACAGATTTGTTATGACGTAGTGAGTAGGGGAGAAGTACCTGTATGTGAGCTTGGCATAGCGCTCATCTGTCTCCAGAACGAGAACGTCGCCATTGAAACGTCCGCCGAGTGTGCAGTTGGACAGTATGACCGCCGCGATGCCGCAGTCAAGATTTGATCCCTCCTTGTTTGAGATAACGCGCTTGCCCTGCTTTTGAAGTATATGTGTGATCATCTCGACGGTGGATGTCTTGCCGTTGCTGCCCGTAACGGCTATCACCATATCCGGCAGCCTGATCTTGGACAGTATATCGGGGTACATTTTCAGCGCGATCTCCCCGGGCAGGCTAGAACCGCGCCCTATCATATGTCCCGCGAAATACGCAAGCCTGCACACCAGTATGGTAAAAAACTTTCTCATAACATATCTGATCCTTTCGGATAATAAAATCAAAACACCTTTTATTTTATCATATTATTTCCCTCATGTCAAGCGGAAAAGTAATTATCACAATAAAGTGACCATATTATGAAATTTCGGAAAGAAATGTGAAATAATAAGAAGATTGTGTGATAACGCTTGACAAACCCTTTTTTTGGTGATACTATAAAATTGAAAGAAGTGATAAATATGAAAAACAATATAGCCGCGGTAGATATAACCAAAAGGTATACGCTCGGCGAGGAGATATTCAATTCTGTAACGCACGGCGTGGGCGGATTGCTCGCGATAGCGGGAACGGCGGTACTGATAGTGTTCGCGGCGATATATTCCGACGCGTGGGGAGTGGTGAGCTCCGCGGTGTACGGATCTTCGCTGATCGCCTTGTACACGATGTCGACGCTGTATCACGCGCTTACCAATCGCAGAGCAAAGACGTTTTTCCGCATAATGGATCACGATACCATATTTTTTCTGATAGCGGGAACGTACACGCCGATAACGCTCATTCCGCTACGCGGAGCGTTTGGGTGGGTGTTGTTCGGCATTGTATGGGGCGCGGCGATACTTGGGATAGTGATGAATTCGGTCAACCTTGAGAAGTTCCGCAAGCCGTCCGTTATCTGCTATGTGGCGATGGGGTGGGTGGTCATCTTCGCGATTAAGCCCATGATCGAGAACTGCTCGGCGCTTTCGCTGTGGTTTCTGCTGATTGGCGGGCTGTGCTACACCGTCGGTATAATCTTCTACGCGATGAAGTCAAAGAAGTATTTCCACTCAATCTGGCATATTTTTACGGTTGCGGGGAGTGTGTTCCATTATTTCTCGATATTGTCAATGATCATAAGCGCTTAATGTAAATAATCGCCGTGCGGGATGTTTATCCGCACGGCGATTTTTAATTAATTGACTCTGTCCTTATACTAATATCTAATCATCCTATAGACAAAATCCACCTTCTCCCGGTAATACT
>CAJUMS010000130.1 GCA_910587465.1 uncultured Oscillospiraceae bacterium
CGGCTGATATTCGGCACGGACGAGGAGAACGGCTCAAAGGATCTGGAGCTGTACAAGCAGAACGCCGCTTTCCCGCCCAAGGTGTTCACGCCCGACGGCAGTTTTCCCGTTATCAATATTGAAAAGGGAATGCTGCGCGTTCGTTTTTCCGGAACAACGGGCGGAAATTCTCTTGAATTCCGCGGCGGCAGCGCCCCGAATGCAGTTGCCGATAAGGCGAAGGCTATTCTGCGCGGTGTTACGGGCAGCAGGGCGCAGGCGGCTATAATTCCCCCCGCGGAGGACGACGAGAACGCGGCGAAGTTTACGGTCAGCGAACGGGGCAGCGGCGTACTTATCTCGTGCGGCGGCAGGGCGGCTCACGCTTCTACTCCCGAAACGGGCGTCAACGCGGTCACGGGGCTGCTTGATCTTGTAAGCCGTATCACGGGTGAAGAGGTGCTCCGCGGATTATCAAGGCTGTTCCCGTTCGGTGAGACGGACGGCTCGGCGTTTGGCTTGAAGTGCGCGGACGCGAGCGGCGCTCTGACCTGCGTTCTGAGCATGCTGGCGATAACTCCCGTCGGCGATGTGGAGGGTACGGTCGACGTGCGTTTCCCGACCTGTGTTTCTTTGCAGTCCGTTAAGGAAAAGTTGATCCCGGCGATAAGAAAAGAGACCACATTGGAATGCGAGGTGCTGCTCGATGAGGAGCCGCACGTCGTTCCCGAGGACAGCGAATTCGTAAAGCAGCTGTTGGCGGTATACGAGAGAGTTGAAGGCGAGCGCGGACAGTGTATCGCGATAGGCGGCGGCACTTACGTACATAATATCGAGGGCGGCGTGGCGTTTGGCGCGGAGCGCGGCAATACGGATTATCATATGCACGGCGCGAACGAGTTCATCACGGTTGACGAGCTGCTCAAGGACGCGATATTGTTTGCGCACGCAATTATTGAGGTGTGCGGCTGATTTCACAAATATGTAAGATTTTCGTCAGACTTTGCTATTGATTTTTTCGACAAATGATGTTATAATGTATGTATAAAACAGGGGAATAAAAAGGGGGAAACGCAATGAAAATGTATTTAAATATCGGCGCGGCGGTTTTGTTGTCGGCTATGGCATTGACCGCTTGCGGTTGTGACGCGCGTCCGACAAACTCACGTCCTACGAGCGATACTTCGTCGTCAATAGTTATCAACACGATAAGCGAGCCGAACAGCAGTAGCAGTACCTCTGACGTTCAAGCAAACGCTCCCGTTCGCAGTGATAAGATAGTCTCCGAGAATATGACTATCGCGGCGGCGGAAACGCTTACGGTAAAGAGCGGCGAGACGCTGTACATACAGGACGGCGCAGAGTTTACGGTCGACGGTACGGTCAACTGCGAGAGGGGCGGCTCGATAAAGATACAGAGCGGCGGCAATCTCCTGCTGAACGGCAAGATGACCTTGGATGGAAGCCTTGAGCTCGGCGGTTTTCTCGGTATCCGCGAGAAAGGTGAGATAAACGGCGCGGGTCTGCTGACGGTGCTGAAATCCTTTGAAGATATCAACTGCGAGGGTACTTGTCTCACGAAGATAAAAGCGCCCGATCCCGTTGAAAAGGACGGCGTGACATATGTCGGGGGAGTGCTGATCGTGAATAAAAAGTATTCCGTTCCCGAGGATTACGGCGCGGAGCTTGGACTGGTAATCGACGACGCGTATAATACACTGCTTCAGATGCGTGAGGACACGGGGTATTCTCTGCCGCTGGTCTCGGGCTACCGCAGTTATGAGCTTCAGACGGAGCTTTTCGACTACTACTGCGAGATAGACGATTACGACAGAGTGGTTATGTACTCTGCACGACCCGGTCACAGCGAGCACCAGACGGGTCTGGCAATGGATATCGGAGAGCTCAGCGAGAATTACGTCAACACCGAGGAGGGCGGCTGGCTGACCGATAACTGCTACAAGTACGGCTTCATTATCCGTTTCCCCAAGGGCAGCGAGCATAAAACGGGCTACGACTACGAGCCATGGCATATTCGCTGGCTCGGCAAGAGCACGGCAAAGCTCGTCTACGACAGCGGGCTTACTCTGGAGGAATTTCTGGGCGTAGAGCCAGCATGATAACATACCGCCGCACGGTTTGGTGCGGCGGTTTTTAATGCTGTAAATCAGAAATTAGCGCAGCAAGCCATTTCCGTCAATATTTACTCTGAAAACGAAAACATTTCACAAAATATTGTACAAAGTTAATAAAATCTATTGACACGCGCGATTTTTTTAGGTATAATTATTACATAGGCATGGTTTTGATTGTGCTACACGCGCTTCGGAAGACGAAGGCCCAGAAGGAGTAAAATTATGGCAGATTTAGTTAACGAAATGCTTGGCAAGTTTTTGGAGCTTGCTCAAGAGGAAAAGCAGATCTCCTCGGAGATGGACGCCGCTTTCAAGGAATACAACGATTATTGCAGTTCTTCAGACGAGGATCTGAACGAAAAAATAGGCGAGATACACGAGAAAATGCATAAGCTCGATTATCTTATTGAGTACGCTAAGGAGCATGCTCAGCCCGACGGTCTGGAGGAAGCGCCGGCTCCTTTCGAGACTTCTGCAGGTCAGCTCGAGAGTATCCGTCAGACTATAAAGCTTGATTCTCATAATGATCCCAATGCCGAAACGCTGTACACAAAGGTTACTGGTCAGGTAAAGTATTATGAGCAGAAGATCGAGCAGACCAAGCAGCTTATCGATGGCAGCAAGGTGCAGGCCAAGCGCCAGTACGACAGCGACGTTGCCGCGCTTAACGACCGCAAGGAGCAGCATGACGAAAAGGTAAAGGCTTACATACAGTCGGAAGATTTCAAGGAGTACCTTAAGCTGTTGGTGTTCGACAAATCTGCATTCAACAGTCCGGGAACGGTCGAGCTGCCGTCCAAGGGGTTCATCAGTATCGGTCAGCGCCGCGTTAAGCTGTCTGTGCCCATGGAGGTGGAAATGGAGCTTTCCGCGACATCCAACGGCGAGTACAACGCGGCGGCGCGTACTATCGGCGCGCCATATCAGGTGCCAACGAATAAGGGCGGCGTGCTGTTCCTCGACTATGACGAGCGCAATCAGACTTATCTTATGGGCGGCGTTCAGCGGCTGCTGCTCAATCTTATAAAGTATAGCGGGCAGGATATCACAGATATGATGTTCTGCGACCCGTCTACGTTTACCGCGGACGGTCTCGGTCATATTGCGGCGCTCGGCAAGGGTATAAATCCGTTTATCACCGTTCCGCAGTCGATATCCGACGCGGAGACTAAGCTCGGCGAGTTCGCCGCGGCGGCACAGTCCTCTCCGACACCGGACAAGGTGTCCCGCGTGCTCGTGCTGAACGGCTTTCCCGAGAACTATATGGACGATATGCTGGACAAGGTTGTTTCAGTGTGCAGAAGCGCACAGCAGAGCGGCGTTCTTGTCGTGCTCACTCATGGCGCTTCGGCGGACGAAACTCCCGCCGAAAAGGAGGTTCGTGCACTTGCGACCTCTATCCGCAGCAGAAATGGCGGTTTTTGGATCGAAGACGTCCGCGAAAGCCTGTTTTGGTACTCCGCACCCTCCGATCTTCCAGAGGATATTCGCCGCGTTTACGTTGACCAGCGCCGTCAGCAGGCAGCTCACGCGGAGCATGCTCCCGAGCTTGATGCGGCACAGCCTGTGCCTGTTGCTTCGGGTATCCACGCCGAGCCTGTAAGATCCGCGGTTCAGCACGTCTACGAAGCTCGTCCCGAAGATGACATACCCGACGAGGGTCGCCTTATGGAGAACAGCGAGCCTGTTCCCGCGCATATTCTGTTCAATCTTTCCGGATCCACTTCCGAGGAGAAGGAGGTCAGCGTGTCGGTAGTATCGGAGCTGTCTTCCGAGATATCCGAATCCGAAAAATCCGAGGTTCACGAGCCTGTTCGGTCGGCACAGCCCTCCCCCGAGCCCGCGCCTAAGCCCGTTTCTCAGCCTGTTCAACAGCCTGTTGACGGCAGACCGCGCAAGGGCAGCCGCAAGATCCCCGAGATCAAGATCGGCATAAGCGTTGACAGCAACCCCGTGAATATAGACATAGGAGGCGGCATAACCTTTATATGCGGAAAGCGCGGCTGCGACAGACAGATGCTTACCGACAGGATAATCACGCAGATAATCGAGCGCGCTCACCCTGACGACGCGGAGCTGTGGCTGTATGATTGCGGTGACGGTGAGCTGATGAAGTATTCCGAAAAGCCCGCTGCTCATATCAGATACGCGGTTTCCGACTTTGACGGCGAAACGGCGTTTGACTTTATCGACGTTATATCCTCCGAGTTTGAGAAGCGTACCGTTGCGCTCAACAAAAACGGTTGGGAGGACTATTCTGCCGTACCCGAAAACGTGTATATGCCGAGAGTGTTTATAGTTGTAAACGAGTTCTCGAGACTGCTCGAAATCCTGGGCGGTGCTCCGAGATATTTCGGCAGGAGCTTTACCTTAAAGCTTGCGGGCATTTTCAGAAGGTGCGCCGACTGCGGGATTCACTTTGTGCTTACGTCGGAGGCATTCCTCGAGGACGGAAAGCGCCCCGTGTGCTTTGAGAACGTTGCCGTTCACTGTGCGGCGGCTGTCGCGGGCTGTGACAGCGGCGTCCGTGAGATGTTTGGTCATATCAAGCTGTATGAAAATGAGATTGAGTCCCTCAAAAAGGTTCCGGACGGATGCGCGTTTACCGCGTCCGAGGGCAATGAAGAGGGCTTGGTAATGGTGCGTATGCTCGTTGCTCAGGCAGTCATTGACAACAGATTTATCGCCGTTACCGAGTACAGGACGGGCTATGACGAATATGTCAACAAGCATCCGATACTCGCCAACAGAAAGCTTCGCGCGGTTCACCGTGGCCACTCGGCGGCGCAGAGCGAGATGATAGCGGCGAAGAGCGCGGACGAGACCCTGCTGTTCCTCGGTGAGCCGTGCCGTTTCAGAGCGGAATACCCGATACGTCTGTACGAGGAATTCGGCGAGAACCTGTTGGCGGTCGCTCCCGAGCGCGAAAAAGCGAGCGCGGCACATATGGTGAAGGCTGCACTGAACTCGCTGTCGGCGCAGAACAAGTCCGTGGAGGTGCTCACATGGCGCGGCGACCCTGTATACGCTGAGCTGATAAGCGAGGGCGCTCTTGATGGAGTGAACGTGCTTATGGGCGACGAAGCTGTATCGCGCGTTAAGGCGATAGCGGCGGATATCGCGGCGGGCAATCGTGCATCGGCGTTCGAGATAGTTCTGGGCGGAGATCATCTTCTTGCGGCAATGCACGCGGAGGACTGTCTCGGCGATATGAAGCGAGCGCTGGTAAAGGGCTCGCGTCTCGGAGCGCATTTTATGTTCGTGTCGGGCAGCGCGGCTCAGCTCGCGACGGGATTTATCTCGCTGTTCAGACATAAAGTAGTGTTCCCGTGTCCGTTGGCCGAAGCGGAGAAGATACTCCGCGACCCGAACTGCGATCTTCCAGAGAACGCGTTCAGGCTGTCCGATGATTATGACGAGCTTACACTGCTTACGTATTCGGTTTGATTTATTTTGGAGGTCGGTAATATGGGTTTGATAGAAGAATTGAAATTGCTCGGAGCGGACACAGAGGACGCTCTTGCAAGATTTATGAACAACTCGTCGCTGTACGAGCGTATGCTTATGAAGCTGCCGAAGGTGGTGGAGGACGCTCCCGTTATGCCATATGTTGAGTCGGGCGACCTCGAAGCTGCGTTGTCGAACGCGCATACCTTAAAGGGCGTAGTCGGCAACCTTTCACTTACGCCGCTGTATAACAACTATACTGAAATGGTGGATCTTTTCCGCGACAATAAGCCAGAAAAGGCTAAGGAACTGTTGGAAAAGACCGTTGAAATCCAGCGGGAATTTATGGACTGCATTAAAAAGCATATGTGAGTGAAAGGCGGTTACTTGTGAAGAATTCAATTTTGATCGTCGACGATCAGG
>CAJUMS010000131.1 GCA_910587465.1 uncultured Oscillospiraceae bacterium
TTAAGTACGGCGGCAATATCAGGACTCTGCTCCTCGGAAACGAGATAGTCTCCGAGACCGAGGGCGGCACCGAAAGCTCGCCGTCACTTACTACCGTAAGTGGCTATTACGCGGTGCTCGAGGGCACTCCGGGTATCTATTCGCTTGCCAAGGACAACGCGCCGTGGTATACGTTCGACGTATCGACAATCATATCCAGACAGCCGATCTCGCCGTATATCTACACCGTCGATAACGTTACGGTGACATTGCCCGACGGCGAGTTCAAGTTCGATATCGACGGCGAAAATAAACGGTTCTTCCACAACGGCAGCGAGCTTGACGGCGATGAGTTCAAAAAGCTGTATCAGCAGCTGATAAGCTCGATAGGCGAGGAGATGTATACCGAGCAAACCGATACCGCCCCCGCCGCGTCGGTGAAGTTCCGCTACAAGAGCGAGTACTTCGATACCTACGGTACCGAGGAGGACGTGGTCGAATTCATTTCCGACGGCGGCAGAAAGTATATAATTAACCTCAACGGAAGAACGATATTCAAGGTTCGCGAGGTATACGTCACACGTCTCATCGAGAACGTTGACGCGCTGATAAACGGCGGCACGGTCAATTACGACTGGTAACGTTCGCCGATGCGCACAAGCGTCCTGTGGCTTGGCGCGGTTTCCCGACACAGGTTATTAACGGAGGTACACAATGGCAAACAACAAGCTTTTATTTTACAGGGGTTTCCCCCTTATCCGCAGCGGAAACACGATTTTCTACGGCAGCGCGGGCGACGCGTTCGCGGCTAAGCTCACGATCAAGGAAACCAAGAAAATCGCCGACGAGGAGGTTCCCAACAAGATCATGGTTCAGCTCCTCCCGAAAAATCCCGCGGACGTCGCAAAGGCGCGCAAGGGTGATTATATCGGCTTCTACGAGGCGCTCGATACCGCCCATGTGTGGCTGACCGACGTGTTGTTCGGCTAATCTGCGGCAATAAAGTACTCGGTCTCCATTTGGCTGTGCTATTGTGTTTTATAGCTTTTAAGAACGTTCAACAAATCGAGGTTTGAAGGAGAATGAAGAAAATGAATGTTACACTGCACCTCGTGTCTGTTGACGAAAAGGCGCTGTTGATACGGCTGATAGAGCTGTACAATTATGAGTTTTCGGAATTTAGCAATGATGACATCAATGAATACGGATACTATGGGTATGATTATATTGATGACTATTGGAATGAGGAGGGGCAACATATTTGACGCACCCCGTGAAAATGAAACCAATGGGCGGAAAAGGGCGATATAAATGGCAACTATCAAGGACGTAGCAAGAGAGGCGGGCGTTGGCTTGGGAACAGCCTCCCGCGCGATGAGCGGGATCGGTTCGGTAAGCGAAAAGAGTATTGCAAAGGTCAAGGCTGCGGCGGAAAAACTGAACTTCGTGCCGAATCAAATGGCGCGCAATCTCAAAAAGCAGACGACCGGCTGTGTGGCTCTGATCATTCCCACAATATTTCACGCGTTCTTTTCAAAGTTTGCGTATTACTGCGAGGATGAACTGTATAAACGAGGTTATCGTCTTATAATCATTAACTCGCAGAACGACAAGCAAAAAGAAATATCGATGCTGGATATGATAAGACAACAGCGCGTAGATGGTATAATCATAAGCACTCACATTTGATCCCGCTATGCCGATCGTCACGATGGACGGACGTATGGATATGCATCTGCCGTGCGTGACGAGCGATAATTACCATGCGTCATATAATGCGGTGCGCTGGCTGTATGATCACGGCGCGAGGAAGATTGGCTGTGTTTGCGGCACGACCGAGACGTTCTCGGAGACAAGCTACCGTTATCGGGCTTACAGCGACTGCGTAAAGGAGCTGGGTCTTGAGGAGCGGCTTTACAAGACAAACTTTAAACATGGAGAGGAGTAAGATGTTGTAGCGTAATTTCTTTCGTACTATTCCGATGTAGACGCGGTTTTCGCTTCAAGCGACACGTTGGCTCTTATCACGTATAATCAGCTTAACAAACTTGGAAGACGTGTTCCGGAAGACGTTCAGATAATTGGTTTTGACGGTATTATGGACAGCTCGATGATAGGAGTTGAACTGTCAACGGTTCGACAAAATATCGAGGAAATGGCGAAAATTGCTATAGATCTGGTTATCAAAAAGATAAACGGTGAGAAAACAGCAGTACGAACAGAGGGTGGATCAACCTTCAGAATTGGCGATACAACCGTAAAGGATTGATATGATATTATGTATAGGTGAAATACTCGCGGATATGATAGGCTCATGTCACAACGGTGCGTTCTGTTACGAACGCAAGGCGGGAGGAGCGCCGTTCAATGTGGCGTGCGCGATAAAAAAATTTGGTGGTAAAGCGGCGTTTGTCGGCAATGTCGGCAATGACATAATAGGCAGATATCTGCTCCGATTTGCAAAAGAACGCGATTTGGACAAATGTCTTATCACCGTTGACGAACATCACAACACAACTTTGGCTTTTGTCGAGCTTGACGAGTCGGGAGAGCGTTCGTTCTGCTTTTACCGCAAGGATACGGCAGATTTTCATATTCCCGACGTTCCGGACGAATTGCTCCAACAGGCGGATATAGTATGTGTCGGCTCTCTTATGCTAAGCGAAGATATAGGCAGAAAATACGCAAACCGCATAATCGCTAAAGCCAAGAGCATTGGTAAAATTATTGCGTTCGACATCAACTATCGTTCGGATATTTTCCGTGATGAAAAAGATGCTGTGGAACGTTATAAGGAAATTATTAAACAAGTGGATATCGTTAAGTTTTCCGAGGATGAAGCGGACATATTTACCGAGGAGTATATTTCCGAACTGACAGATAAACTGGTGTGTGTTTCTCTTGGAGGCGAGGGAAGCCGGTGGCATTATCACGGCGAAGTTAATATTGTACCGACGATCTTGGTAAAAACTATCGACACTACCGGAGCGGGAGACGCGTTTTATGCCGGAGTTCTGACAAAGCTCTCATCAAAACCGAGAAATGAGTGGACAACGGATTTCCTGAACTCCGCCCTGCGCTTCGGAAATGTCTGCGGTGCGCTGAATACTCAAGGTAAAGGCGCGATAGACTGCTTACCGGAGCTTGGCGAAATAGAAAGCCGCTTATAAATTGTTGCGAAATGCATATCATTTCAACAACAAATCACGTTTCTACCAAGAGTGACGATGTAACGGTTTGCTGTGAAGATGCAGCCGGCACAAAATATCAGATGCCGTGGGTAACCGAAAAGAACGAGATCACAAATCCTCCTGCAAACCCCATCCCATTAAGCCCTCTGATGACAACAGTACTCCCGCAGATGGCAACAAGCCGAATGTTAACACCGGTGTTGAGGGTGTTGCTGTTGTTATGGGAATTGCTGCCATTGCTGGCGGGGCAATGATCGTTAAGTCTGGTTAAATTCTTCCAAACATAATAGGCGAAAGCGCAGTTGTGGAAACATTGCTGCGCCTTCGTCTTGTGAATTATTTACTTATATTTCCCATAGTAATCAGGCATTTTTTTGATTTGTGAGATGCTGCGTGATCCAACTCGGTTAGGGAAGCTCTAAGCTCGTCTTCGGTATAATTGTCGAAAAATAAAACCTGCGGCAGCTTCGGCTCATTGGTAAACAAATCGTAGTTTATAATTTCACATAGGTAATCTCGACGGAAGAAGTAACCTTCGGGCAGTACATATGTTTCAAGCCACTTACAATGTGTATCAAACTCACTTCGGTATTTAAGATATTTATAAAGTATATATTGTGTGCTCAGCGGTTTCCGCAACGCTTCGACTATGGCGTTCATCATAACCATAACCATAACCAATTTCTGCTCAGCGTTGATATACTGTAAAAAACTCGGCAGCCTTTAAGCGGCTGCCGAGTTTTTTGTTGATTTATTGATTATCCACCACATGAACGTCCAGTTGATTGAACGGAATTTCGATACCGTTTTCAATGAACGCCGCGCGTACCTGCTCGGTGAGGTCAAAATACACGTCCCAGTAATCCGCGGTACTGCACCACGCTCTCGCAACAATGACGATCGCGCTCTCACCGTGCTCCTTCATACGCACCGTAGGCGCAACGTCCTTGAGCGTCAGCGGGTGCGCCTCGATAAGTCCGAGGATAATTCCCTGCGCGGTCACGAAATCGTCGTTATACGAAATTGAAAACGTGAGGTCGACGCGGCGGGTATCGTTGCCGTTGTTGTTGATGATAGTCGCGTTTATTGCCAGACCGTTCGGCACGAACACCGCCTGATTGCTGGCGGAATCCAGCCGCGTATGCAGTATCGAGATCTGTGAGACCGTGCCTTCAACACCGTTTGTGATTATGTAGTCGCCGATCTTGAACGGCTTGGTTATCATCAGCAGGAAACCGCCCGCGACGTTCGCGAGCGAGTTCTGGAGCGCCAGACCGATAGCCACGCCCGCCGTGCCGATAATGGTGATTATAGAGGTCGCGGGTATGCCGAGAATGTTCAGCACTATCGTTATCAGCAGGGTATACAGCACGATCTTCGCCATCTGCGCGGTAAATTTCGTGACCGTAAGCTCCAGCTTCGTCTTGGACAGCCCCTTGGACAGCAGCTTGATGACAAGCTTTGAGAGGATAAGCCCGACAACGAGGATAACGACCGCGAGGATTATCGTGGGAATAGCGGCGAGCAGGGCGTTGCCAAGCTCCTGAAAAAACTTTCCGAACGCCGACAGCGTTTCCTCAGGCTTTGTGACAAGCCCTTGAACCGCGTCGTTCAGAGTAGCCTCGTGAGTTTCGGAGGTATCTGCCGTTCCCAACGCCGCCGCTATCACTGTCCAATTCATGCGAACTCCTTTTCAAACGCCGCGACAACAACGTCCGCGTCCGCGTCGCGGATAAGCATGGATATCTCGTCGACGCCTGTTGTTATCATAAGTATCATAGCGTCAAGGCGGTTGAGTATCTCAAAAACGCGCGCCGCGAAACCGACGGTCTCCGTCATTTCGCCCGTCTTGATAACGATTTTGCGATTTCCGCTGTTTATCATCGGCGCGACTACGCCGTTCTCGCGCAGCACCTTTGCCGCGCCGAGCAGCTTGGGCATATCGTCGTCACTCACCGTAAACCCAAAGCTGAATATTTCCGACGTCGGGGTGGTCATAGATATCATATCCACGTTTATCCCCGCGTCCGCGACCGTCCGCAGAGTGTCCTCCATTACGGTCTTGTTGAGCGGCACATTATTGAACGATACCGCCGATATGTTTTCGGTTACTTCAATCTTCATAGTTAATTCTCCTTGATCATATCACTCATAGCGTACAGTCCCGCGGACTTTCCAGAGAGGAACACCGCCGCGTTGACCGCGCCGACCGCGAACACCTCGCGTGATTGCGCCGAATGCGACAATGTTATCACCTCGTCATGACCCGCGAAGATGATATCATGCTCGCCGACGATAGTGCCGCCGCGAACCGAGTGCATACCGATCTCGTCCTTGTCGCGCGGCTTGCGGACGGAGTGACGGTCGTAAACATAATGATTAGCATTGCCAAGCTCCTCGTTGATAGCCTCGGCGAGCATTATCGCCGTACCCGAGGGCGCGTCCTTTTTCCGATTGTGATGCTTTTCGACGATCTCAATATCGAATTGACCGCCGAGTATCTGCACCGCCTTCTTCGCCAGCTCCGCAAGCAGATTGATACCCAGCGACATATTGAACGTGAAGAATACGGGTATCTGCTCTGCGGCGGCAGTGATCGTCTGCTTTTCCCCGTCCGAGTAGCCCGTCGTGCCGATGACAAGGGGAACGTTGTTCATCTTGCAGTAGGAGAGCAGATCGGTGAGGGCGGAGGGGTGCGAAAAGTCGATGATGACGTCGGGCTTTTCGGGCAGATCGAATACGCTGCGGTATACTTCGAAGTCGGCGTA
>CAJUMS010000132.1 GCA_910587465.1 uncultured Oscillospiraceae bacterium
TGCAGATACCATATAATATAGGCAAGGCGCTATGGAACAAGAACATGGTCTGCCGTGTGCTTGAAAACCGAAAATATATTGGCGATAACAGTTACACGCAAATAGTTGCTGCCGAAGATTTTGAGCAAGCATCTCGCATAAAGACTGAGCGTAACACATACCGCAAACCCGCTCCGCAGAACGAGCCGCAGCAACCAGAGGTAACGATTACGAAATATGAGCCGACCGAAGAAATTCAGCGAATGACCAATGAAATAAATTGTCTGCTCGATTCCGAAAATTCCGACAAGGAAAAAGTTGAAACGCTTATAATCAAGTGCGCTCAACTGAAATATACGACAATATGCGAGGTGAGAACATGATAGCAACGGCACAAAACGATATGCGGATCGTGGTGATACCGCCGAAATCCCGTGAGGAAATTCGACAGACGGAACGACGTTTAAAAGTAGCGGCATATTGCCGTGTCAGCACCGACCAAGAGGAACAGGAAAGCAGCTACGAAGCGCAGATCAGCTACTACACCGAAAAGATCGGAAATAACGCCGATTGGCAGATGGCTGGCATATTTGCAGACGAAGGTATTACCGGAACTCAAGCCAAAAAGCGTCCCGAGTTTCTTAAAATGATTAGGCTCTGCCGACAGCGGAAAATTGACATGATTCTTACAAAATCCTTGTCGCGATTCGCGAGAAACACGGTAGACAGCTTAAAATACATACGCGATCTTAAAGCACTCGGAATCGCGGTCGTCTTCGAAAAGGAGAACATAAACACCCTTGAAACCGACACCGAGATGATGTTGACAATTATGTCATGCTTCGCCCAAGCCGAGTCCGAATCAATCAGCAAGAACGTATCATGGGGCATTCGGCAGAGTTTCAAGAATGGCAATGTGCCGATGCAATACGCAAGGATGCTCGGATATAGAAAAGGCGATGATGACAGGCCCGAAATAGTTCCCGAGGAAGCGGAAATCGTTAAGGAAATATACCGCTTCTATCTTGACGGAATGAGCATGAATCTGATCGCCGACCGGCTGAACGCAAAGGGATTGACCACAAAAGGAAACGGCTCGCCCTACCGAAAAGCGGTGATTCAGCGGATATTGACGAACGAAAAATATACGGGCGACGCGCTCCTTCAAAAGACGTATGTAACCGACTGTATCACCAAGAAAACCCGCAAAAATAACGGCGAGCTCCCGATGTATCTGGTGAAGAACCATCACGAGCCGATTATATCTCGCGCCGATTTTAATCAAGTGCAGGAGGAAATGGCGCTCGGCAAAGCGGGCGATCGCCGATAAGCTCACCAAGACCGAGCAAGGCAAATACAGCGCAAAATACGCGCTATCAGAGCTGCTGATATGCGGTGAGTGTGGTTCACATTACCGCCGAGTGACATGGACAGCAAAAGGCTTCAAGGAAATAAAATGGCGGTGCATAAGTCGAATTCAATACGGCAAGAAGAAATGCCACAATTCCCCTACCATCGACGAGCAGTCACTCCATAAAGCGATTGTGAGCGCGATAAACGAGTTCTGCGCGGTCAAGGACGATGTGGCAAAGGCACTTCAGGAAAGCATAACCGAGGCACTTGATCCGAATCTGAACGGGAGCGTACAAGCGGCGCAGCAGCGGATCGACGAGTTGGCGCACAACATAGACGAGCTGATAAAGCTTGCAACCGTTCCCGAAACAGCCGCCACCGCAATGGTGGATATCGAAAAATTCAGCGAGGAAATGAAAACGCTGCGTGAGTTCATCGAAAACGAAAAAGCGAAACAGATGACCGCTCAAAGAGGCTCTGCCGAGCTTGACGCAATTTTGGAACGGCTCGAAAACGAGGACTTTATCATGATCGAATACGATGACGTTGCGGTGCGGCATCTTATCGAAAAGGTCACGGTCGAAAGCAAGGATACCATAACGGTGACCTTTAAAGGCGGCTTTGAAGTTAGAAAGGAACTGAATGGAGATTGAAATTCCTGCATGGCTTTACGAACTGCTTTTGATTGAGGCAGCAGAAACGGATTCCGCGATAGAAGATATCGCGGAATTTTGCTTTAGAAAATTTATGGATAGGAGCGATAACAATGTCAACGAATGAAAAGAAAGGTGTTACTGTCAAGATTGACGCAGAACTTCATGCGGAAGTCAAACAGTACATTGAGGCTCATGAAATGACAATGGCGGATTTCGTTACCCTGGCACTTCAGGGCGAACTCCACCCAAGACTTAATATTCAGGAGGACAAGAGCATGGGAAATATGAGGACACTGGCATTTCAGGTACCGGAGGAGCTGTTCCAAAAAATCAAGGACTATCTGCAGCGAAACAACATGACGCAGAAACAGTTCGTGATTGGGCTGATTGAGAACGAGATTGAACGTGATCTGACGCAGTGGCAGGCCACAGCCGAGATCACGGAGAATGCCGAGGAAGTAACCGAGAAAGGTGAAGAACACGAAAAAACAGCCGCTGTGAGCGATTATGAGGCGGTTTCCGATGAGGTAGAGGAACAACCCGAGGAACAGAAAAGCACCGATTTTTCGGATGATTTTGAAGCCGAGGATGCGGATGAGGACGAAGAACTCGATGAGGATCAAGACGAGGGCGTGGGTATGGCAATGGGGATGTAGAGGAAGGAAAAGCGGCTTGCAGACAAAGACGGACGGTTGTAGAACGTCCGTCTTTGTCTATCAGGTCGTACATAGGAGCGGGGATAGGATAAATTCCGTGTCAAGCTTATGTAAAATTGCACAAGCGGCAGTGTCGATTTTTGTCTAAAAAATAGATTTTGTTACCATTCACGCAGGAATATTGCCATTCACGCAAAACGCGAAAAAAGGGGATTGAAAAATAGTCCAAAGTATACTATAATATATGTAAGTAAATTTGTTCAACAGAGGATAATTGTATATTATAACTTGTTATATATACTTATTATTGATATTTGTCAATAGGAAATTATATAGAAAAGAAAAACGCATTGAAACTACCGTTTATTTTAACTAAAAGGGGGACAGAACCATGACAAAAAACTACACCCTTCAAAACATATCTGCCGGAGGCTGTTTCGGGTGGCAGATTATTTCTCATTCCTCGCATAGCATTAATGTGGAATTGAAGGGAAAAAGCGGAAGACTTTATTTTTCCGAGGCGGTTTCGGGAAATTGTGTTCGGATGCCAAATTCACAGGGAGCAGGTACCTGCGATGATACCGATTTGTCTCTCACATTTACTTGTGATAATGAATTGAGCCTTGTGCAATTATCTCATGATCTGCTATCAGACGGCGGCGAGCCGATAGGACGCTCCTATCATTATAACGGCAGCATTGAAAGAAACCCCGCAGAGGATATTCATGTTGTAATTACAGTATGGAACAGTGCTAAGAAAATATTATCCGAAAAGGAATTTATTGCGGAATGTTTTTACAGGTATTTATCCGAAAACGGTCGGTATTTATTTAACTATGTTTCGGATGATCTTGTTGCGGCGTATTACAATGACTAGGAAAGCAAGCATACTGCCAGCTTTGATTATCAGTCATGGTACAATGAAAAGATAAATATAACCGAGTCCGCGTTGAGCCAGTACAAGCTAATTTTTGCGCTTCTACTCAGCTATGACAAGCATTGCAATGCGTTGGGTCAGCTTGAATATACCGTTTATAAAAATATTGTAATTGTATTCGGCAAAAAACAGTGGAACGAGGAAAAGCTTACGGTAGGCAGTTGCCCTTTTCAAAAAATCAGAGGAATAATATTAAATGATGTTGAACTGAGTGAGTTCAATAAAGTTCACACCCGACTCGGTTCAGCTTCACTGTTTAAAAACGGTATGCTATATGCCGCAGCATCATATGCAAACAAGCGGGCAGCGCTTAATATGACAGCGAACAGAGGTTTGAATTTCGGCAACATAGGATTAAATGTATTTGCAGAGCAAAGCCAGCAAATTGATGTTATAACCAACAGCGTCAAAGAGGCAGATGACGAATTGGCAAATGTTCTTATTTTCCCCGAGCTGTCTATTAACCATGATATGCTCGGTACTCTTGAAAATAGCCTCAGTTCTACGTCAAATCTGAATCTTGTTGTAGCGGGAAGCTATTATAAAGGAAGTTCCGGCAGCACATATAAAAACATTTCCATCATATATGCAAAGATTGGCGGTAAATGGGAAGCTGTAACAGAATACAGCAAGCTGATTCCATTTACCATGGGCTATACGGAAAAAATATCTGATATTTACGGATTCGATAAAAGCAAATATCCTGTGGGTCAATATAAGCTGCTTGTTGAAGATATTGAAATGAACGATAATATCACTTTACTGCCCTACAAGGATTGCATTGTGGGGGTTGCGATATGCAGAGACGCTATGGACTTGCTGGATTCTCACAATCCTTTGCACAAATATTGCGATTTTGTGGATGTAATGCTTGTAATCTCCGACAATACAGGCGACAGCAATATGTTTGTGGGTACTGCGGAATGCCTTGCGAGATGGCATAATTGTGCTACGGTTTATACCAACTCCATTCATGAAGCGGGAACGGACAAGCTTGACAGTCATCTGGAAATTTCTTTTGCATTGTATCCTCGCAAAGGAAGCAATGTGACAAGCTCAACATCGGTAAGCGGAGAAATAAACTATGCGGAGGAACCGTTTAAGGCGGCGAATTTTGATCCAAACATGGTGGGCATTTTGTATTCACACGGAATTACATACGGAACATTGGATGAAAGCAAGCACTGCAAGATTTATGAAATCGTTGCCGCAAAATAAGAAAGAAGGTTATTATGCAAAGAGAATTTAACGTGCCGATTCCCAAAGGTTATTTTATGTCTTGGTTTGTAACAACGCAAGCAGCCTTTAAAGTCACGGTAACCTTAAAGGACAGCTCAAGAGAATATTTTTCCAAAAGCAAACAGAACACTAATATTGATCCTCCTCTTGCGTGCAGTTACAGTACTGTCTATGGAGACAATCTGAAAATAACGGTTGATATTCCTCAGTCAAGCCAAATTCTTGGCGGTCCCCATTCCAATGATATTACCACTGATGACGGAACTGTTGTGGGAAAAGAATTTAATCTGTGTCTTGAAGATTCGGGAGATAAGGATTACAATGATGTTGCTATCAGTATTATAGCTTGGAAAAGCAAAGGCTGATGACAGATTCTTGATTAAACTTTACAATATGAAATGCCATTAAATATTGATTTTATTTCTTGGGTGCTTAGCCGAAAGAATTTCCTTTTGCTTTGACATGGAGACGTGGGTGTAGATTTGTGTTGTAGTAATGGAACTATGCCCCAAAAGCTTTTGAATATATCTTATGTCAACGTCTTCCTCAAGTAAAAGAGTTGCAAAGGAGTGGCGGAACATATGAGGAGTTATGTGAATTTTGCTGCCTGCAAGCTTTGAGTATTTATTTATCATTTCTCTGACAGATTAATCTGTCAGACGATGATGAAGCTTATTTACAAAAAAATATCCGCATGAGATTATTTCCTCCTTGAAAAGCTCTTGATAATTATTTATCGCTTTTTTGACATCTTCATTTTCTATTGGAATAATCCGCTCTTTTGAACCCTTACCATATATTTTTATTGTATAATCTATGGTATTAACAGTATCAGGGGTAAGAAACATTAAGACTATTTTGTATAATAGCAATTAGGTGTAATTTACTGAACACAAGATAAAGAAAGGAAATTGAAATGATAGATTTTAAGAAAAGATTGAATCAAGGTGCTAGTGAACGAAAAATAAATCCGGTGGAAATCTATGATACAATAGATCGTAAAAGTGTCACTGGTCCATTACGACCAGCTCAGAAATATATACTTGAAGGCAATGCGCCCCGAAAATCGGACACTGAAAAATGACTGCCCCCTAAAAACAAAC
>CAJUMS010000133.1 GCA_910587465.1 uncultured Oscillospiraceae bacterium
TTCTGCTCCCTGTCGGACGAGCAGTGCGAGAAATATGTGGAGATGTTTTCGCAGCCGCACACGATAACTCAGGACGAGGTGGAACAGGATATGAAGATCGAAATTTCATTTTTTTAAGGAGGCGATTGCTATGAAAAACACGGTAAACATTTTGCTTGACGATGTGAAAATCTCCGCACTGAGAATGTATCTGAACACGAAAAATTCCTCGCTTGACGAGGAACTTTCCAAGTACGCGGAACAGCTTTACGGCAAAATCGTGCCGCAGAACGTGCGGGATTTTATCGATATGACGGAAAAGCAACGAAATGCGGAGAAGCCTAAATCTGCCCGTGTCAAACCTGCCGAGCAGCCGTGACCGATTTTCGGACGGCTGTCGCGCGATTTGTGCGGCTTTGGTGAGAAAGTCGGGTAGTTTTACCTCCGCTCCGTTCTCGGGCGGATTTGGGGCGGTTTTCGAGGGGTTTCCGAAACGCCTCTGCGGCTAAGTCGGCGAATGACGCTGAGCGTCACCCTGCGGTGCGGGGGTATGATTATGATGCAGGAAAAAGGGGTTATGCCACCGCTGGCGGCATAAGCCCGTAAACACCGTCGGGCAAAGCCCGTCGGAGATTTGAAAAGTGATTAAAAAACGGAAATTGGCTCGGATTTCTGATTAAATCTTCGGCGGGAATGCGGCGGTTAAGCCAAATAAAGTGATTAAAGGAGAGGCGATGGACGAACAAAGCAATAAAATCCGCACGGGATTCTACCTTGAAAAAGAGCTTTTGGACGAGTGCGACTGTTTTTTGGAGCAGTCCAATTCCCGTTCACGCAACGAGCTTGTCCGAAAGGCTATCGAGTTCTATCTTGGACATCTTAAATCGGACGATAACGTGGAATACCTCGCTCCGGCAATAAAAAAATTAGTTACGGCGGCGGTATCGGCTTCAGAGGAAAAAACATCAAGGCTGCTGTTCAAAATAGCTGTGGAGCTTGGAAAAATATCCAATATGCTTGCAGCGGCTAATGAGGTAGACGATGAAACGCTCCGCGAGCTGCACATCATGTGCATTGACGAGGTGCGGAAAATTAACGGGATCATTACCTACGACAGCGCCGCAAGATTTCAGAGGAACGACTAATCATGCCGAAAATAATTGTTGCAAGCAGATATCTCAAACCCGCTTCGCAGGGTACTCGCAGCAATCTTGTGAAATATATTGCCACCCGAGAAACGGTTCAGAAATATTCTCCGAAGAAAAAAGATATGCCCGTTACGGAAAATCAGCAGCAATTGATTTTTGAATTGCTGAAAATAAATTCGGACGGAAAAAAGCTGCCGGAGTATTCGGACTATCTTAAAAATCCGTCAAAGGAAAATGCTTCGGAGCTGTTCTCCGAACTGCTCGAGCAGAGCGCGGATATGATCGCGGACAAAGAAATTTTGGTGAAGTATGTCGCGGAGCGCCCGGGCGTTGAAAAAATCGGAAAGCATGGTTTGTTTTCCGACAGCGATGATGAAATTGTTTTGTCACAGGCGCAAAAAAATATATCGGAGCATCAGGGTAACGTCTGGTCGCACGTTATATCGCTCACCCGAGAGGATGCGGAACGGCTTGGATATACTACGCCCGAGATGTGGCGCAATCTGATTATGCGGCACACAGATGATATTGCCAAAGCGCAGAATATTCGATTGGAAAATCTTCGGTGGTATGCGGCGTTTCATAATACTGCGCACCACCCGCATATTCATTTGCTTGTGTATTCTACGGATATTAAAGAGGGATTTGTTACCGAGAATGGGTTTGAGCAAATAAAGAGTGCGCTCGCAAACGATATATTTCACAATGAGCTGTATCAGGTTTATGAAAATCAGACTGCTGTGCGTGACAAGATACGCTCCGAGACGGAAAGCATGATAAAAAACCACTTGTCCGAGCTGCAAAATAATAATCAATTCGATCCGCAGCTTGAACAACTTGTTCTGAAACTGCAAACGCAGCTCCGCAATTCCAAAGGCAAAAAGGTGTACGGATATTTGCAGCCAAGCGTCAAGAAAACCGTTGATCAAATCGTGTCGCAGCTCGCACAGAACCCTGTGCTGAAAAAGATGTATGAGGAATGGTGCGCTCTGGAACAGCAGAAATACGAAACCTATACGAGCGCCGTACAGAAATTTCCGCCGTTGGAGGAAAACAAGGTGTTCAAGCCGATCAAGAATGCCGTGATACGTACCGTTTTAGAGATGGATTTCTCAACGGAAATGTTCGTGGGATACGATGAGAACGTGATTGACGAGGCAGAGCCGGATAAGAATTTATATATCAAGTGGACGGCGGAATATAAATCCGCTTGCTGTGAGTTATACAAAAACCACGATGTCCCGAAAGCACTCGAAATGTTCCGCTCCGAAGCCGACAAAGGAAATATTCTTGCCATTTATGATATTGGGAAAATGTATCGGAACGGTTTGCTTGGCGATGAAAACATTCCGAAATCCGATGAGTATTTCCAAAAGGCTCTGCAAGGCTTTCTCGCTATCGAACCGACTGCGAAACGGCTGAAAGATTATGTGCAGTATCGGATCGGGAAGATGTATGCGCTCGGCTGCGGCACGGAACAGGACTATACAAAGGCGTTCGTGTGGTTTGAAAAGTCTGCGACGGCGGGAAATAAGTTCGCGCAGTACTCGCTCGACAGCTTGTATTTTTACGGGAACGGTGTTGCGCAAAGCTACGAAAAACCGTTTGAATATTATAAGCTGTCCGCCGATAACGACAATGTCTACGCCTGTTACGAAACCGCAAAAATGCTTCGTGACGGTATCGGCATTGAGAAAAATGCCGAACAAGCGGAGAAATATTTTCAAAAGGCATACAACGGTTTCCAAAAGATCATCGCCGAAAATCCCGATGATAAAATATTATATCGGCTCGGCATGATGATGTTCAGCGGTATTGGCTGCGATGCGGATTTGGAACGCGGAATTGAACTGATACAACAGTCCGCTGAACTTGGAAACGAGTATGCAAAAATGTTTCTTGTAAACATGGAGAGATCAACTGTGCAGAGTGCCGTAACTTCTTTGCTGCTAACGTTCGGCAGACTTATTTCCGATGACTACAACCGCAGTCTGCATGGGCAGCGGCTCCGTACCGAGCATAAGCTGAAAGCCGCTATCCGCCGTAAGAAACAGGCGCTTGGCTTGAAAGAAAATACATTGGAAAATCCACAGTTCAAATAGAGGTGATTGATTGCTGAACAACAAAGAAATCTATTCCACAAACCTACCGCACCGCGCCATTGCGGTGTATATGTATCTGCGTGATAGAGCCGATGAAAAAGGTTCTTGCTTTCCCGCCGTTTCAACGATAGCGGCTGACTTGAAAATGTCCAGAAGCACCGTGAAACGTGCGCTCTCCGATCTCGAAAAAGCAAAATATCTTCGGCACGAACGCAGATACAGACAATCGGGTGGAAACTCCTCGAACATTTACTTCTTGGAGCGACCACCCTAATTTTTTGAAATAAACAGCCACTAACAAGGGAGAATTCTGCCTTGTCGGTGGTCTATGGATAGGGTCATCATGAACCTACAATGTTAAGTAACCAATATAAAATTATTTTATTTTGGAGAAAGGAAGTTTTTATGCCCTACATCAATTTTTCTGAAGATGACTTGTATCGTGCAAATACTGCTGACCTGGCAGCTTACTTGGAACGCCGTGGTGAGCGCATGAAAAAAGTCGGTTCGACTTACAAATACCTCTACACGGACGGCGGCGGAACGCATGACAGCGTGACCATTCACGGCGGTAAGTGGTACGATCACAAGAACCGGCGCGGCGGTTATGCAGTCAAGTTTCTGCAGGAGTTCTTCGGTTTTTCTTTTCAGGATTCAGTGATTGAGCTGCTCGGCGGGCATCGCTCCGCGCAGACCGTCTGTTCTGCTCCGAGAGAAACGCCCAATCCTGTCGAGAAGCCGTTTGAACTGCCAGAAGCAAATTCGGATATGCGGAGAGTGTTTGCTTATTTGACTAAACAACGATTTATTGACCCGAAAATAATCTCATATTTTGCTCATGAACATAAAATCTACGAGGACGGGAAATATCACAATGTCGTGTTCGTCGGAACGGACAAAAATGGTACTCCAAAGCAAGCCTCGGTGCGCTCCACGTTAAGCTTCGGAAAGACATTCCGCATAACGGTCGCGAATTCGGATACAAAATACAGCTTCTCTCATTTCGGTAATGACGAGAAGCTGTTTGTTTTTGAGGCTCCGATAGATATGCTGTCGTTCATCACGCTCTACCAAAAGGATTGGCAGCAGCACAGCTATATCGCCATGAACGGCGTTTACGAGAGTGCGGTTTTGAAAGCGCTGGAGAGCCACTCCGATTTGCAAAGCGTTTACCTTTGCACCGACAACGATGAGGGAGGAATTGAGGCAGCGGAACGGTTGCGGGATATTCTCGTCGAAAAAGGTTACACGGAAATATTCCGCATTGCCCCGCGGGAAAAAGATTGGAACGAATGCCTTCGTCAGCTTCACGGTGTGGAATATCTTCCCGCTGTTCCGCATGAGCGTATGAAATTATACTTGCAGAGCGTTTCCGAGCTGAACGAGATGAAAATAAATCCGAACCGCATGGCAAACGACCTTATAGCCGCTTATAACTCTGCCGACCGCATACGGTTAGCGGAGTTTTGTGTTGCGGCGAGTGAGCATTTTCTGAAAATATCAGGCGTGGACTTTCCGCTTGATATGATGAAAAACAGGCTCACTGCCGAATACAAATGCTATCAGGACAAGGGTAGCATTCCCGTGAAGCTCGGCAAACTGCAGAGTGCAGTAAAGGTTGGCTTGGAGCAGCTTCGCAAGCCGTCACAGACTGCCACCGAGCTGAAAATAACGGCACGGAAACTGTATGACATTGCTGATCGGGCTTTGCGGCTCTCGACAGAGGAAACTCTTGTTCATCGAGCCGAGCAAAAACAAACGTCCGAAGAAGTTCCCTCGTGCGAGCCGCAATTTTATCAAGCAATGAGTTTATAAACCGGAGGTAAAATGAACACAACACAAATCTTTCTGCTCTGCATATGCGGAGCATTTTTCCTTATAGTCGCGCTGATCGCGGCTATCGGCGACCGCTATTCCCTCAAGGGAATTCCCAACAAGCCTGTTGGCAACGGACAACACGGTACGGCACGATTTGCAACCAAAGGGGAAGTTATCAGAACATACAAGCAGATACCTTACACACCAAAAACATGGCGCAACGGAGAGCAGCTCCCGAACGTAGACGGTCTGATCGTCGGCTGTCATGAAACGGCAGGTGGTATGACCGCGCTTGTTGATGACGCGGATATCCACACGCTGATGATTGGCACATCTGGTGTCGGTAAAACTGCAAATTTCTTATACCCAAACATTGAATATTGCTGTGCAGCGGGAATGTCGTTCGCCACGACCGACTCGAAAGGGGATCTCTTCAGAAATACTGCAACCATTGCCGAGAAATATTACGGATACAAGATTTCGGTTATTGATCTCCGCAACCCTACCCGCAGCAGCGGCTACAATATGCT
>CAJUMS010000134.1 GCA_910587465.1 uncultured Oscillospiraceae bacterium
TGCATTATACTTCTTTGAGAATTTGGTGTCAAGTTTTATTATACAACATCACAATTTTCTAACAACCCTAAACTCTTTCTCTACCTCATCTGCAGTTTTAAATAAATTAAGCTGAAGGGATTCGTTTTTAAGACATTCTAGTTTTTCTGAATCCCATTCTCGTTCATCCTCTTCAATTTTTAAATCAATAATTTTAGTTGGCTTAAAAATTGCAAGAGATTTTTTTGAATCAGACTTTGCTTCATCAATCAATTCATGCAAATTAGTATAAATGCGGTTGTTGTTAAAAATTATTTTACGTCGCTCATTCCAATCTGCACTTCTGGGCTTTGGATTTACACTAACAGATGATAAGTTAGGACGATATGATTCCGGACGAAAATCCGAAGTATTGCGCTCGACCTCAACATCAATCCAAGTATATTTGGGGTACTGCTGTGTATCGGCCAACAATCTAAACGGCATAGGGTATAATCTTATCCAAGTACCATTTTCAAGCACTCCAGCTGTACAAACTAATTCAGCATATTTGTGAGATATAGTGGGGTATGTTTTGACTAAAATATAAATTTTCTTCTTCTCGAACATTTAAACATCCTCGCTTCTTGTGTTATAAGTTTGATTAATATAATCTCTTATGATGTGCCTATGGCACATTTGCGGATTGCGTTCAAAACACATCAATGCAATGCGGGTGTTTTTATATAACAATTCATAAACATTGTCTAAAGCAACTTTACGTGTTGGTAGTGTCTTCTTATAATCAGCAAACAACTTATGATAGTCCTCTTCTGTATTAAGTTGAGTACGCTTGTCGGATTCTATGCCTAGTGCAGGAATACCAATGTATTTAATTCCAACATTTTCAGTAATGTGTTTAAGTTTTTCTTTGGAAAACCCAAATTTTCGACTAAGTGGATTTTTACGAACATCACAAAGTACCCTAATATCATTTTTTATAAGCGTATTTATAAAAGCTTCAATAGTTTTTCCTTCATATCCAATTGTAAAAAGCACTTGTTCTGTCTGGCTAAAGCTTTTTTTAGTGCTGTTAAAGAGTTCCAATTCTCCACCACTGAACAATCTTGATGTTATTTCGCTGTTTATAGCATAATAGGGGTATTTGCGATAAGCTTTGCGAATAAGGTCATCACCTCTTTCAGAGGCAATACTATATATTATTTTGGAAGCAAACGTTTTATCAACGGCTTTAATATTGGTTCTATTACTCTGATGAGTTAAAAGAATAAATTCGTCTTTTTGAAGAATGTCTAGGTCTTCTTTCAACTGGAATGAATATGATCCATACTTATAAGGTACAAACTCATAATAACTCAATTTATGTTCCATAAGATAAAGAAACACGAGCTTTTGCAAGTCAGTAGCTGATATACCCTCATCGAATTGCCTGATAAAAGACAAAAGAAATCGCTGCCTTAAATATGTCGGTTGTTTTTCAGTTGCATTGGCCATATGGTAGCCCCCTATAAATTTAAATATATAATCACCTATTTGATTATAATATATTTTTTTAACTTTGTCAAGACATTATTTCCATTTATTGGGTTTAGAGAAGAAGATAATTAATTGTTTTTTTATTAACAAATGTTTTTGGCAATTATAACTTACAATTGGTGGTCAAATTTGTTGAAAATACCGAAACACAAAGGAGGGCTCTAATCTAAATTAGATATAATACCAGGAAATATAAGATCATTAACGGCTATCCATCACTGTTCAATATTGTTAATAATTGGATCATATGTTATAAGAATTAAGCGTTGCCACTAGAGTATCGTTCATTTTTTATCAGTTGTGAAGTTGAACATTTTATGCCATACCACTCAATTTCCGCTCAATTTTCGGTCAATGCGAAATCCTCGGAAAAGAAGTATAATAAAAACAGAGACAAACGCTAGCGTAAAGTCCGGACGCGCTGGCGTTCCTCTGGAAAATCACTATCATGGAGGGCAACATAATGAAAGAATTGAGAAACGGAATAAAGATCATCGGCATTGACCACGGCTACGGGAACATCAAGACCGCGGGAACGGTCACTCCAACAGGAATCACGCCGTCAAGCACCGAGCCTGTTTTCGCGGGGAATATCCTACACTATGACGGTATGTATTACCGAATGGGCGAGGGTCACAAGGAATTTATCCCCGACAAGGTTCAGGATAACGACTTTTATCTGTTCACGCTTATGGCAATCGCGCGGGAGTTGTCGAAATTTGGGATTCACGAGGCGGACGTGCATATCGCCGCAGGACTTCCGCTGACGTGGGTAAAGGCACAGCGCGAGAGTTTCCGCACATATCTCACGCGAAATCCAGAGGTGCGTTTCACGTTCCGCAACAAGGAGTACCACATTCACATAACAGGCTGCAGCGTCTTTCCGCAGGGCTAAACCGCAGTTGTTGACAGACTTTCAGAAATGACGGGCGTGAATATGCTCGCGGACATTGGCAACGGTACAATGAATATAATGTACATCAACAACAAAAAGCCTGTCGAGAGCAAGTGTTACACAGAAAAGCTTGGCGTGAATCAATGTATGATCGCCGCGAAAAATGCCGTGCTTGACCGTCTCGGAATAAAAATTGATGAGGTTATTGTCGAACAACTCCCCGAGGAAGATTCGACGAAACATTTTCTGATCTCGCTGATTTTTCAGCAGCTCTACCGAGAGATACTTACCGTTGCCGACGAGAAAGGCGGTACGCTCGATAAGCGCGTGATGTTCTATATGGACGAAGTGGGCACGCTGCCCAAGATTGACGGATTAGAGATGATATTCTCCGCCTCGCGCTCCCGAAAGGTTTCCATCGTGGCGATAATCCAATCCCTCGCGCAGTTCGAGAAAACCTACGGCAAAGAGGGCGCGGAGATCATCGTTGACAACTGCCAATGCACGTTGTTCGGAGCATTCGCCCCCAACTCCAAGACCGCCGAGGCGATGTCCCAAAACCTCGGCAAGCAGACCGTTCTCAGCGGAACGGTTACGCGCTCAAGCGGCAGGGACGGCGACAACCGTCAACTGCAAATGATAGAGCGACCTCTCATGACCGTTGACGAGCTGAAGTCCATGCCGAAAGGTCACTTCATAGTGATGAAAACGGGCTGTCACCCGATGAAAACGCGGCTCAAACTGTTCTTCAAGTGGGGGATTGCGTTCGAGGACGCTTATTCGATCTCCGAGAAGTCCGAGCGAAAGGTGCAATACGCCGACAGCCGAGAGGTTGAAGCGGCTGTGCTGGAGAGATTTCCGCCAAAGCCCGTGCCAATCGAGTTTATGAAAAGCTTTGAAGATGTGAATCCGGAAAATGTCGCATCCATCAAACGTTCACCCAAAACGCGAAAAAACAAAACTTATTAGCGGTTATAGTTTCATCGTGATCATAAGTTCAAATACTCCGTTTTCACATTTTATCTTCATTTGACCGTTATTTTTCTTGACCGCGCTTTCGATGTTATACAATCCCATTCCATGCTGCTCCTTTTCGGATTTTGAAGTGGGCGGGATGTTGTAAAAGCTGTCCGAATGCGCGGTTGGATTTTTTACTGACATAACTAAATACCCTTGCTGTTCTCCCACAGATACCGAAATCGTACATGGCGAATTGATCTCCCGACATGCCTCAATGGCGTTATCCAGTGAGTTAGACAGTATAACGCACAGATCGACATTTGCGATTGAGCTCGGCATTATTCCGGAATAATCTATTCTGCAGTTTTCGCTGATCAACGCCGATTTATCCGCAAGAATCGCGTCCGCCAGTTTGTTCCCCGAATAGAACATTATAGCGCCGGATCTGTATGCGGTCTTTTTTATTTTTTGTATATATTCCTCCGCATCCGTGTACGCCTCCATCTGTATCAAAGACAGTATGCTTTGCAGATGATTAGTGTAGTCGTGACGAAATCTTCGCATCTCGGTGTCAATTTTTTCAAGCTCCTCATAGTGACTGATCTGAAGCTCAACCTGTTTCTCCATCATTTGCGATGTAACCGTGAAGTGCTGTTTAGCAATAACATTCAGAAACAGCAGCATTATAATGTGTGCCAAAATCACAGCCAATAGAATGATAATTGCTATCAGCAGATTTTCTTTAAGCAAATAGTTGTCTGTGTTAAAGCTTACTAATGATACTAACAAACCCAAGCATAAAACCGTTAGCAGCAGCAAAACAAAAACACGCGCCGGTATCATTTTAAGAATGATACTTACCCTCTTCGTATCCGTTTTTTTTATAACTAAAAGCAGCATTACAAATATGAATATCTGAACAAACAAATTCACGTAAGGGGAAATATTTGTTGGCACGGTTTCAAGCGTATGGGGAAAAATACAAGTCACACTATCGGACAAAAAAGAAACGCTAAATTCCATTAGAGCAGTAAAATAACCAATTTTAAGATCGATACTGCCAAATATCAAAAATATCGGAAGCAGCAATTTTACAAAATATAATATTGTCATGAGGAAACCAGCGGAATACTCATATGTGCCAATAAGGAAAAAATCCAGAATTGATATTCCCGTATAAGCGAAAAATGCAAATATAAAGCGGGGCTTGGCTATTGTGCTTATGTTATATATTCCGAATATTTTTAAACAGATAATTATTGCCGATATCTCAATAAGACCGCAAAAAAAATCCAAAATGTTCGTTGTAATTATCATATCGAATGTACCTCGTTGTATCGCATTATGTAATATTGAAATTCAGTCTTGAATTTCGCAGCATAGTGTGCGCCGATTTTTGCTTTCTCGCCGTTATCAAATAATATCTCAGAGCTGTCATGATTGCTTATGTGCAAAAAACCGACTACGAATGACTTGCTGCATCGTATAAATTTTGATTGAGGAAGCTTCAGCTCCAATTGTTTGAGATTTAAGTGAATTCGGAGCGATTGCTTTTTGGTTCTCACAGTTGTGTATTTCCCGTCGCCCTCCAGATAAATTATTTCCGACATTTTGATTTTATAATTACCCTCATGGGTACTAAGAAAAAGTATATTATCAAAATCGATCGACCTTAAATAGTCATCGAGCGACTTAAACAACTTCGCCTCATCTATGGGCTTTACAAGAAAGCGAAAGGTCTTTACTTCATACGCGTCCAATGCCGCCGCCGGATATGCACTTATAAAAATGATGACACTGTCGAAATTGACCTCGCGCAGTTTTACGGCTGTTTCTATGCCGTTGATACCCTCCATCTGGTAGTCCATAAAAACAATGTCGTATTCTTTTTGGGATTTCAGGAGTTTCTCGCCGTTTTCGTAGAAATCCGTATATATTTCTATGTTTCGCGTTTTCATGTATTTGCATAAAAGGCAGGAAACTTCTTTGTGAAATATTTTTTCATCATCACAAACTGCCACCTTCATATTCATCTTATCCATATAATTCCACCTACTATAATATATTTGTCGGGTAAATCCATGACAGACCAGCCATGGTTTAC
>CAJUMS010000135.1 GCA_910587465.1 uncultured Oscillospiraceae bacterium
AAATCATTATCATAGAAGAACTGAATTTACAGAGAAAATTTCAAACTCTCTTCTTAGCGGTGTAATGTATCTAAGATTAAACAGGAAATACCTATATAGCTATCTTTTCATCGCTATAGGTTATTTGCTATAATTTCCTATTTATCGGGCAAACAACATTTCACCAAAAAGCCAGACACATAATGCGCAGAGTCGGCAGGCTTGTGAGCAAGTTCATCGGCTCTGCGTCTTAAGCGTCTGGCTCTTTTATAACAGTTACTTGTAAGCTCTTAACTTTAATCAAAGTTTCCTGCTTGCATTTCGGACAGTAGAGAGGATAGTTTTTCAAAACGGTATCTTCTCTAATTCTGTCACGAGTTTTACTACCGCAGATGGGGCAGCGTATCCATTCTAATTTCATTTTTCAAATACCTCTCTATTATTTTCGAATAATAAGCTATTTCTTTTGTGTGATTGATTCGCATATATTTACATATCCTTTGCATGGCTTTTTCAATTTTCAATCATTCACGCTCTTGCGAAAACTGTGGTGACAGTGATGATGTCATTGTCGATCTTCGCAAAAATTTCGCCATTCATCTTGCGCATGAGCTGTCTGCAAATGTAAAGCCCCAGCCCGTTACCACCAATGTTTCCCGCATTTGCTCCGCGCCAAAAACTCTCGAAAATATGCGGCAAATCGTCCTTCACAAGCGTACAACCGCCGTTCATGATCGCAATTTGGACGCATTCATCGTCTTCGAGGAAAATCAATTCCACACATCTGCCATCGCCGTATTTGAGGGCATTTTCCATAATGTTTTGCATCACTTCAACGCTCCTGCTCAAATCCCCCGATAGCAGACAGTTTTTATATTTTCCGATAATAAAATCTGTTTTGATAAGTGCCAGTTTTTCCCTGTAATATCCCGCAATTTTTTCAACAAGTTCCGAAAGATAAAACTCGCCCATATTCACTTCAAGGCTGAAGAAATCTTCTCTTGAAGCCGTTATAATCTGTGAAACATAGCCCTCGATCTCGTCCGCTTTTTCGTTGATGTTTTCAGCGATTTTGTGCTGCTTTTCCGCGTCCGAATACAAATTTTTCGACAGTGCTGCCGAGTACAATTTTATAGCGGAAAGCGGCGTTTTAATATCGTGCGAGAGCGATAGCAGCAGTGTTTTCTTTTCTTTCTGCATTTCCAGTTCGCGCTGCTTTTGCTGTTCTATATTTTCACGGAGAATATCGATCCCCCAAAGAAATTTTCCGAAAAAACGGTTTTTCGTTTCCTTTATCGGCGCGGCGAGATTACCCTTTGAAAGCTCGTAAGGGATACCGCTCAGACGTTCAAAGGGCATAAGAATTGCGAATTTTATATAAAGTAAAACCGTTATGATTAAAATCGCCATAACAACGAGAACGGCATTTACAATTCCTGTAAGCTGCGTTTTTTCGGAGTAGCCATTTGTATTGTAATCAAAACGATAAAGTTCTCCGTTTATTTCACAGATAACATAGTCGCTGTCCGTGCTGTAAAATTTTTCTCCGTATCGCTCAATATTTGTTACATACTCACATTCGGAAATGTTGGCAGAACCATTCGCTTCTATTTCTCGAACAAGGCGGCTTATCTCTACGCGGTATAGTCTGCCGTCGTTGGTTTTGTCGGTAGCAAGAATCAGATTCACGACAGCAAACAATAGGATCACGGCAACCGCAACTACCGATAAAATTCTGTTAAACGCTTTCATATTTATAACCCACCCCCCATACAGTAACTATTTTTTTAGGATTTTTTGGGGAGTCCTCTATTTTCTGTCGCAGCCATTTTATGTGTACCGTCAGTGTCTGTTGTTCTGAAAAGCTGTCGCTGCCCCAGACCTGTTCAAAAATGTATTTCTTGCTTAAAGCCCTGCCCTTATTCTCCATTAAAAGCAGAAGCAGCTCAAATTCCTTCGTGGTCATTTCAAGTTCTTTTTCATTTTTGTAAACGACACGGCTCGCCTTATTTATGCGTATATTGCCGTCGGTAATTTCATCAAGAGCGTATTGTCTCTTAAAAATCCCTCTTATTTTTGCGAGCATAATATCAATATCATATGGCTTTTCTATATAATCGTCTGCGCCGAGATTCAGTCCGTTCAGCTTGTCTTCTTTTTCTGTTTTCGCACTTACAATCAGTATGGGCGTGTTGCTTGACCTGCGGATTTTTTCCAGAACATAAAATCCGTCCCTATCGGGTAGCATGATATCAAGCACGACAAGCCTTGCGCTGTATCGTTCGTACAGCAGCAAGGCTTTTTCGGCTGTTTGAACCGCCGATACCGTATAATTTTCCGTGCGGAGAAAATCACACAGCAGATCAGCAAGCTCCTTGTTGTCCTCAACAATAAGAATATCCATTCTACCACCCTAATTCCAGAAGCCAGTTATTCAATGCACGCTCCCGTTCTCTCATCTGCGTGGAACAGTCGCTTAAGTCGTACTCTCCCTTTATGTTCCCGTCAACAATGTACATGACCCTTGTACATTTTGCCGCGACCTTAACATCGTGAGTAACAAGCATGATTGTTGTTCCCTCAGAATTTAATTTTACAAGCTCTTCCATTACCTCGTCGGAGGAAGTGCGGTTCAAAGCCCCTGTCGGCTCGTCGGCAAAAATCATTTTCGGATTGTTCATCATACTGCGGCAGATACACGCCCGCTGAAGCTGACCGCCCGAAACCTCGTTGATGTCGTTGTCGGCGATGTCGATAATGCCGAGCCTGCGCATTAAATTCTGACCGCGCCGCGCCGTTTCCTTGCGGGGTTCGCGAAGCTTTTTGGATTGCGTTGCGGGAAGTATGATATTATCCAATATGGTGAGGTTTTTCAGCATATACATTTGCTGAAAGATAAAACCCATTTCGTCAAGGCGCAGGTCTGCAAGTTCTCTTTCGCCCATCCCTGCAATATTTTTTTCACAGAAATTCACATCTCCTGCGGTAACATCATCCATGCCCGAAACTGCGTACAGTAACGTGGATTTTCCAGAGCCAGACGGTCCCATAACAGCGACCATTTCTCCTTCGCCAATCGCAAAATTTATGTTTTTTAGTACGTTGTTCTGCCGCTTGTTTACGATATACGTTTTGCAGAGGTCTTTTACTTCGAGAATATTCATAATTGCTTCTTCCTTTCATTATTCAATGCTTGCCGTATCGGAGGATTTGATTTTTCTTGTGTACAGAGAGGTCAAAAACGCGCTTACGGCTGTGGCGGTAAGGACGATAACGGGGAATACTGCGTATATCTCCACAGGGTTTTGCATATATTCTACGCCCATTTCAAGTCCCATCGTCCTGAAAATAGGGTCGAAGCAAAGCTTTGTAAGGGGCATACCCAAAAGCTCCGCAATAAGGACAGCCGCCGCTGCCGTAATAAAAAATCTTAACGTGTACTGTCCGTATATCTTGGTATTCCTTATGCCTATGGCTTTCATGAGGGCGATCTCCGCCTGCTCCTTCGCGATAAAGGAACGCGCCATAAGCACGGTGATAAGCGCGGCTAAAATTACCATAAGGATGGCGGACATTTTTTTCACCGCGTCTATGGCATCGCCGACTCCAGTGGTATCATTTACAGTTTCGCCTGCTGTTTTAACGCTTGAAAATTCAGGGTAAAGCTCCTTGATCTTTTCCATTCTGCGTAATACTTCCTCATCGTCGGGGTCGTCGGTAAATTTTATCTGTGTACCAGGGGAACCGCTTGCTGCGAGATAGTTTATATCGCAGTCGGTATAGGCCCTCACGGAAATACCCTGATTAACCATTGACTGATACAGAGCGGTTATAATGAACTCCGCCGTTTCGCCCGTTGGGTAGGACATGGTAACAGTATCGCCTATATCTGCATCCAGCTTTTTTGCCAAAAGGGTCGTCACTGCAATTTCGCCGCTGTTTTGGGGAGGAGTACCCTCTAAATATTCGTACATATCCATTGTTGTTCCTGTACCCTGAAGTATAGTTGTCTTGCTTTTATATTCGCCGTATCTTATCATCGTATAAATATAATATTCCGTCATACATTCCGCGGGCATACCGTTTTCCGCAAGGGTCTGATCCATATCATCAAGATATTTTTTAACCTTTTCATGTCCGTCAACGGTCATAAATTTCACAGCTTCGTCGCCGATGTCCGTAACGGCGTGGCAGTCCGCCTCCCCGAAATATTTCAGCAGCTTTCCGCTTTTCAGAGATGCCGTGGCATTGGAAAGCATTATCAGCAGCGACATACACAGAAAAAACGTAAAAACAATGACAGCGTAGCGTTTGGGACTGCTTACAATATCGTTTGCGGCAAGGAAAGCCGTTGTGCCAAGCCGCGATCTTCCAAGGCTCATAACGCTCTTTTTGCGGAAGCGTTCCCCTGTCTGCCCGTTTCTTACAGCGTCGATCGGAGACATTTTGCTCACCCTGCCCGTGCAGCCGAGACAGAACAGGAGAATGACAACCGCTACCAGAACCGCGCAGCCGATATTGACAAAAGCGTTACTGCCGCTGTCTATTATAATAAACTCCGTGGAACGATTGATAAGCATTTTCCCAAACGGGTAGCTGAGTATCAGGCCGAGCGCTGCGCCGACAATGGAAATAGCGGCGTATTTTGTAAGGTACAGTCCCCGAATTTTTATGTTGCGTATGCCCATTGCTTTCATAACGCCTATCTCGCGGAACTCCTCGGAGATGGTAAAGGCTATGGTGAACCGCAGCACCGCAAAGGATATGATTATGAGAATAAGGCTTATTGCAAGGATAAGACTCATGATTATCATATCAAAAATATAGGCTTGATCCAGCATCTCCGCATCGCCCGAAAAGGTAAAGCCATCGGATAGATCCGCGATCTGGGACAGGGTTCTGTCAAGGTCGGCGGTGTGTATGTATAAGAATTTTCCGCCATACGTATTTTTTATCGTCTCATCGGACATATATTCGTCAAAGTCCTCGCCGTTCAGGATAAACCTTTTAATGCCCATCAATTCCGTGCCGCAGACAGCGTCCCTGAAACTGCCCGCAAAGGTAAATTCGCGGCTTACGCCCTCTATTTCGACAGTAATTTTGTCGCCTACCTTAAGTCCCATGTTTTTCTCTATGAAACGGGTAGCGTAAATTTCCCCTTTCGGCACGCTTTTAAGAATACTTTCGTCGTCCAAAAAATAATTTATCCCCAAACTTCTGTCGCTCTGTAATACTAATTTCTGACTGAGGTTGGAAGCGTTAAGCGGTTCGCCGACTCGCGTAATATTGGACTGGGACATCGAGACAAACTCCTCGATACGGAACTCGTCTATCGCAGAGGCGTTTTCAAGTGTCCCGCAAATATCCTGGTCGGAGGATTTGTTTTCGCTAAACGCGAAATAATCGGGCACGTCCGCCATTTCAAAATAGCTGTCCAGCGCAGTCGTCACGGTGATGATGTTGC
>CAJUMS010000136.1 GCA_910587465.1 uncultured Oscillospiraceae bacterium
TGACGTTCGCGACGGAAAGGGTTTGATCGAGCTTGTGAACCCCGTGGTCGTCGAGCAGCACGGCAGTCAGACAGGCAACGAGGGCTGTCTGTCCGCGCCCGGGGAGTGGTGCGAGGTGGAGCGCCCTATGAAGGTCACGGTCAAGGCGTTTGACCGCCACGGCAAGGAGTTCACGGTGACAGGAGACGGCTTGCTGGCGCGGGCGCTGTGTCACGAGCTTGATCATCTGGAGGGAATTCTCTTTATCGACAGGGTAAAACAGGATATTCCCGAACGCGCGGAGGCGAGGAAATGATACGTGATATACTGCAATTCGGCGATCCTGTACTGCGCGGGCGCTGCGATGAGGTCGCGGAATTCAATAAGGAGCTTGGCGCTCTGCTGGACGATATGTACGAGACCATGTGCAATGCGCAGGGCATAGGTCTTGCCGCACCGCAGATAGGGGTGCTGAAGCGCGTTGTCGTCATAGATACGGGCAGCGGGAAGATAGAACTGGTGAACCCCGTCATTACCGCAATGTGGGGCAGACAGTACGAGCCGGAAGGCTGTCTTTCCTGCGAGGGAAAGCGCGGTATCGTAAAGCGTCCCGCGCACGTCCGCGTAAAAGGACTTGACCGTTTCGGCAGACCCGTGAAGTACCGCGGCAGGGAGCTGCTCGCAAGGGCGTTCTGTCATGAGATAGACCATCTGAACGGCATTCTGTACGAGGATAAGGTCATAGAGTGGGTTGAAGATGAGGATGGTGACGAATAATGAATATGAGATTGGTTTTTATGGGTACTCCCGAATTTTCGGTGAACACTCTCGAGGTGCTGAAAGCGGTCGGGAACGAGATCTGCGCGGTATTTACGCAGCCCGACAAGCCGAAAAACCGCGGCAAGCAGATAATGACCTCGCCCGTCAAGGATTTTGCTGTCGCGAACGATATCCCCGTATATCAGCCGCGCTCGCTGCGTAAGGGCGAGGACGCGGAGGAGTCACTGAGAGTGCTTCGTGAGATAAACCCCGACGCTATAATCGTCGTGGCTTACGGGCAGATACTGCCAAAGGAGATACTGGAGCTGCCGAAGTACGGCTGTATAAACGCGCACGCCTCGCTGCTGCCGAAATACCGCGGAGCGGCGCCGATACAGCGCTGCATACAGGACGGCGAGACCGAGACGAGTTTGTGTACGATGATGATGGACGAAGGTCTTGACACGGGCGACATCATCATGCGGCGGGACGTTGTGATAACACCCGAAATGACGGGTACGGAGCTTGCGGCGATACTTTCGAAGATAAGCGGCGAGCTTATGGCCGAGACGCTCGTGAGGCTCGAAAACGGCACTGCGGTACGATCAGCGCAAACCTACTGCCGCGAGCCGAGCTACGCGCAGATGATCACCAAGGAGGAGCTGAATATCGACTTTACGCAGCCTGCTAAACGGGTCTACGACCTTATCCGCGCGATGGCGGACGCGCCGTGCTGCTATACGTTCCTCGACGGCAAGCGGCTGAAGGTGTATCGGTCGCGGCTGACGGAGCGGACGAGCGAACTGCCCGCAGGTGCTATCGTCGACGCGAAAGCGTTTGCGGTGGTATGCGGAGACGGTGCTTGCGTGGAACTTACGGAGGTTCAGCCCGAGGGTGGAAAACGTATGCCGACCGACGCGTTCCTGCGTGGAAAGAAGCTTTCCGAGGGCGCGGTTTTGGGCGGAAAATAGCGGACGTTTTTTCAACGTTGTTTTTGAAAGATTTTATCGCTGTTTTTTTGAGCGATTTTTTGAATGAATTTATAACATTTTAAAATGCCTGTGTTTCGCATTGTAAAACTGTTTTGAAGTTTTTTATATGCTGTTTTTTTGATTAGTTTTTGACGGTTAAAAAATGCCCTGTTTTCTGTTCGAAAAACACTGCGTTTTCGGGCTGTTTTTTGGGGTAAATCACAAGTGATTTCGGAGGTATGCTATGGCTGACGCTCGGCTCACGGTCATCAAGCTGCTGCTGAGAATGGAGAGCAGCGAATCATATTCCAATATCCTGCTGGATAACGCGTTGACGGAATCGGGCTTGTCGGAACGCGACAAGGCTTTCGCGGCGGCGTTGTTTTACGGCGTGACCGAGAGGAAGATGACGCTGGATTACATCATAGGGCAGAACAGCAGACTGCCATTTACGCAGATCGACCCGACAGCTGTCGTGATACTCCGCGCGGGATTTTATCAGATACTGTATATGCCGTCGGTGCCCGAGAGCGCCGCGGTCAACGAGAGCGTCAAGCTGTGTAAAAAGCTGCATTTGTTCAGCGCTCAGGGGTTTGTGAATGGAATGCTGCGTAATTTTATCAGGAACGGCAAAAAAGTGAATTACGACGGGCTTGAGCCTGCCGAGAAACTGTCTATCGAGTATTCCTGCCCACAGTGGATAACGCGCAAGTGGATCGTCGAGTACGGTGAGGAATTCGCGGCTAAGGCGCTAAAGGCTTCGTTAGGTGCGCCGCCGATTTTTGCGCGGGTAAATAATACCAAAGTTTCTGATGACGAATTGGTGAAATTGCTGAAAAAAGAGGGTATAAAGGCGACCGTAAATCCGCGGCTATCGGGGTGCGTGAGACTGGAGAAAACGGGTGATATCGAAAAGTCTGCGGCGTATAAGGACGGGCTTTTCCACGTTCAGGACGTTTCGAGTCAGCTCTGCTGTTTGACACTCAAGCCGATAGTCAACGAAACGGTGTTGGATATCTGTGCGGCTCCTGGAGGGAAGTCGTTTACAATGGCGGAGCTTATGGGCAACAACGGGCGCGTGATCTCAATGGATCTGTACGACGCGCGGGCAGGGCTTATCGCGAAGGGCGCGGAACGTCTCGGGCTGCGAATTATCGAGGCGCGGCAGAACAATGCGGCTAAGTTCAACGAGGAGCTTCCGCAGGCGGACAAGGTGCTGTGCGATGTGCCGTGTTCGGGACTTGGCGTGATACGCCGCAAGCCCGAGATAAAGTACAAGGACGAGAAGGAATTCGAGGAGCTGCCGCGGCTTCAAAAAGCCATTCTTGACGTTTCAGCGCAGTATGTTAAAAAGGGCGGTACGCTGGTGTATTCGACCTGTACGCTCTCTCGCGCGGAGAATGATGAGGTGGCTCAAGAATTCGCGAATACGCATCCCGACTTCTCGCCTATCGTGCAGCCTATCCCTTACGCGGGCGCGGATAACAGTCCTATGAGGACGTTCTTCCCCGAGGAGGACGGCGGCGACGGGTTCTTTACCGCGTCGTTCAGGCGTATCAAATAGCGGTTTGGAGAGTTTATGGAAAAAATTGACATACTATCCCTTGACAGAGAAGAGCTTACAAGCGAGATCTGCGCAATGGGTGCGAAGAGCTTTCGCGCGAAGCAGATATACGACTGGCTGCATGTGAAAAAAGTAACGGAATTTTCACAAATGAGCAATCTTTCTGCACAATTTCGCGAGGAGCTATCAAGAAAATTTTGTTTAAAATCACTAAATATTAAAAAAAGACTTGTAAGTCGGATAGACAATACGGTAAAATATCTATATGGGCTTTCCGACGGTGAGGCTGTCGAAACGGTCTTAATGGAGTATAAGCACGGCAACAGTTTATGTATCTCAACGCAGGTCGGCTGCAAAATGGGGTGCAGGTTCTGCGCCTCGACGATAGCCGGCTGGGTGCGCAATCTCGCGCCGAGCGAGATGCTCCTGCAAATATACGAGAGCGAGCGCGACAGCGGGCGCACCGTAAACAGCATTGTGCTTATGGGTATCGGAGAGCCGCTAGATAATTTTGATAACGTAGTCAAATTTTTACGGATACTGAACTCCGAGGGCAGCGGAATGAGTCTGCGGCATCTGTCGCTGTCGACTTGCGGAGTTGTGGACGGGATATACAGGCTTGCGGAGCTTAAGCTCGGGGTTACGCTGTCGATATCGCTGCACGCGGCGACCGACGAAAAGCGGAGCGCGATAATGCCGATCAACAACCGCTATAACCTTGCGGAGCTGATAAGGGCTTGCGACGACTATTTCGCTGCGACCGGGAGGCGTATCAGCTTTGAGTATTCGCTTATCGAGGGCGTGAACGACACGGACGAGTCCGCAGACGAGCTGATAAGTTTGCTTGGCGGGAAAAATTGTCATGTAAACCTTATACCGATAAATGAGATAAAGGAACGGGAATTCAAAAAAAGCCGCTATGTGGAGCTATTTCAGAAAAAGCTCCTCGGGGCGGGCATAAATGCGACGATCCGCAGAACGCTCGGTGCTGATATCAACGCCGCCTGCGGTCAGCTTCGCCGCGACGACAGAACGGATAATTAATTTATATTAACAAACTGTCAACTTTACACTAAAATGGGGTGTGTTTTTATGAACATCTTTACTAAGACGGATATAGGACTTGTCCGCACGGAAAATCAGGACAACGTGTGGGGTGAAATGCTCACCGAAAACGCCTGCGCGGCGGTACTGTGCGACGGCATGGGCGGCGAGAGCGAGGGCGGTCTAGCAAGTAAGCTTGCGGTCGACCTGATTTCGGAGCGCATAAAGCAGAACTTCTCCGAGAAAATGAGCAGGAATTCCGTCAGAAATCTGCTGATAACAAGCGTTGTGGCGGCTAACAGCGTGGTCTGGGATACCGCGAAAATGCACGCTCACGAGGTAATGGGCACGACCTGCGTCGCGTGTATCGTGTTCGGCGGTACGGCATATATCGTTAACGTCGGCGACAGCAGGGGATATCATCTGTTTGCGGACGCGGACAACGAATGCATTCGGCAGATCACCAAGGATCACTCGCACGTTCGTGAGCTTGTTGACCGCGGAGAAATAACCGAAGAGCAGGCTAGAAATCACCCGAAGCGCAACAAGATAACCCGTGCGATCGGCGCGGAAAGCGACGTTACTCCCGACTATTTCGAGCTGCCGCTGGGCAGGGACGATATGATTCTGCTGTGCAGCGACGGGCTTTCGGCATACGGCGACGACATGGATCTGCTGGATATCTGTTTCGATTCCGTCTCCGAGGAGTGCTGCGATAATCTGATAAGATATGCCAATGAGAACGGCGGTCATGATAATGTTTCCGTTGCGTTGCTAATACCTTAAAATTCGTTAGTTTGTACAAATTTCCTTTGTATATTACTTTTCATATTATGAAAAATAAGCGAAGAACAGATAAAAATTCCTTGAAATAATGCGCGTTTTGTATAAAATTTGTGGATTTTCGAGGAGTTTTTGCCCTTCTGAGGGATTTTATGCGTATTGACAATTTATTGAAATAGTGGTATTATTTAATGTGGGGTTTTCTCCAAACATTATTTTATATTTCCATGTATTAAGTTTTACTAACATCAACAAGGGGACAACGGCGTCCGTACCAGATCGGAAGAGCGTCGTGTAGGGAAAGAGTGTAGATCTCGGTGGTCGCC
>CAJUMS010000137.1 GCA_910587465.1 uncultured Oscillospiraceae bacterium
CATACAGACCGCCGAGCAGCAGCGCGCCGATCACGACCGCGATCAGAATCTTGATGCCGCTGTCGACGAAATTCTCGCCGCGAGTTGCCGCAAGCATGGTATTGCTGCGAACCGCAAGCCTGTACGCCGCCGCGCGGGTTATCTGAATCCTGCGGCACACAGCCGACTTAACAAAAGTTACCGCGCCAATGATCTTTGCCTTTGCGTTCTTGAAAAAGTTTCTCATAAAAATGTCCTCCAAAAAAATAAATTTATTTATGCAAAAACCGCGAATTTCTTCGCAGCAACAAGGACGTTGCTGCAGTTGCCCCAAAGCGGCGCAGGATGCGCCGCAACAAAGGGCAACAGGCGGTATTACATCTTCATTTCGGGCGAATTATCCTGCGATTGCTCATGCTCCTGATTAAGCTGTTCGAGTTTTTCCCTCGCCCAATCGGGAATATGCTTGATGTCTGCAATGCCGATGAAATCCTGACGGCAGAATTCCGCTTTTTCGCCGTCTGACAGAAAATATCCGAACACCTTTCGCCCGCTTGCGGTGGGGGAGCAGCCGAACCCGCCCGTCGCGAAAAACAACTGATTTTCCGGTGTCCGATATTCTTCTTTCAGAGAGGTATCTCGAAGAATTAACAGTTTATTCGTGTAATCCTGCGGCTCGTCCGACCGGACGATATGCTCTCCGGAAAACAGATTTAATTCCGAGTACATTTTACGAATATCGTCCGCCGCGCCGTCCACCAGACAGCTATGCGAGTTCAGCGCAAATTCGTAGTTCCTGTGGACATCGGGAATATTGAAACGTTTTGCCCACTCGGTATTTCTGCTGTGAAATCTGCCGTCACCTTTGCGCTCTTGGATCGTATTTGCAATAACCCACATGGTGCGGTCGTAGCCGAATTCCTTGACGGTATTTTCTACGCAGTCCGAAGGGAGCGTCATGCCGTCAAAGCGCTTTGCGATCTGATCATCGAGGAAATCCCTACATCGGATATTCTCGTTTTTGCTTTCCCGCCAGACGTCAAGTTCACCGTCGTGCTTTGCCGTTTCAGCCGAATATTTATACAAGGGTTTCATCATAATCCTCCCGTTCACACATCGGCATTATCCCGCGCTCGGCAAGGAAATTGTACAAAAAAAATCGTCCCGCCTGAGTCCAGCAAGTATGCATAACCGCCTTATCCTCGTCAATCGCATAGGTCTTACTCTGCGTATATCCGAGGTTCGCATATTCCGCGTAAAGCACCCAAGAATTTCTGATAGAATACTGAATCCCGTAATCGTGAAGCATTCTGTTGAACGCTATAGCGCTCATGCCATAATCCTTTGCAATCTGCGTCACGGGAACTGCATTCTTGCTGTTCAAAATGCGGTCATAATAATTCGCCTTTACCGAAAGGAAAGCATTTTCTTCTTCAAGTTTTCTGCGCTTGTCCTGTTCGTCAGCAAGTGTGGTGAGCAGCTTTGCCAGCACGCGCGGATCGCTCATGGTCTTGTGCAAAGTTTCCGCTGTGATATACGCACCGTGCTTTCTCAAAGAGGGAAGGACCTCGGCTGTGATCCAATGGCGGAATTTTCTTGCGTTCGGCAGCTTGCTCGAAAGGATAAGACTGTACAAACCGCTTTCGTTAATAAGCCAAACTCCCGACTGTCTGCTGAGTTTTAACGTTTCGTTAAAACTCATATCTTCTTTATCAACATGGTCATTAAGCGCTTTCGTTGGATTTGTATATCCTAATGTTAATGCAACATCCTTGCTGACAAACCAAGGCTCGCCGTCGATATTCATCGTTCTGATCTCGCCAAATTCCTCGTTCTTAAAAAGAATTATTTCGTTATCATTCATCGCAAGCCTCCTGCACCAAAACACAGCCGTCATAAGCACTTACCTCGAGTACCGCGTCCTCGGGAATCCCGGCCTCGTCAAGAAACTCCTGCGGAATTTTGATCTCATCATCAAAGTCGCAGTCAATCGTGACGGTAACCTTGTCGTTCGGCACGAGAGCAAGGATTTCTCTCAACTGCGCCGACATCTTGATATTTCCGTTTTTCGTAATTCTGCTGTTAAATGTCACCATAATTGTCCTCCAATTCGAAAAGTGAAATCTGCTGATTGGTATTCAGCCTTTCATTCAAGTCGTAATTTGCTATGAGCAGCTCGCCGAACATACTCCCGCCGTCAAACCTCTGGCGGATATTGTTCAAGCGCTCATACGAATACATTTCGTACCCCTCATAAAGCGCCCGTATTTCGGGGCAGTCGTTATACGAAACTAAAAACTTCCCCGAAATATTTTTCAGCGAATCCCGCAAACGCTCATGATCGGCGGTCGTAAAGCCTACGTTTTCGTAATAACTTTCGGTCGAAAAATACGGCGGATCGCAATAAAAAAAGCTCACCTCACTGTCCTGAGCAGAGATGAGTTTCTCGAAATCCTTATTCTCGATTACGACCTTTTGCAGCCGCCGCGAAGCCTGTTCTATAAGCGGAAAATTACCCCACATTGAGTGTGGTTTTCCACCGAAACTGTCACAGCCGCTTGCGTATGAATACCTTATCAATTGATAGAAATTCGCGGCTCTTTGCACATCGCCGATCTCGGCTTTTTCGCTGATGATATGCTTGATTCTATCGAAATCTTCACGACAGTTCAGCACATATTTCAGCTTCTCAATCAGTTCCTCGCTGTGTTCGCGGACGCAATAAAACAAATTTGATATATTTGAATTCGCGTCGTTGAATATTTCGTGATCGTTCCCCGGCGGCTTCGCGAACAGTATCCAGCCGCCGCCACCGAAAACCTCGATATACTTCTCGTAATAAAGAGGAAATCTCGGAACAATTATATCGCGGCTGCTTTTTTTACCGCCGATCCAACTTAAAAAACTATTTATTTTTGATCACCTCCAAATCGTGTTTCCTGCAAAACAGCGAGGTGACCAATCAACCGTATTTAATTTGGAGTCGTGCTGCACCTGCTGTTTCACAGGCGAACACAATTATTTATTACATGGTTTGCTCCATATTTGGAGCGGGATTTGCGAATTCGTCGAGCGTCATGTTCTCGCCGAGGTAGTTGTAGTCCTCATCTTCGAGAACAATCCCCTCGTCCGCGCCCTCGATAGGCTCTCGCGTGACGACCGTTCCCCAATGGTTGACCATCACGAATTTTTTTACCTCGGAGGGCGTTCCGTCACAATCATCGCTGTCGCGGATATCATAGGCGTGAAGCCCCTCGGGGAGCGATTTCCGATCAATCCGCAAGCAAGTAAAAAGCGCGTCATGACCGAGAATTTCAAAGCGTTCGTAATCCGCTTCGTTAGCGTTTATCGGTTTCATGTTTTTTCCTTTCAGCTCATGGTCGGGCTTTCGTCCGGTTCGTCGGAGTGGTAATCATACGATCCGGTTTCTTCATTAAAAACATAGCCTTCGTCCTCGAGGCCAAGTTTCCAAAGGTTTGCAGCAAGCTCATACGCGTCGCGGGAATGTGCGTTGTAGAACTCGTCAAAGGTGACTTCTCCGTTTTCAAATTCAGCCATTCCCGTATTTACGCCCAGATCCTCGTCAGCCCAACAGTACTCAAATTTGAGATCGGGAAAGTTTTCTGCGAGCTTTTGGATCACGGGCATCGCGCGCGACCAAGCTGTATTGAATGTGATCGTGTTATCTTCGCCGATTTCCGCGTTATACGCCGACCATTTTGTTCCCCAGTTACTCCGCGCCCATTCGTACCAAGTCGCCGCGCCGTATTTCTGCTCGTTTTGAAACGCCGTTTTACCGAGCTCCCATTCGTCGCGCCTGATGTCCTGCCGCGCTCGGAGAAAAATTCCCTCTTTTTCTTTCGGAATATTCAGCAAATCCTTTTGCTCAGTTCCGGCAAAGGTGTAGACGTACACAAAATCCTTATACGCTTTCAGCCCTTTCTCCGTGCGGCTTCCCGCTTCGATATTCAGCGATTCCGGCATGGGAATTATTTGGTTGAAGTCCAACACAGAATCCTTGCCTTTAACGCTGCTCAGAAGTTCATCAATTCTGTTCTGATCCCCCTCCAAGCGCAGGCGGTTCATAATATGGTTCGGCATCTATCTCACTCCCTCCGTCAAAAATTATGTCGCGGATTTTTTCGCCTATCGCCTTGATAACCGGAACCGAAACCGCATTTCCCGCCATTTTGTAAAGACGGCTGTCGCTTATTCCAAGCGCTGCGACCTTATCAAACTGTTCGGTTGCAAAGCCCTGAGCGCGCCATGCTTCAATCGGCATCAGTTTTCTTATCCGAAAATACCTTATATTCCCGTTTTCATCAACAACGACAACGGCATAGGCTGTGCGTTCCGACTCGAAGTACTCGCTTTTGTCCGCAAGATCGATCACCATCGGACTCATTTCAACCAACACGCCCGAGCTTGTTCCCTTGAAATTTGTGATTCCCGAATCGTATCTCGCAACGATACATCGGATGTAATCCAACAGTTTCGGATCGGGATTCATGTCAACGGTATAAAGCCCCGTATGAACGCCTTGCCCTCCATCACCTGCGCATTGGGTGCAGGCAATTCCGTTGATGTCATAGACACGCTGTCCTTGCGTTCCTCCGATGATCTTGCACAGATCTTTGCCGCCGCGTTCTTCGAAATGAAATATTTCTCCGGCGCGGTCGGTTCGATGATGTCCGGCAATGTAGACGCGCTTTCGTTCTTGGGGCAGCCAACTTTTTGTGTCAAGCACACGCCATTCAACAATATACCCCAGCTCAGAAAGCGTAAGGAGGATTTTCCTGAAGGTTTTCCCTTGATTATGGACAAGAAGCGCTCTGACGTTTTCAAGCAGAAAAGCTGCAGGTCGCTTATCTCGGATGATTCGGGCAAGCTCAAAGAAAAGAGCTCCGCGGGGATCGGCAAAGCCTTTTCTAAGTCCGCAGCCCGCGAATGATTGACATGGAAAACCGCCGACGAACAAGTCGAAATCGGGCATTCCTGCGGTATCAATTCCTGTAACGTCATTGTAAAAGACCTCCTTTTCGGTGTTGTACATTGCTTTGTAAGCCGCCGCAGCATAGCGGTCTATTTCACAGCTCCCGATACATTCAAAGCCACCCGCTTGCTCGAGACCGCTGCGAAAACCGCCGATTCCTGCGAAGCAGTCAAAGAATTTAATTGCTATAAAACCACTCCTTTACAAATTTTCGCGCCGATTTTTTACATCGACATTTTCGGCTCCTGAACTTCCGTCTGCTCTGTAATCTGGTGGAACTTATCCACCTCGGGGCAGATCCCGAGCGACCTACCGTTATCGAAATGATGTTGTATAATAAAACTTGACACCAAATTCTCAAAGAAGTATAATGCAAG
>CAJUMS010000138.1 GCA_910587465.1 uncultured Oscillospiraceae bacterium
AGAATGATGTCGTAGAAATAGTGGCGGTGCTTGCTGAAGAACGATATCCACTTCAAGGATTATATTTTCGTCCATTTTACACCTAAAGTTCTTAAAACCTGCGAGAGCTCTAGATAAGCGAGCGCAGGAGTGATTTGTTGTACACAGTCCCCCCTGTTAGCTACAGGGGGGTTGAACCGAAAACGCGACAGTTTTCGGCAGGCTGACGAGAGCCAAATTTAAAGCCTTGTAGGATCCTAAAAACAATTGAAAACTCTATCCCGTTCCGCTCGTTCCTCGCTACACGGGAAAGAGTTTCCAACTATTTTCAATCACCATACGGCTTTAGCCTAGCGGCGCTCTTACATCTCTTTTCTTTGTCAAGCAAAGAAAAGAGATGTAAGCAAAAGAAAAGAAATTATGACTTGATCTATTTTAAAATTTATGCATTATTACAAGATAGGAGCTCCGGTCGGGAGCTCATAGGAGGGAGTAAATATACAAAATGCACAAATGAAATATGGGAAAACTGAAAGTTTACCGTATTAACCCAGCCGTAAACGGTGGAGCCGCTGCCGTCGTTGACGAGGTGGATCGGGTGCGCCGTGCCGTTGGCTATACGTGTTATCTTCGCCTTGCCGAGCTTGCACGCCGTTCCGCGTGTGCCCGTAGAGCTCGTGTAATGGGTAGAGCCCGTAAACTCCACGATATCGCCGACCTTGAAGCTCGTTGCCGAAGTCGTCAGCTTGGCGGAGCTCGCGTATTTCAATGTACCGAGTCCGAGCTCCTTCACGGGATCGAGGAGATCTCCCGCTTGCGCTCTGTCGTGCCTGTCTGCTCGTGCTTTGCATTATCTGCGCTATGGCGGTCAAGCCCTGCCCCGCGCGTTCCGCCTGACGCGCAAGCGGCTCTATCGCGCGGGATATCTGCTCGATTTGCTGCGAGAACCGCGTGAAATCCACGCCCGACAGCTCCTGTGATACCTTAGGCAGCTTGCGCAGCGCGTTCATCAGACTGTTTATGCCGCTTGAGCTTACCGACTGTAACGGTTTCAGCGCGTCGGCAAGCTTCCGGAATTTCGTCGCGTCCACCGACGGCATCTGACTGATAGCCGCAACAATACGCGGCAGTTTGTTCAGATTGCGTATAAACGGAGAAATGTCCTGCGCGTTACCGAGCTGCTCTATCTTCCTGAGCTCGCTGACCACTTGTCCTATTTTCTCAAAGCCCGAAAGCTGCGATATCTTCTGCGATATCGCACTGAGCTTGTTGAGCTGCTTTGCGATCTTCTCCAGACCGTTGTTTGCCGCTATCGGCTGTATAACGTTCCCGAGACGCTCTAATTTCTGCGCCAGCTTTTCGAGATTATCTGCCGCCGAGGCGCTCGACGCACTTATTTCGATCTGGAGCTCGTCAATCGTTGCTTCTGCCATTATTTCCCTCCCTGTTAAAACAAAAAGAGCCGTAACCCCGGAAAAACGGGGATACGGCTCAAAGGCTCTAAATAAGCTATTTACTTGTTTCTATTATACCACTTTTCGGCGGGAATGTCAAGTCAAATTATTCAAATTTATCAGCCATTTCCAAATTGAGCTTATAATAGCAGAACGAACCTTGTTTTTCTTTGATTATTAATTCGTTCGGAATTTTATTTAAATATTTCATAACGGTATTATATGAGCATTTCGTATACTCTACCAATTCTCTTGTAGATATTCCCGAATCGGAAAATAGTGCTGCCTGAATAAGATAATCATAAAGCTGTATCATATTCTTATCACTAGAATGAGGAAAATTCTTTGTTTTTTTAACGTAGTGACGTAAATGTGCTATCCGCTCATTCAGTGCAGTAAATAATTGTTTTTCAGAAATATCCACAATATTAAGAAACATCTCTACAAACGGCGTCAAGTCTCCCTTATTCATAGGGGAATTACAGGTATCGAAAGCTTTATAATATTTGGAGATTTTTTCTTTTATCGTGTAAGATATCCGATAACCTATCAACTGACTGTATTCCCGCGATAAAAGATAGCTGCTGATAAATCTGCTTGTGCGCCCATTTCCGTCATAAAACGGGTGAATATAGCCAAAAAGATAATGAAATACCGCTATTCGGAAAAGCGTATCAACACTATTGTCATTAAGAAAATCCAAAGCTTTATTCATATCGGATATTATTCTGCTTTCAGGCGAAACTCCTCTATGAATTTCCTTTCCCGTTGGAGAATAAACACTCACCGGATTTGCCCTGAATATTTTTCCGTCGGGGAGATTTGTAATATCTGTTGCCCTTATCTCCTCATAAAAAATATCGTCATAAATGCTACGAATATCTTCAGAAGTTTTTATTGGAATTTTGTTATTAGTCATAAGGGCGTTGTATTTTTTTACAAGTCCTGTAAAACGGCGACGCTTGTCCTGTTTTGCAAGATTTGACAGTATGCCTCCAATTTCCTTACGCGTACTGTGTACGCCTTCGATATTATTAGTAAGCACAATTTCACTGATAAGACACCGTTGAGCAAATTGTTTCAAGGCAATTCCCGGTAACCTTGATTGTAAAACGCGGATGTTTTTATCGGTTTTTTCAATTGACAGCAACTGTTGATACATTTCTACCGTACGACAAAAAAACGCAGGGTGCTCTCCAATTGATATTTTTAAGTGTATTGTATTTTCGTCATTAAAACGTTCCTCATACTCTTTTTGATATTTCTTTCGATCAAAATAAAATAGTTTTTTCAACGATTGCATTATAATTCCCCTTTTGCTAACATATCAAAAATCGACAAATTTTAAATAACATCGCCAAATTATTAAATGTTAATTTCAAAAAAGCCTTTTTTTGAAATTGCTATACCAATTATACAATATATTATTTCATTTGTCAAGTCAATTTAAACATGTTTTTATAAAAATTGATCCCCTCTATACAAGAGGGGACATATTTCGAGTTTATTCTTTCTTCTTATAAAAATTCACAAAGTTATCCAGTGCGATACGCATACGCAGGCGCTCCTGCTCGGGGTCGGGAGGCGGCTGCTCCCCGGGGGTGAGCGGGATAGGCTTGTCGAAGTATTCCAGCGGCTCGGCGTTCTTGTCGGCGAACGCGTTTCCGAGAACGACCGCATATGCCTTTGCCGTGTACAGTCCGTTCAGCCACGCCGCGAAATTCGTCTGCTCGCGCTCGCGCTCCTGACGTATTTTAAACGCCTCGCGGTAAAACTTTGGGAGAGCGACGTCGCCCTCCCAGAAATCACCGTAAGACATTCCAATCGACATATATTGTGGACAAGCCTCGTTGAATATGTCGGCTAAGCTTTTTGTCTCCGGTGGAATTACTCCTCGAACTCCACCGTCGCCGAGTTTCCCTCGTCGTCCTCCTTGGCGTTCTCGTCGCCCAAAAGGGAAGTATAGGTATCGGAATACATCTCGACAAGCGCGTCAAGAACGTCATTTCTGGACTTACGGGAAAGCTCGTCCCAGATCGTTTCCGTTTTGCTCTGCTTGATAGACGGGTGATTAGCCTTAAACGCGCACCAGATAAACACGGGCACCGCGGCAAGCGCCTTTTCTCTGAGGTCGTTCGCCGTATAGCCCAAATCGTTGTACATTGCCGCCGTCTTTCTGTTAAAAGCAAGCGTGTACTTTTTTCCGTCCGCTGTTGTAATTGTAACCTTTTTCATAAATTTGTCCTCCTGTTTGTCGTTGATTATAATCCGCCATCGCTGCTCTGCGGATAAGTGATTGTAATATCGTCGTCAGTCCACTGCGGTTCGCCCGAAACGGTAATACTTAGGTTGATCTTGTTCTGCTGGTTGACTTCCTTACCGGGAACGGGCAGCGTTCCCGGCTCTCCGGGAAACGCTACTGTCGGAAGCCCGGGAGTAGCAATAAAGAACCATGTCTGCAAGCCCGATTTCTTTGCCGTCTCATATGCTGCGTACAGCTTGTTCCATTCTTCATAAAGAAGTGCGGTAAGATTAGCGCTGTAAGAGCTTGCTCCCGAGAGGTCGATTAGACCCTGAATGAACTTCTTGTACTTCAGGCACGACAGATCGGTAACGTCGATTTTTTCCGGCTCCGCGCTCATATCGGGCATGGAGATAATATCAGGGATAAACCTCGCCGATGTGGGCATTGTGCCTTTGGTAGTCTCGACCGCCCACGCTAATTCAGTTCCCGCCGTAGACAGCGGAATACCCGCTTTAACATTTGCCATAATTTCCTCCTAACTTGTATAAACTATTCCGTCTTTGCCGACTATCCCCTTATACCGCAGTGCATAGCGGCTTATAGAGGTGTCGGCGGGATTTAACACGGGCTGTCCGAAAATACGGATAAAGCCCATTTCCGTCATTACCCTGTCGATCACGGCGGCGATCTCGCGGCACTGCCGTTTGCCTCCGCTCATGAGGTTGCTGTAAATATTGCCCTGATACATCAACTCGGTGTGGTTCTCGCGGCAGTGCGCCGTCTGCGTTTTCGCGAGCGGAACATTGGATTGTTCCCAGAAGCACACCGCGGGGAATTTCGACGGCGCGTCGGTATCGGTCGATACAACGAAAATACCCTTGAACTCCGCGCGGAGAGCCTTTGCCACCTTGTCAACGACGTAATTTTCAACATCTATCATGACATCAGCCCCCTCGCTGTCGGAATAACAATCTTTCGTAATTGCTGCGCCGTATTGTACATAAACGGGCGCGACGGCATTCCTTTAGTCCAATGATATTTGCCGTCCTTGCCAGGGTACCACCAGCCGAGTTCGCCGTGACCGTTCACATCATACTTCCAGCCCGCTATCGAAATATCGGGGTGCGGCTTTCTGCTGCCGACAACGCCCGTGCCGAACTCGACGTATACCGCGTAGCCGCACTTGCATTTCACATAGCCGTAATTGCCGCTGTGTTCTTCCACAATAGAGGAAAGCAGTTTGCCTGTGTCTCTTATATCCGCTGCTTCAACAAGCGCTATCTGTTTCCCCTGCGCGGCTAATTCGGCGGTAAGCTCAACGGCGAGCTTCTCGATGCGAGATCGGAAGAGCGTCGTGTA